>CAYQRN010000149.1:0-11451 GCA_964419995.1 uncultured Planctomycetia bacterium
GAAGGACTCGCCGGGGTGCGCGGGATCGCCCGCGAAGTGCGACAAGCCGTCCTGCCCGTCGAAGAACGATGACTGAAACGCCGGCCGCCGGCCCCGTCTGCCCCCGCTGCGGAACCCCGCTTCCGGGGGCGGGACGATCGCCCTCGGGGTCCCTGCTCTCGGACTACCCCTTCTGCTCGGAACGATGCCGCCTCGTCGATCTCGGCCGGTGGCTCGAGGGCGGCTATCGGATTCCGGGACCTCCGGCCACCGACCCGGGAGACGCAGGGCCGGCGGACTGACGTTCCCCGCCCTTCCGGACCGCGGTATCCTCGGCGGCACGGCCACGGAGGTGCAGTCCATGCGCGCGACCGCCGGCGTTCTCTCGCTTCTCGTTTTCGCGGGTCTCGTGCCCGAACCCCAGGAGCCCCGCCCCGCGACGCGACCTTCCGAGACGCGTCCTGCGACACAGCCCGCCACGGATCAGCGCCTGAGGGACCTCGAAGCGCTGGTCCGGACCCTCGAAGCAGATTCCGGCGCGCGTCTGGCCCGGACGGAGGAGAACGCGACCCTCCTCCGGACGGAGATCGAGACGCTTCGCACAGCGGCCACCCGTGCGGCCGAGGAGGCCCGTTCGCGGTCCTTCCCCATCGGGACGATCGTGGCCGTCCTCTCCGATCCGGTTGCCATACCCGACGGCTGGGCCCTCTGCGACGGCACGGCAGGAACGCCCGACCTCGAGGACGGGCGCTTCCTCATGGGCGTCGGCGCCCGGGACATCGGGATCTACGGAGGCAGCGCCACGATCCCCGAGGACGGCGGCTACCCGGGCGGCGAGACCGGGGGACGCATCGACCGGGAGGACGAGAGCTGGGAACTCCGGCCGCGGGACATCGAGAACGCCCCCTACCGGCCGAACCCCCACTGGGTCCGCGTCGGCCATGTCCATCCCGTGCCCGGAGTGCCACCCCACGATCACGGCGGGGACAACCGCCCTCCCTTCCTCGGGGTCAGGTTCATCATGCGCGTGCGGTGACGGCACAGCGCCGGGTCACCCGATCCGACACGCGAGGGCATTGGTCAGCGTGAAGCCCATTCCCGGAACGGAGAGCGGAAGCCCGCCGGGATCGAGGATCACGGCCTGGAAGTCGATGCGGAATCCGAGGTAGAGCGGATCCGACGGGACGGACATGGGGAAGAGCCCCGCGCCGGCGGCGTCGAGCACCGTCTGCCCCATGGGGTTCACGCCGAGGGCGAGGAGCTGGAGCATCGTCGCCGTGTCGAGTCTAAGGACGCAGGCCGGCCCGAGGATCGCCGGAAGGGCGGCGAGCCCCGCGGCGCCGAGCAGGAAGGCAGGCGAACCCGCGGCGCCCCCCGAGGCGACGAGGGCAAAGGAGGAGTTGCCGAGCCAGGGGAGTCCGACGGCGCCCAGCGCGGGAATGAGCCCGCCGGTTCCGGGGCAGCCCTGCCCGACGGGGATCGCGAGGGCGGAGTTCATCGGGGCATGGAGCGCCCGGACGACAGCGAGGCGGACACCCGTCATGGCGACGCCGTGCCCTCCGGAAGGCCCCAAGGCGACGGCCGAGGAGGACGGGCCGAGGAGTCCCGCCTGGAGGATGACGTTGTCGGGCCCCGACTGGACACCGAAGGGAATCCCCTGGATGAGGGAGCCCTGGGCCGCGATGGTGAAGCTCGTCGCCGTGGCAGCGTCCACCTTCGCCTCCACGGGGCCGTGGGCTTCGGGCACGGTCAGGACCGGGCCGAGGGGCGCGCCGCCCGATGTGAAGGCCGCCACGGCCCCCGTTGCGGCCCCCGGCGACACGACGAGGAACACCGTGGCCGTCTGGGCATCGACGGCGACCGCGCCCCGCTGGGATCCGGCCGCCGGGAGGAGATCCGTGCCCGGCCCGACAGCGCCAGGGCCGACCTGCCATGTGGCGGTGGCCGACGAGACGAGCAGGGTGCCGCCGGGCACGGCTGCGGCGTGCTCCATCCCGGCCTGGCCCGCGGCGATCAGGGTCGGGACCGTGCCGGCGGTCACGGGCGAGGGAAGTACGAAGACGAGACCGGTGCTCGTGAGGGCGTAGACGTCTCCCGTGGCCTGGTCGGCGTCGAGATCCACCATCGTGGCGAGCCACCCGCTCGCGAGGAGCGATGCCGCCGGCGCGGCGATGGAAGAGCCGAAGTCGAGAAGCCAGAGCGAGTAGCCCGCCCCGGCGCCCGTCGGCGTGAGCGTCGTGCCGATGGACAGCACGACCCGGGATGTCCCCGGCACGTGTTCGACGGGAAGGGGGACATAGGGCGACACGGCCGAGGGAAGCGGCGGGATGGTCACGGGCGTGACGGTGCTCCCGCGGATGTGGACGAGGCCCGCGGCGCTGGCGAGGATGACGTCCCCGGGCAGGAGCTGGCCGCGCGCCGCGGGGACGAGGGCCAGAAGGACGATCGCGAGGCGGCCGGACATGACGCCAAGCAGTGTCGCAGACGGCACGTTTCGCGGCAAGCAGCTCCGCCGCCGGCCCACGCGCGGACGGCCGGCGCCGCCCTTCCCCGCCCTTCAGGTGGACGCTACGCTGAAGCTCCGCACCGGGCGGAACAAAACGCTGCCACGGGCGTCGTGCCGCCGCCCGCACTCCGATGATCCACGGACGACTCGCGCCCTCTCCCACCGGCGTCCTCCATCTCGGCAACGCCAGGACGTTTCTCCTCGCCTGGCTCTCGGTCCGAAGCCGGGGCGGGATCCTGACGCTGCGCATCGAGGACATCGACGGGCCCCGCATCCGGGCCGGAGCCGAGGCCGCCGCCCTCGAGGACCTCGCGTTCCTCGGTCTCCACGCGGACGGCGATCCCGTCCGCCAGACGGACCGGCTCGCCCTCTATCGGACCACCGCGGACCGGCTCGTCGCCCTCGGCCTCGCCTACCCCTGCGTCTGCTCCCGGACCGAGATCGAGAACGCCGCTTCGGCACCCCACGGAACCGAGGGCCCGCGCTACCCCGGCACCTGCCGGGCGCGGTTCGCATCCCTCGGCGAAGCCAGGGCGGCGACGGGCCGCGACCCGGCGCTCCGATTCCGCGTGGATCCGGGCATCGTCGTCCACGAGGACGGGTTCCGGGGACGCGTGGAGACCGACGTCTGCGCGGAAACCGGCGACTTCGTCATCATGAAGCGGGACGGCACGCCGGCCTACCAGCTCGCCGTCGTCGTCGACGACGCCGGCATGGGGATCACGGAGGTCCTCCGCGGCGACGATCTCCTCTCCTCCACGGGAAGGCAGATCCTCCTCTACCGCGCGCTCGGCCGGAAGGAGCCGCAGTTCATCCACGTCCCTCTCGTCGTCGGAGAGGACGGCCGCCGCCTGGCCAAGCGCCACGGCGACACGACCGTGGCGCGCCTGCGGCGGGAGGGGATCGGCGCGGCGCGGATCGTCTCCTGGCTCGCGGACACGGCGGGGCTCCCGCGACAGGGGCGCGAGGTCATGCCGCCGGATCTCGTTCCGATCTTCGACCTCCGGCACCTCCCGCGGGATCCCGTGGTTCTCCGCGAAGACCCCTTCGCCGGCTCAGGCCGATGATCGCGCCGCGATGAGGCGATCGAGTTCCGCCCGGAGACGGGACAGGATCTCGTCGTAGCGGAAGGCGCCGACGACTTCGGAGCCGCGCTTCAGGTTCACGTGGGTCGGCCCGCACCAGAGGCCGAGGTCGGCGTCATCGGTCTCCCCGGGGCCGTTCACGCGGCAGCCCATCACGGCGATCGTGAGATCGTGCTCCCGCGCGAAGGCCGTCATGTCGCGCACCTGCCCGGCCAGGTCGACGAAGGCCTCGTTCTCGACGCGCGAGCACGAGGGGCAGGAAATGATGTTGAGCCCGCGGCGGTCGAAGACGGGTACCGAGCGGAAGCGGCCCGCCGCGACGTCCGCGAGGATCGCGCGGCCCACGGCGATCTCCTCGGACTTGCGCGCGTTCGGAACGGTGAGGGAGACGCGGAGCGTGTCGCCGATTCCCCGCGCGAGGAGTTGCTCGAACGCGATCCGCGTCTTCACGATCCCCTCGGGGGGCAGGCCGGCCTCCGTCACGCCGAGATGCAGCGGCACGTCGGGACGGGCGTCGGAGAAGCGGATGTTGGCGTCGATGACCTTCCCCGGATCGGAGTCCTTGAGGGAGACGCAGAAGTCCCGGAAACCGAGCCCGTCGAGGAAGGACGCATGTTCCACGGCCGATGCCACCATGGCTCCGACGGAATCCCGTCCGAAGCGCTCCGCGAGGCGCGGATCGACGGAGCCGCAGTTGACGCCGATGCGCAGGGCGACGCCGTGGCGGGCGGCCGTGTCCGCGAGGAACGCGACCTTGTCCCGGACCGGCAGCGACTTCTCGTGATGGTGCAGGTGGCCGGGGTTGTACCGGACCTTGTCCACCGACGGCGCCACGCGGGCGGCGAGACGGTAGTTCTCCTGGAGATCCACCGAGAGGCTCACGGAGGTCCGGGAGCGGATCTCCGCGAGGGCGCGGCAGTCATCCTCGCTGTCCACCGCGACCCGCACGACATCGGCGCCGGCCCGCTCGAGATCGACGATCTGCGCCACGGTGGCCGCGACGTCGGAGGTGCGCGTCGCGCACATGCTCTGGACGGCGATGGGATGTCCGGCTCCGATGTGGATCCGGCCGATGCGGATCGCGCGGGTGGGCCTGCGGGCGGGAATGGCGGGTCTCCGGGGCGGGGGCGCTTCGGGGCGATTCATCGATGCTACGGCGGCCCGGAGGGCGTTCAACGCGGTCGCGGCGGCCTCACTGCGCCGGCGCGCTCGCGGCGCGGGACTCCACCGGAGCGAGGCGCTGCCGCATCCACCGATCCATGTCGAGGGCGTCCTGCCGGAGCCCCGCCTCGATGTCCTCGAAGGACGCATTGGCGATGAGGACGCCGCTGTCGATGAAGAGGCGCTGGCGGACCCGCGTGCGCCCGGGGTCGCGGCCATCCGTCTCGAGAGCGATGTCTCCGAAGAAGGCCGCGAGGCCGAAATCCGGGCGCTCGAGCTGGAATCGGACGATGATCCGGCCCTCCGGACGCTCGACCCTGTGCCTCAGGATGCAGACAGGATCCATGCCCGCCTTGCCGGCGAAGGCCCACTCGGAACGGTGGATATCCCCGTCGGTGGAGAGATGCGTGTAGCGCACGGCCCAAGGGCGCCGGCCCGTCATGTGGTTGAAGTCGACGAGCATGGAGGCCACGTCATCCGGGGCGCCCGGCAGGGTGAACCGGGCCTCCCCGCCGTTGACACCGCGATGGGAGATCCGCCGGAATCCGACCTCCGAGGGCGCATCGGGCGGAAGCACGGGCGCCGATTCCGGCGTCTCGAGACTCCCGGGCGGCGCTTCGTCCGCGTCGGGGCGGACGGCCACGGGTTCATCCTCCGGAGGCAGCGACACGGCCCCCGGCGAGGCGCAGCCGAAGAGCGCCGCCAGCGTGGCGAGGAGAAGCGTCTCGGTCGCCCGATGCATGGCCGGAGGATAGGCTTGCCGCGGATCCGCCGCAAGCCGGCGCGGCAGTCTCAGACCACGGACCAGCGATTGCGGCCGGCGTTCTTCGCGGCGTAAAGGGCCTGATCCGCCTTCCGGAGGAGCGTCCGGATGTCGGGCTCCGCCGCGGACGAGACCGTGGCGCCGAGCGTGATGCCCACGGGCGCGCCCACGTCCTTCCACGGAACACAGGCCGCGAGGGCGCCGACGTCGGCCAGCACGCGGTCGCAGAAGGCCTCGACGTCCGCCCGGACCGCCCGGGGCATGACGACGATGAACTCGTCGCCACCGGGGCGGCCCACCCGCCCGCGCCCCTCCACGGCGCGCGTCAGGATCTGGCTCACCTCCCGCAGGAACTCGTCGCCGGCGTCGTGACCGAGGGTGTCGTTGACCGCCTTGAAGTGGTCGAGGTCGATCATGACGAGAGCGCCCCCCGAGGCGCCCGTAGCGCCCGTGAGGCGGACCTCCGCGAAACGGAGGACGGCCCGGCGGTTCATGGTCCGCGTGAGCTCGTCCGTCGTGGACTCGAGCCGCACGAGCTCGAAGAGGCGCGCGTTGTCGAGCGCGAGGGCAGCGACGTTCGCGATGAGCTCCATGGCGGATCCGGCTCCCGTCCGTGGCCAGCGGGCCTCGGGCGGGAACGCGAGGATGAGGAGCCCCTGAGGCCGACCGCGCACGACGAGTCCGGCCAGAACGACGCCGCCGGCCCCGGGGAAGTGCTTCGCGAGCCAGCCTCCGGGCGCCCCCTCGAGGATCGCGCTCGACCCCTTCTCGAGGACCTCCGCGTGCCGCGGCGCCAGCTCCCGGAGCCCGACCTCGATCCCTGCCGCGGAGGGGCCCTTCTCGGCGTCGAGGCGGAAGACATGTCCCTTGAGGACGTCCGAGTCTCCGCTCTTCAGGGCCACTGCGGCGCAGCAGGCGCCGAAGCACTCGATAAGGACTTCGAGGAGCGAGTAGGAGAGCGACTGGAAGTCGAGCCCCATCGCGACGCGGGAGAGGACCTGCGCGATCCGGGCGAAGTCCCGGTTCCTCGACTCGGCGTCGGCCCGGTCCTGCTCCGACCGGAGGAGGAGTTCCGCCAGCCGGCGGCCGGCCTGGGACAGGAGGTTCCATGTGTACTCGCCGGCGTCCACACCCCGGGGGATCGACACCTCGACGGCATTGACCTTCCGGCGGACCTCGCGGGCAAGCGAGTCGATGCCCGACGCGTCGCTGAGGACGCGTTCGGTGACGGCACGGGGGGCGCTCATGACCATCCAGGGCTGGGGCATCGGATACCCCACGAAGCCGGCCATGTGGCAGCCGGCTTCCGCGCAGCGGGCTGCGGGATCTCCCGAGTCGGGATCGTCCACCGCGGCGACGCTGCTGACGACGGCGCCCTGCACGCCCCAGGAGGCGATCAGCGCCGCCGAGAGCTCCGCCTTGGTGGCGCCGAGGATCTCCATCTCGGCGGCGCGGTCCGGAGCGCCCTGCCGGAAGCGGTCGCCGAGCTGCTCGATGAGCGGCCGGCACCGCACGACGATGGAGAGGGTCGAGAGGCGCGCGAAGAGTCCGATGGTGTAGGCGAGATCGGGAGCCACGCCCGCGGCGCCGGCCTCGATCTCCGCGATGGAAGCCACGGCGACGACGTGCCGCCAGGCCGCGAGGACATCGGAACGGACGGAGTCATCGAGCGCACGAAACGTCTCGCCGGAGAGCGCGGAGGCGAGGGCCACGGCCGTGAGTCGGTTCGATCCGATCGTCATGACCGCCTGGCGGATGGACTTGGGCGGCGTCACATGCGCGTAGATCGGCGAGGCGGCCAGCGCCAGCACCGAAGCGGAGATCACCGGATCGGCGGATACAGCCTCGACCAGGGCCGTGATGTCGATCGAACTGCCCACCGAGGCGCGGATGATGTTGAGCGCGCTCGGGCTGAACAGGGGTTCCTTCGCGAGAAGGTCGAGGAGGAGCCGGGCCTTCTCTCCGAGCCCCGAGACCGGCGAGATGGCGCCGGGTTCGATCGTGCTCTGGACCATGTCGATTCCCTCGACGCGGACCCCCGAAGACCGGCATCATCCCCCGCTCATCGCAGACGGTGCGACGGCTGGAGGGTCGGGGCGCGGGAGTCCGTCTCTCAGGACAACATCGGCTGGAGACAGGCCCCGACTGCAGCCACGAGCCGACCTTCCGTGAGAAGATCGGTCTTCCGGAGGAAGCCCACGGCCCCGGCGGCAAGAACGCGCTGCTCCACCTCCTCGTCGCAGTCCGCCGAGCAGACGAGGATGCGGGCGTCCGGCCACTCCTCGAGCGCCATCCGGAGGAACTCGAAGCCTCCGAGGTCGGGCATGAGGAGATCGAGGATCACGAGGTCCGGCCGCCGCGCCCGGAACTCCCCGAGCCCCGCCGCGCCGCTCTCTGCCATGACGACGTCATGGGTGTCCCTGAGCTTCATGAGAACGAGAGAGCGGGAGAAGGCGGAATCGTCGATGACGAGGATCGTGGAGCGGCGTGCGGCGCTCATGGGTCCGGCGAACCTCAGGGGCTGTTTCGGCGTGTCCTGTTCTGCTTTCGGGCGGCGGCGGGGGGATACTTGACGGATTGCCCTCCGGCTTTTCCGGGGCGTTCCGAGGGCACGGAGCACAACGCCTATTGACGCGTCGTAAGCTTAAGCGGATAAGTCGCTTTCAGTATGCCGGCGGCCGGTGTCGAGAAAGCCGGCGGGTCGGATCTCTATGGGACCCGTGGCGGCGTCGCGACCGCGCTCGCGTGCCGCCTCACGCATTACGGAGTGCCATCATGAATGTCCTCACTCACCCGGAAAGCCGGATCCGCCTCCGGCCGTCCTTCGCGGCGGTGCTCGTCGCGCTCGGTCTGTCGGCGGCGGCCGTCGCTCAGCCGGGGGGGGTCGGCCCCGGAACGTCCCTCGCGCTTCGCAGCATCGCCGCCATGGCGACGCCGGCTCAGCCGGTCGTCGTGGCCCACTTCTCCGGCGCGAACCCTGACTCGCTCCGGATGAAGGCCGAGGTGTTCGGCCGGGTCGACGTCCAGCAGGCCATCTCGGCCCGCGGCGTCTACGTCTGCTACGAGCACACGCCCGACAAGGCGAGCCTCATCGCCGAGCTCTTCATCAGCGTCTTCCCCACCGTCCTCTTCGTGGACGGAGCCGGACGGCAGCTCTCCCGTCTCGATGGGCCCGCGCCGGCGGACCTCGTGCTCGGGAGGCTCGCCGAGGCCCACGGACTCGCCGCCGGCGGCCAGGTCGTGCCGGCGGGCGGCGTGCCCCAGGCGCCGCCCCAGGCGCCCCCCGTCGCCGCTCCACCCCAGGGACCGCCCGTGGTCGTCGCGCCCCCCCCCGATCCCATCACCGACCTCGTGAACCACTGCGCGCGGACGCGGCGCCTCGCGATCGTCGTCTTCACGACCCGGAGCCCCGAGTTCCTGAAGATGGAGAACGAGACCTGGGGCAACTACGAGGTCATGCGGATCGTGAGCGACAAGTATGCGCGTCTCGTCATCTACCGGACGCCGCAGACCGAAGCGCTCTTCCTCCGGCACCAGGTGAATCCGACGCCCAAGTTCGACCCGACGATCCTCATCCTCCATCCGAGCGGCGCGGAAGTCCGGCGGTTCGAGGGTTACGCCCGCGTGGACCTCATGAAGCGGATCCTCATGAGCGCATGGGAAGCCAACCCGCGGCGCGGCAACCACGATCACTGAGCACGCTGTCCGGCAATACCCCGCCCCCGTCCTCAACGGGGGCGGGGCGCAGCGCGCCACCGCGAGGAGTGTTAGAGTCCTCTCCCCTGCGATCGTCCGGCGCGGCCGGAGATCGGGGAGAAGGACCGCCCATGGCCAAGCTCAGCCTCCGCCAGTTCCTCGCGAAGGTCTACGACCGTAATGCCAGGACCAAGGGACGGCTCTGGGCCGTGAAGAGCGAGCTCGAAGCCCCCTTCCGGAATCTCTGCGCGGCCCTCGAGGCTCTCGGCGTCGGCGAGCTGGCCCCGAAGAGTCCCCCCTTCGGGCTTCAGCCCTCCCGCATTCCCGACATCGATCCCGAGGCGGCGCGGCACGCTCTCGAGCTCGTCAGCGCCATCACGCCCGAGGATCTGGCGGGAGATCCGCGAAAGGCCCACGGGATCACGAAGATCGAGCTCCGGGAACTCCATCATGGTCTCGTGAGCGCGGTCGGGGTTCCCGTGGCCCCCGGCGGGGACGGCAACGGGACGCCGGAGTCTCCGGAATCCTGATCCACCCGCCGCGGGTGGGATCGCGCTCGGCGCATCGAACACGCGGCGGTGCCGCCGCCACGCCCCCAGGACGCCATGACCCAGAAGCTGAAGGAACTCCTGACCTTCCGTGAGCGCCGGCTCCGCCGGACGCCGGGGACCGCCCTCGCATCGTTCGACGACGCCCGGGCCTTCATCGAGGAGGCCGGAGTCGTCACCCATGCCGACGACGAGGATCTCCCGAGCCTCATCGGCGCCGTCCGAGGGGCTCCGCCGGAACCCGGAGGGCCGGCCTTCGGGCGGTGGCCGGCTCATGCTGCAGACTGGCCCCAGCGGCTCCGCTCCGAGGGGGACATCATCCCGGTCAAGGTCTACCGGCGCAAGACGCTCTACGTCGCCCGCCGCCGCCTCGGTCCCTTCGACACGCTGGCGCGGACCTTCCTCGCGACCCGCCAGGAGGAACTCTCCATGGAGGCGCGCCGCCTCCTCGATTTCCTCACGGACCAGGGCCCGATCCGCACGGACCGGGCCCGGGAAGCCCTCGGGATGAAGGAGAAGGCGGCGGCGCGGGCCTTCCATCGCGCCAAGGAGGAGCTGCTGCACGCCGGCATCGTGATCGCCCGGGAGGACGAGGAGGCCGAGGGCGCCATTCACGCCGCGATCCTGACGGTCTGGACGTCGCTCTTCCCGAAGGCGCCCCCGGACGCCGGAGAGGACATCGCAAGTGCACGGGAGGCGGTGCTCGAGACCCTGCTCTCCGCGGCCATCGTGGTCCCCCGCGCCCATGTCCTCGACTGGTTCGAGTGGGAGAAGAGCGCCGTCCGCAAGGCGACGAAGTCCCTCCTCGACTGGGGCCGGATCCGGTCCCTCGAGGCGGGAGGCACCGAGTTCCTCGCGGCTCCGCCGGCCTGAATCGCGCCGGTGCCGCTCTCGGAATCACACCGAGGGGTGGAGGAGCTGCGACTCGTCGCGGAGATGTCCGTTCGCGGCGAGGCCGAGAAGCAGAGGGAATCCGAAGACCGGACCGGCGCCCAGCAGGATCCCCGCCGGAAGGACGAGGAGGAAGGACCAGAGACACCAGGAGATCCGCGACCGCCCGCGGCGAATCACGAACGCGCCGAACTGCCCGCCGCCGCCCGCCAGCTGGACGAGATGGCCTTCGGCCGCGGCGTGGCTTCGAATGCGGACGAGCGCCCAAGCGGTCCAGAGCGACATCGTGAGGGCGCCGAGGATGATGGCTGCGATCCAGGGAGGATTCTCGTCGAGGTCGTCGTAGGGATGGGTGTACCAGTTGCCGTAGGACGACCACCGCGTCTCCTGCGCGAGGGCACAGCCCCAGATGGCGCACCCGGCGGCCGCGACCATGCCGAGGATGCCGAGGATCAGGGCGACGACGTTTCCGGCCCGGGCCTGCATGGCGCTCTGGAGACGCGCAATGGTGGCCAGGGTCATGGTGTCGTCCCCGGCCCGCTCCCGGGCGGCGTCCACGAAGCGGACGAGAGTCCTTGCGCGCTCCGTGAGGTGCGATCCGATCCACCCGGAGATCCTCACGATCGGGAAGATGAAGATCGTGATGGGCGAGAGGAGGACGAGAGCCGCCGTGGACACGCCGGCCTCGGTGGCCCGGATCTCGGCCAGTACCGCCTCGGGGGGCGGGCCTGGGCGAAGGGGCGGTGGTCCGTTTCCGGCCGCGGGCGCACTTTCATTTTGGTGAAATGAAGATCGGTGTCAAAATTCGGCGCCTCGAAGTGC
>CAYQRN010000150.1:0-11441 GCA_964419995.1 uncultured Planctomycetia bacterium
TCGTCACGAAGGCATCTCCGCACTTTCACGAGTCGAGTTGACCGGACATCTGTGGGTCTACGGCAACACCGTCCAGGGCCCAGGTGCGGCGGGAGGACACGCTGCGATCGTCCTGAATGATCCATCGACGACGGCGACAAGCGGCTACACGGTGACCAACAACACAATTGTCTCAAACTATCAGGGTCTGGCCGATTTCGGCCCAGGAACTGCCACGAACAACATCATTCGCTCGAATACCGCGGCCCAGATGAGTGGCTGGGGCATGTTGACACTTGACCATAATAGTATCCAAGGCTACTCCTCTGGCACGAACATCGATCTGGATCCGGTGTTCCTGGACCCTTCGTTGGGCGATTACCATCTTACGGGCTGTTCACCGTGTAGGGACGCAGGTACAAATGCCGCACCGGCACTACCGGCAACGGACTTTGAAGGTAACCCCCGCGTGTTCGTCAGTGTTGTCGACATAGGGGCGGATGAGTTCGTCGGAACCGGTTTGATCATGCCGTTTGGCCAAGGTGATCCCGGAACCCTAGGAGCGACTCCACAGATAGCTACAGCTGGAGGGTTGCCGTGCGTATCAAACACCTCATTCCGCATCACATTGTCCAACGCTCGTCCAGGCGCGTTGGCATTCCTGTGGATCGCGCCATTCCCTGCGGGCATGCCTCAGAATACAACGGCCTCGATCCCCATGACATGGTTCTGCCCGACGAATGTTCCTGGTGCGCCCTACCCGATTCCTATCCCTTCAGGATCTGGAACACTTCACCTGAACACTGCGCCGGGAACATGGAGTGTCTATTTCTACAACGCGCTCAATGCACCGACGTATCAAGCGGCCTTGGCGGCGCTTTCTCCCATAGGCTCAGATGGGTTTGAAGCGCTGTTTGGGCGCACAGCGATCACCAGCCCAAGCGGCACTGCCTCAATACCGATTTGGGACCTTCCAATCCCACCGGGTGTACCGATCCAGTTTCAGTGGTGTGTCTGGGATCCGATTGAAGGATCGGTTTCACTGCCGGTGTCATGCCTGCTAGAACTTGCACAAGTCGTCGGATGCGCCCTCACATTGGTCAGCGGTTCGGGGGCGGCGGTGTGCGGCGGATCGACGATCGCCACAGCAGCATACTTTCTGCTGTCGTACATTGCCGGTGAAACACTCGATGACGTGGCCAGCGTAGCAACAAGTCCAGGGTTAACTGTCCTGTTCATGCAATAATGCGGGGCGGAGTGAGGTGTCGCGATAGTAATTTAAGTGCGTGAGCGAATACATTAAGCATGGGTCGTGGAACGCTTGGTGATAAACTATTCGTCATCAGTGGGCGCGGTCAGGTAGGGCGTCAACAAGGTTGGGTGAAGGCAATCGGTACCGCCACGTTTGTGACCGGATTGCTAATTGCATTCACGGGATTAGGCCGAGCTGCAATGAGCTACCTGACGCTAGGTGTTGTGCAGTATGTCTATCCGGATCCTAGCCAATTCGGACAGGCGGCTTCAGGCCTAAGATATGCTGTATTCACGACGTTGAGCGTTCTTATGCTTGTGTATGCCGCTATCATGTGCGGCGCTGGATACAGGCTGCTCAAAGGCCCGCAAAGAAGTTGGCGGAGTGCAGCGGCGGGCTGGTCGATAACTGCGGTACTCGGCATTGGACTTGTTATTGTCGGACAATACGCAGGAGTTGTACCGCTAGTAGTAGGTTGTTGTCTTGGACTATTCCTCTACCGCCGGCGGTCCGCCTTTAGCTAGATGGGTGATGGATCGTCGGTGCCCAAGGAGTTCCTGTTCTTGCGGAGTATCGCGCCTCACGCTTTTTGGACCACCCGATTTCACGCTCTTTGAGGCTCACTCCTCGCGGAGCTCAGAGAGTCGCGGAGGTCTGTAGATGCACCGCGTCTCACCATATGGTGCCTGGAGGTTGGTCCGATGTTGTGCCTTGCTTCCGGAGGAGCGCAAGGAGGCGGGCCCGGTCGCCGGGGCTCAGGGTGCGGATCAGGACGGCTAGGGCGTCGACGACAGGGCTTGCCGGGGCATGCCCGGGTTGAGCGCAAGCGGTGGTGCAAGCGTGATCGGTCGATGGCGCAAGGTCTTGGTCCTGAATGGCTTCCGAACGGGCGCGGGATGATTCCAAATCAGCAGGTGCGGGTTCAATTCCTGCCTGCCCTGCTCTTCCCCAAGCCCTTCAGGCGTCGCCGGGGCCCACAGAAGTCGTTGTCGGGTTCGTGGTCGGAGCCCCCGGGCGGCATGTCGATGTTCGGACCTACGCGGCTCGTACCGTCGTTTCCAACGAGGTTGCGGGTCGGTTAGGATGGGGCAGAGGCTGCGAGCACATGAGTCTCGTCATCGGTACAGAATCGGTTCCCCTTACCGTCGACGCCGACGGCGTGGTGCGAATCACGGGGACCCGCGTGACCCTGGACACCGTGGTCGCCGCATTCCTGGACGGAGCGACGGCCGAGGAGATCGTCCAGCGGTATCCCACCCTCGCGCTCGCCGACGTGTACAGCGTCATCGGATACTACCTTCGGCGGAAGGTCGAGGTGGATTCTTACCTCGCTGAGCGCTCGCGGATTCGAGAGAACATCCGCGCCGAAAACGAGAAACGGTTCGCCCCGGACGGGGTTCGAGAGAGACTCTTGAAGCACTCGCGTCGCAGACCGTGATGCGCCGTGCTCCGCTTCGCGGCAGACGAGAACTTCAACAACGACATCCTCCGCGGTCTGCTTCGGCGATTGCTGCGGTCGATGTCAGCCGAATCCAGAATGTCATGCCCGGCCCGCCTCTTGCCGGAAGACGTCGGTGTGGCCGGCCGGGGGCGGCCCACGGCCGCAGCGGGCATCAGGGTGTGACGCGCGGCAGGCGGGCGGAGACAGGGGGGAGGGGCCAGGGGCGGACGTGGGGTTCGGCCTGGTACCAGTAGGCGACGCTCGAGTAGTCGTCGGAGCGGCGGTTGGCGTGGCCGTGCTCGATGGTGACGCGGATCGACCGTTCGAAGTGGACCGGGTCCGGAAGGTGGAAGCGGTACATGGAGATCGGGCCGGCGTAGTTCGGTCCGCCGGGCAGGATGAGCCCGTGGTAGGGCCCGGAGAAGGTCTCCGTCGGGCAGAAGGCCATGTTGAAGTAGTCTTCGTTGCCGGTGCCGTGGAGCGTCGGGCGGGGGTCGCCGTCGATGAAGATCATGTCGTCGCCCTCGCCGTACCAGTTGTGCTCCGCCGTCTTGCGGAAATTGAAGATGGAGAGCACGCAGCCGACATAGTGCCCCCGGCCCTTCGCGTCGAGGATGAGGTAGTTCCCCTCGCCCGTCGGATTCACGCCGTCCATCTGGAACTGGTGGTTCGTGAGACCCTCCTCGGAGATGCCGTCGGTGGGATTCTCGCGGCGCCAGAGAGCGTGGAAGTAGGCGGCGTCGTCGGGCTGATCGCCAAGCTCGTAGTCGACGTAGTAGTAGAAGAAGGGAACCTCTCGCTCGCCCTCGTTCAGGACCTCGATCCGGGCCCGCTTTCGGAAGGGCATGGGGAAGAAGGCGTTGAAGCCGCGGCCCCCTTCGGGCGACATCGAGAGGACGAGGGAGCTGAAGTTGACGGTGCGCCCGTGGCCGCAGCCGAAGAAGTCGCCGAGCGGCGACTCGACGCTCGGGTCGGTCTCGTCGTCCCAGAAGGCGCGGAGCACGACGTTGCGGTACGCGTGGGCCTCTTCCGTGTGCAGGGTCGTCCAGATGTGGACGATCCTCCCGGGGCCCGCGATGTCCGCGATGACGACGGCCTGCCCGGGCGGGAGCTTCACGTAGTCGGCGTTGCCGCCCGTGCGGTCGTAGCTGGACGCGCGCCGGCGCTTCAGGTTTCGGAGCCGCGGCAGATCGTGCAGCATCACTCGAGCCCCAGCCCGTCGATCCAGACGAAGAGGGGGCTGGCGCCCCAGGAATCGACGCCGATCGAGACGGACGTCGCCTTGCCGGCCTCCCCTTCCTTCTTCCAGCCGGGCCCTCCGGCGAGAGGGACGACGAACCGGTTCCATCCCTCGCGCCCCTCGTGCCAGGCCGGCTGGCTCATCAGATCGGCCTCCGGCGTGAGGCGGAGCGTCCCCTTGCCGTCCGAGAGGGTCACGACGGGATTGGGCCCCTGCCAGGCAGGGATGTTCGTGTTCCGATAGCGGAGCCAGAAGACGATGTGCTTCTTCCCTCGAAGCGACCAGGAACCGCGCAGCCGGAGCTCGCAGCGCATGCCGCTGTAGGGGTCGATGATCGCGCGCGTCGAAGTCTCGCCCTGGATCCGGACCTCGCGGTCCTCGCTGAAGGCGACCCTGGATCCCGGATCGACAGCGTCCCACTCGCCCCGCAGTTCGTCCACCTCCTCCGTGACGAAGGCATCGACGAAGCCGAGATCCGACCCCGCGCCGTTGCTCACGGTGAGACCGACCCGGTAGAAGCCCGCCTCGGCGAAGGTCTTCTCCACGCGGGCCTCCGTCCGGACCGTGCCGTCGCCGAAGTCCCACCGGAAGGCTGTCGCGCCCTGGCTCGCCGACGCGTCGAAGACCGCCTTCGCGCCGGCCCGGAACGTCGCGGGGGCCCGCACGACGGCCTTCGGAGGCTCCCCGTCGCCGCCCTTTCGGTTGTTCAGGTTCGTGACCTTGCCGGCGTCCTTCACATCCTCGCCGTTCCCCTCGAACGTGTTTCCGGCGAGATCGACCCAGTCGGCGTTCCTGAGGTAGATTCCCCAGCGGTTGTGCTCGAGCCGGTTCCGCTCGACGATCCAGTGGAAGGCCCGGAACTTCCCTCCGTCGTCGCCGATGGCGGCGATGCCCGCGCCGTTGTTGTGGTGGCAGTGGTTCCCCCGGAGCACGGTGTGGCTCGACGGGCCGAACATGAAGACGATGCCCGCGAACCCCGAATCCGGCAGGTGGGGGGAGTTGTGCGGGCCGTCCGCGCTGCCGTTCCACGCGGCCTCGTTGTCGATGAGCACGGTCTTGTCGGAGGCGCCGAGCCAGAAGCCGTAGCTGCAGCGGTTCGCGCGATTCCGGACGTAGGTGTTGCCGGGGGACCACGCCTCGAAACCGTTGTTGTTGGCGTGGCTCACGTCGTTCTCCTCGAAGTGGTTCCCCGTGGAGATCCAGCCGTTCAGGACCCGCACGAAGATGCCGTCCCCGCCGTGGGTGACGTCGTTCCCGAGGAAACGGTTGTCGTTCGAGCCGCTCTCGATGAGCACGCCGGTGGAATCCCGCGCGTGGACCTCCCCCTCGGAGATCCGGATGCCGAAGCTCAGGTTGTTGCCCCGTACAGTGTTGCCGGAGCACGTCCAGAACTTGAGGCAGGTATTCGAGGTGCGGGAGAAGTCGTTCTCCGCGATCGTGTTGCCGTCGCACTCGACCATGTTGCACGCGTCCCAGACCCGATTCGCCCGGTTCTTCGTGAGCGTCGAACGATGCAGTCGCGTGAGCACGAGCCCTCCCCGCCGGCCGTTCTCGCCCCATCCGTAGTCGGGGTCATGGAAGTTGTCCGATAGGTCGCAGCCCTCGATCGTCCATCCCTCGCCGTTTTCGATGCGAAGCCCCGTCTCGAAGCCCTTCACCGTGACGTTCCGGAGCGTCACCCCGGAGACGCCCTTCGCGGAGATCCCGGTCCCCTGCCGCAGCTTCGGCGCGACCGTCATGTCGCCCGTCACCGAGGCTCCACGGCCGTCCACCGTGACGTTCGAGGCCTGGATGACGATGGAGCCGTAGGCCTTCGCCGGATCGAGCGTCGTGTCCTTCGTGATCACGAGCGGGTCGTTCTGAGGGGGCATGAGAAGCACCACCATGCACGGAAGCCAGATCATGGCTCATCCTTTCGTTGCCGTGAGCCGGACGCCACGGACGAAGACCTTCTGCGCGAGGAAGTACACGATGAGACAGGGGAGGAGCACGACGGTCGCGGCGGCCATCATGAGCTCGACGGCGGTATTGTACATGCGGGTGAAGCCGGCGAGCGCGAGGGTCAGGGTCGCCTTCTCGGGCGAGAGCAGGTAGAGGAGAGGCGTCCAGAGGTCGTTCCACACCCCGAGGAACGTGAAGATCGCGACGGTAGCGATCATGGGCCGCGCGAGCGGCATCATGATGCGCCGGTAGACGCCCCACCAGCCGCAGCCGTCGATCCTCGCGGCGTCGACGACGTCCTTCGGGATCGTGAGGAAGTACTGGCGGAAGAGGAAGATGAAGAAGGGGCTCCCGCCGAGAAGACAGGGCGCGACGAGCGGGAGCATTGTGTCGATCCAGCCGAGCGACTGGAAGAGGATGAACTGGGGGATCGCTGTGACCTGGGCGGGGAGCATCATCGTGGCGAGGACGAGGATGAAGAGCAGGTCGCGACCGGGGAAGCGGAGCCGCGCGAAGGCGAAGCCGGCGAGGGAACAGGTGAAGACCTGGAAGACCATGGAGAGGACGGTGATGGCGACCGTGTTGAGGAGGAGCCGCCGGAAGTTCCCCATGCGCTCGAGGGACGCGGGGTAGTTCCTCCACTGGGGATCGAGGGCGGGCGAGGTGGAGGATTCGAGTGCCGTACCCTCGGGTTTCAGCGATGCGTTGACCATCCACGCGAAGGGTGCGAGGAAGAGCAGCGCGACGAGGATGAGAAGGGCCTTCCTCACGTTCCTCCCGTGTGCATCCAGCGTCGAGAGGAGCGGAGGAGAAGCACGGTGAGCCCGAGGAGGATCAGGAACAGCACCCACCCGATCGCCGCCGCATAGCCCATGTGGTGGAACCGGAAGGCCGTCCTGTAGAGGTGGAGAACGAGGAAGAGCGATGCGTTGCCGGGCCCGCCCTGCGTCATGACGAAGGGCTGAGCGAAGGTCTGGAAGGCTGCGATGACGCCGACGATGAGGTTGAAGAGGATGACGGGCGTGAGCTGGGGCAGGGTCACGTGCAGGAACTGCCGCCATCGCGACGCGCCGTCCAGCCGGGCTGCTTCGTAGAGCGTCGGGTCGATGCCCTGCAGTCCCGCCAGGAATATGAGCATCGGTCCGCCGACATTCCAGAGACTCATGAGCACGAAGCCAGGGATGATCCACGTCTCGGTCTGGTCCCAGCCGCGGCCGAGGATGCCGCGCCAGATGATCGCGACGGCGACGGCGCTGGCGACGACGGGCATGTAGACGATCGTTCGGAACACCGCGAGCTGGTTCCGCAGCAGGATGGCGAGGCCGAGGGCCAGCGCGATCGAGAGGGGCACGCTGAGGACCGCGTACTCGGTGGTGACGAGGAGCGATTTCCAGAAGTTCGGGTCGGCGACGAGGCGGGCGTAGTTCTCGCCGCCTGCCCAGCGGGCGTCTCCGATGGGGCGGATCGGGGTCCAGGCGGCGAAGGAGAGGACGAGCGTGACGATCATCGGGCCGAGGGTGAAGGCGAGGAAACCGATGGCCCAGAGTCCGACGAACGCGAGGCCCGCCCGCGGTTCCGGCCCCCGCGCGCGGCGCCAGATGAGGAGGCCGCCGGCCAGCGGCACGGCTGCAAGGGTCCAGAGCCAGGCGAGAGGGAGCCGCGGCCGCTCCCGCTCGCGCCGCTCGCGGGCGAGGAGATCGTTGGCCTTCGTCGCGATCCTCCGGCAGGCCTCCTCCGCGCCGAGGGTCCCGAGCTTGAGGCAGCGATCGAGGTCCTCCTGGACGAGGGCCTCGATCTCGCGCCAGTTGGCCAGTACGGGCATGAAGCGGGCGTGGGGCAGGACGTCGAGGAAGACCTGCTCATCCTCCGGTGGCACGTGGGGCTTGAGGAAGTCCTCGGTCCGCGCCGCGCTCCTGAGCCCGGGCACGCCGTTCCCGATCCGCGCGAGAACCCTCTGCATCCGCTCTCCCGTGAGCTTCCGGATGAAGGCACAGGCGAGGTCCGGGTGCTTCGTGTAGCGGAGCGCGACGTAGCTCCGAAGCGCGATGGATGTCGCCTCGTGCCGGCCCCGGGGCAGGGGGCAGACGTCCCAGCGGAAGCTCCGGATGTTCTTGAAGCGGTAGACCTCCCAACAGCCGACGGGGCCGTAGAGTGCCACCTTGCCGGCCTGGAAGAGGCCCTGCTTGAGCTGCGCCTCGTAGTCGGCGTCCCGCGCCGCGAGTCCCTCTTTGAAGAGCCGAGCCACGAAGTCGATGGCGCCGACGGCCGCCGGTTCGTCGAGCGTGCAGCGGGTCAGGTCCGCATCCATGAACTCGCCGCCGTTCTGCCAGATCCAGGGGGCGAGAGCCTGGAGCCACTGGGTGATGGAGAGGCCGTACTGGTCGCCGTGCGTGCACTTCCGGGCGATGGCGACGAGGTCATCCCAGGTCCAGCCGGGCCGGGGGTACGGCAGCCCTTCCCGGTCGAAGATGTCCTGGTTGACGTACATGACGTAGGGGGTGAAGGTCGACGGGAGGCCGTAGAGGTGACCGTCGCGCCCGCGGAAGGCATCGAGGGGCCCCTCGAACCAGTCCGAGGCGCGGAAGGACGAATCCCGGTCGAGATGGGGCGAGAGATCGAGAAGGAGATCCTCCGCGAGGAATGCGGAGAGCTCGGTGACGTCGATCCAGGTGACGTCGAGGGGCTGGCGCGCCGCGAGCATGATCTTGAGCTTCGCGAGCGCGTCGCTGCCTCCCGCCTCCGAGAGGAACGTGACGCGGACGCCCGGATGCTCCCGCTCGAACTCGCGCCCGCACTCGAGAAGGTCCTTCCAGCACTCCCACGTCGGGTCGAAGATCATGACCCGGAGTTCGACGTCGGGGGCGGAGGCGCAGAGGAGAAGCGAGGCGAGGAGGGCGATCATGGGTGGAACCGGTGCCGCTTCTCCTCGGGGAACCGCAGCCCGATCTGGTCGCCTCCGGGCGCGTCCGGCATGATGACGAGGACGCGCTGGTTGCGGACGAGGCAGTGGACGTGGGTCTCGGCTCCCATGGGCTCGACGAGGTCCACCGCGGCCTCCTCGCCGCCCGGGTCCACGACGACGTCATGGGGGCGGATGCCGAAGTCGTCGATGAAGTTCATCGGCGGACTTCCGATGAACCCGGCCACGAACCTGTTGCGCGGCCTGTGATAGACCTCGAGCGGCGGGCCGACCTGCTGGAGCACTCCGGCGTCGAGCACGGCGATCCGCGCGCCAAGGGTCATGGCCTCGCCCTGGTCGTGCGTGACGTAGAGCGTGGTCGTGCCGAGGCTCCGGTGGAGCCGAGCGATCTCGGCGCGCATTTCGAGTCGCATCTTCGCGTCGAGGTTCGAGAGGGGCTCGTCGAAGAGGAAGACCCTCGGCCGGCGCACGATCGCGCGCCCGAGGGCGACGCGCTGCATCTGCCCGCCGGACAGCGCCCGCGGCTTCCTCTCGAGGAGTTCGTGAAGCCCGAGGAGGCGCGCCGTCTCGGCCACGCGCCGCGCGATCTCGCCACGTTCGACGCCGGCCATCCGGAGAGGGAATCCGATGTTCCCGCCGACGGTCATGTGAGGATAGAGGGCGTAGTTCTGGAAGACCATCGCCACGTCGCGCGCCGCCGGTTCGAGGTCGTTGACGCGGCGTCCGTCGATGAGGACATCCCCGGCGTCCGCCGTCTCGAGACCGGCGAGGATCCGGAGCGCCGTCGATTTCCCGCAGCCCGAGGGGCCGACGAGGACCATGAACTCGCCCGGGGCGATGTCGAGGGCGAGATCGCAGAGGACGCGGGTGGCTCCGAAGGACTTGGTGAGGCCCCGGAGCTCGACGCGGGCTGCCGTCACAGGATGATCCCGCCGCACCGGGGCAGGTCGACGATGCGTTCCCCGCCCTCCGTCCGGAGGCGGGCGGTCCTCGCCTCGCCCGGGTTCAGGACGACGATCCTGTCGCCCCGCTTCGAGGCGTGGACCCCCGGCGTCAGGGGCAGGACCGGGACTTCGATCCCGAGGTGGCGGTGCACGGCCAGGACGGCCTCGCGGCTCGGGGCGCATCCGAGGACCACCAGGGTGCCGCGGCCGCGCCTTTCGATGTAGCCGCACGTGTACGTGCGGCCGACGGCAAGCTCCATCATGCGCCGGCCATCCTCGTCCACCGGCCAGGGAAGCTGGCGGGCCGTGATGGGTTCGCCGGGAACCGTGCGGTAGGCGAAGACCGGCTTGTGGGTCGTGAAGCCGAGGGACACGGCGAGGTGCTCCGACGCCGGGTGGCTCGTGCCGTCGGGCACGGTGCCGCGCTGGAACATGACCAGGGTCCCGCCCTCCTCCACGTAGCGCCAGACGCGGGACGGGTCTTCGATGTCCCCGGCCCAGAAGAGGAGGCGGGGCGGCGGAAAGTCGCGATCGACGTCGGCGAAGTCGTACTCGATCCCCATGTCGTGGAGCACGGCGAAGAGGGGATCGTCCGCCTCCGCGCGCCGGATCTGGGCGATCTGGTGGTACCGCCAGGACCAGGTCACGGCGACGCTCGTCTCCGGCGGTGGAGCGCCCTCGAGTTCCCGGGCCGACCGGATGGCGTCGCGATAGACGCTGCCGAGCTTCGGGTCGATCACGCCACGCTCGTTGATGGGCGCGCCGACCCAGTTGTCGCGGTTCGCGAGCATGTACCAGTTCCAGCCCCGGACGCCCGCGGCGAGGGCCGTCAGGGCGGTGAGGCGGACGTGTTCGGGCGAGTACACGACGTCCATGCCCCGCCAGGTGCCGCTGCCGAACTCGGCGAGATAGGGGAAGCGCGTCACGGCCCGGAGGAGGCGGAGCCTCTCGCGGAAGTAGCGGTAGTCGGTCCGGCATTCGTTCGTCGGGTACGGGTCGATGCCGAAGAGGTCCGAGATCTCCGCGAGATCGCGCCAGTTCTGGGCGTCCACACCGGGCCACGTGTTGAGGAGGATGGGCACCGTGCAGCCGTTCTTCCGGTACTCGCCGACGACCCAGCGGGCGTAGCGTGTCGCGAGGTCGTAGCGCGCCTCGCAGGAGGCACGGAACGCGGGGGTGTCCGCGAACGGCACGAGGAAGGGCAGGGGATCCGCCTCGACCAGTCCCTCCCCGTAGATATGGAGCATGGGGTCGATCTCGTTGTCGGCCTGCACGGCGACGATCGACCGGCCGAGGTAGGGCGCGAGTTCCCGCATGACGGCGCCGATCCAGATGGAGGCCTTCCGCCGGAACTCGGGATGGAACTTGTGGTACGGGACGGCGTGGTCGGGGATCCCGAGGTTCCGCCACTCGGCGTAGAAGAAGGGGCCCGGCCGGGCGAGGACGCGGAACCCCCGGGTCTCGACCTCGGCGAGGAAGGCGTGGAGGGCGGCGAAGTCGTGGACGCCTTCGCGGACCTCGTGGAGATCCCACATGACGTAGCAGCCGATCACGTCGATGCCGAGGTCCTTCGCGGCATCGAGGATCGCCCCCCAGTATCGGGGCTGCACGCGGCCGTAGTGGATCTCGCCGCCGAACATGGGACCCTTCGGGGAAGGCACGGGGATGTGGCGCCGACGCGCGGCTATTCTCCCGGATCGCCCCGCGGCGCCAAGGGGACGCGG
>CAYQRN010000151.1:0-11224 GCA_964419995.1 uncultured Planctomycetia bacterium
ATCCTGAACCAGCGCGTGAAACGCCGGGAGTCGTTCCGGCCCTTCGCGCCAGCCGTACCGCTCGACGAGGCCCACCGGTTCTTCGAAGGGATCCAGGAATCGCCGTTCATGCTGAAGGTCTTCGCGGTTCGCGAGGCAGCGCGGCCCCTCATCCCCGCCGTCACGCACGTCGATGGTACGGCGCGCGTCCAGACGCTCACGCCGGGGGACAACGGTCCGTTCCACGACCTCGTCTGCGCGTTCGGGGACCTGACGGGCGTCCCGGTGGTCCTCAATACGAGTTTCAACGTGAACGGCCAGCCCATCGTCTGCACGCCCCGGGAGGCCATCGCCACCTTTGCGGAATCGGGACTCGACGCCCTCGTCCTGCCGCCCTTCATCGTCGAGCGCGGGCAGGAAGGGGACGGCGCGTGATCGTGGAACGGGGCAAGTGGCTCGACCGCACGGCCGGCCGTCTGCTCCACGCGCTTCTCGTCGTCCTCGAACCGCTCCTCCGTGGCGGCCGGCGCCGCCCGCCGGGAGGCCGATCCCGCGCGCTTCTCGCCATCAAGCTCTGGGGTGTGGGCAACGTGGCTCTCATCCTGCCGCTCCTCGAGGACCTCCGCCGCGCCCATCCCGGCGCCCGGATCCTCTTCCTCACGCTCGAGGGCAACGACGCCCTCGCGGCCCTGTCGCCCGCCGTGGATGAGATCCTCGTCCTCCGGGTACCGTCGATCCGGACCT
Organism: uncultured Planctomycetia bacterium; assembly: GCA_964419995.1. GTDB lineage: Bacteria > Planctomycetota > CAYQRN01 > CAYQRN01. The sequence continues at coordinate 724 of CAYQRN010000151.1, forward strand.
TCGTCCTCGACGGGGTCCGGCTGGTCTTCCGCCTCCTTCGGGCGCGCATCGACACGGTCGTGGACTTCGAGCAGTTCTGCCGCGTCTCCGGGCTCGCGGCCTGGGCGAGCGGTGCTGCCGTGCGGATCGGTTTCCGGACCGCGGGTACGGGTCGCGCCGCCGCCTACACTCACACCGTGACCTACGCCGAGAACGACCACATGGCCGGGATCTTCCGGCGTCTCGCCGCGGAGGCCGGGGCACGACCGCGGGGCAGCCGGCCTCTCCTTCCCGCACCCGGGGCGGGTGCCGAGGCGGAAGTGGACGCCCTCCTCTCGGCCTTCGGAGAGGCGCCGCCGTTCCTCGCCGTGGTCCATCCCGGGTCCGGGGACAACTTCACGCCCCGCCGCTGGCCCGTCGAGCGCTTCGCAGCCGTGGGACGGGATCTCGTCGCGCGGTACGGGGCCCGTGTCGTGGTCACGGGCGGCCCTTCGGAGGGCGACCTCGTCAGGCGCCTCGTCGGGCTCCTGCCGCCGGGCTCGGGACTCGATGCCTCTTCCCGCCTCTCGCTCCCCGGCCTCGTGGCGCTGATCCGCCGCGCGGCCCTCCTCGTCTCGAGCGACACGGGCCCGGTCCACCTCGCCTCCGGGCTCGGGGTGCCCGTCTTCGCGGTCTACGGTCCCAACACGCCCGATCTCTACGGGCCGCTCTGCGACGAGGGCTGGGCGTTCCACCGGCGCCTCCCCTGCTCGCCCTGCCTCAGCAATCTGAACGGCAAGTCCTCGGCCTGCCGCTTCGCCGTGTGCCTCCGGGCCATCCGGGCCGAGGACGTTTCGCGTGTCATCGGACTCAGGATCGGCGCGGCCCGCGCCGTGGCCGCGGGGGTTCCGTGAGCCGTCGCCTCCTGCCGGCGGTCCCGGCGCTCCTCGGCATCCTCGTCTTCGTCCCGGTCCTCTCGGGCGACTTCGTCTACGACGACGAGCGATTCGTGAAGCGGAACCCGGCGGTGACGGAGGGCGCGCCGTTCTCCGACTATGTCACGGGCAACACGACCTTCGCCGCCAATCCCGGCACGGGCGGGGCGTGGCGACCTCTGCGCACGCTTCTCTGGCGGCTCCTGGCCATGATCTTCGGCGTCCATGCGCCCGTGTTCCACGCCGTTTCGATCCTGCTCCACGGAGTCAACGCCGCTCTCGCGTTTCGCCTCCTCGCTGCGATGCGGTTCTCCCATCCTGTCCCCCTCGTGGCGTCCGTGCTCTTCGCCGTACACCCCATGACGGCGGAGGCCGCGGCCTGGATCTCGAGCTTCGGGGACGTCCTTTCCATGGCTCTGCATCTCGGAGCGCTCCTCCTCGTGGCCCGATCCACCGGGCGGTGGGTGCCGCTCGGTGGCGCCGCCGGTCTCGGGTTCCTGGCCATGCTCGGCAAGGAGTCGGCCGTGGTTCTGGCCGGAACCGCCCTCGTGGCGGCGCTTCGATCCGGGAACTGGCCGCGGGCCCGAATCCGCAGGATCCTCCTGCTTCTCGTCCCCGCTGCTGTCTACCTCGTCCTCCGCGCCCTCGCGCTCGCGGAGACGTCCTTCGGACAGCGAGACTGGTGGGGCGGGTCATTCGCCGCCTCCCAGCTCTACATGGCGCGGGGGGTTCTTGCCTACGTTGCGACGGCGCTCTTCCCCTTCCCGACCCGCTTCGACTGGTGGCTCGAGGCTCGCCACCCCGATCCGTTCGGTTTCGTGAACTTCCTCGCCCTGGCAGCGATCCTCGGGGCGTCCGCGATGGCGCTCCTCTCCCTGGCGCGTGCTTCCCGGCGACCGGACCGGGCCCTTGGTCCTGCCGCCGCCGTGATCCTCTGGGGCGGGATCACTCTGACTCCGGTGGCACAGTTACTGCCGCTCAACATCCTCGTGGCGGACCGTTTCTATTATCCCACGCTGCCGGTCCTGCTGGGAGGCATCGTGGCCGCCGGCGTCCGGGCGGCGCGCCGCTTCCCTCTGGTCCTGCGCCGGACGTCGGCCGTGGGGGCGGTCGTCCTTCTCGCAGCGGGAACGCTCGTCCAGTCGGAGCGCTGGCGCGACAACGAGGCGCTCTGGCGTTCCGTCCTCGCACACAGTCCGGGACAGCACAGGGCGCTTGCCAATCTCGGGCGCGCGCTGCATCGCGGGGGGCGGTCGGCGGAAGCTCTGCCCCATCTCGAAGCGGCGCTTGCAACCTTCCCCCACACGACGACGGTGCTCGTCCTCGGAGAGGCCTACGAAGCCGTCGGACGTGGCCGCGATGCCCGGCGGATGTACCGCATGTACCTCGAGATGGCGATGGCGGGGCGCCCCGAGGACAACCCGGCCAATCGCCGTCCGGTCTACGAGCGGCTCCGGAGGCTCGACGCGATCCTCGGGGAAGGGGAGACGCGGTGAGCCTCCCGCGGCTCCTCGCTGCCGCCCTCCGGGCACGCCTCGTTCGGCGCCCGCGGCCCTTCAAGCTCACCCTCATCCTGAACTACGCCTGCAACTGCCGCTGCGCCATGTGCTCGATCTGGTCCCGAAGCACCGAGGGGGATCTCACGGCGGCGGAGACGGACCGCTTCCTCGCGCGGTCGCCCCACTGGTCGTGGATCAACCTCTCCGGCGGGGAGATCCTCATGAAGCCAGGCCTCGAGGACATCGTGGACAGCCTCCTCCGCCGCTGCCGGCGGCTCTACCTCCTCGACTTCCCCACGACCGGCGTCAAGCCCCGGCGCCTCGAGGAGCTCGCGCAACGCATCCTCGCGTCGGGCGTGCCGCGTCTTGCCGTGACGGTCTCGCTCGATGGACCGCGGGATCTGCACGAGCGGATCCGCGGCGCCCCCGGACTCTTCGACGCCGCCATGGAGGCCATGCGGAGGCTCCGCAACATCGGCGACCCGCGGCTGCACGCGGTCTTCGGCTTCACGGTCACGACCGAGAACGCCGGAGCCCTCGGCGCGGCGGTGGCCGACGCGGCGCGGCACGTTCCGGGCATCGACGCCCGCGATTTCCACGTGAATGCCCACCACGTGTCGCCGCACTACTACGGTAATGACCGGACTCCGCGCCCGGCTCCTGAGGAAATCGTGGCCGCGCTCGAGGAGCACCGGCGCAGACTCCCTCCGGCGCGCTCCGCCGCCGAGTGGCTCGACGCGGCCTTCCGGCGGGATCTTGAGGAGTTTCTGCGGGGCGGGAGAATGCCCTACCGGTGTCTCTCGCTCCGTGCCTCCGTTTTCATCGACCCCTTCTGGAATGTCTATCCGTGCGTGACCTTCGACCGGCCCCTCGGCAACCTCAGGGAGAACGACTTCGACCTGCCGGCCATTCTCTCCTCGGAGATCTCCGAGGAGACGGTAAAGACCATCGCGGCGGGAGCCTGCCCCACGTGCTTCACGGCCTGCGAGGCCTACCAGACCATGCTCGGCCATCTCCCGTCCGTGATGCTGAGGCACGGCCCTCCGCTCCTCCGGACCGCGAGACCTGGCGCAGGGCGGAGGCCCGGCCCGGCGCGGGGGGCCGGGGCATGACGCGCCGGCACGTGACCTTCGCGCTGGCGGTGGCGGCCTTCCTCAGGCTCCTCGATGCCTCCGCGATGGCGCAGCCGGAGACGGCTCCGGCGTCGGCCCCGGCGGGGGAAGGGCACGCGCTCCTCGCCTCCATCGATCGCAGGCTCTATTCGGCATGGAAGCACGACATCCAGGATCTGAGCTTCCGCTACACACCGAGTGGCGAGGGGGCCCTCGCCCCGGATTTCCGGATCCGGTACACGTGGAAGCGCCCGGACCTCGAGCGCATCACCTTCGAGGATCTCGAAGGGCGGGTTCTCGAGGAACTGCCGCCGCGTTTCCGGGAGCTCCGGGAGCGCTTCATGCTCGGCGCCAGGTCCCTCGGCGCCTTCTTCGTGGGACGTCCGCTCGCGGAGGCCTACCGGGACTACCGGATCGACGTTCGCCGCCGCATGGTGAACGATCGGGAGGAGACGAGGCTCGTCATGTTCCCGAAGGTCCGCAAGCGCTGGGCCCGGGTCGAGGTGACGCTCGGCGTGGACGGACTGCCGGGACGATGGGAGCGTTTCACGGACGAGGAGGCGTCGTTCGAGCAACTCCATGTCCACGAGCGGCGCGGTGAGGAGTGGCTCCTCACCGGATGGACGCAGCGGACGACCCGGGATACGTCCCAGGAAACGATCACGTACCAGAAGGTCCGCGGCTACCTGCTGCCGCGGGAATGGAGCGTGGCGGCCGTGGGTGGCATCGAAGGGCGCGCCGTCACCGTGTTCGACGACGTCAGGGTGAACGAGGGCATTGCGCCGGAGTTCTTCCGGCAGTGAGGCCCGCTCCGGCGGACGCGGAAGACCCCGGACCGGCGCCGGCCGTCGAGGGGGAGTTCCGACCTCTCCGCCTCGGTTTCCTGACTCTCCGGCCTCCGGTCGTCCTCGCGCCCATGGCGGGCGTCACGAACTGGCCCTTCCGTGCCCTCTGCCGGCGCTTCGGAGCCGCGCTGTTCGTGAGCGAGATGGTGACGGCCCGCGGCCTCGTCGAGGGGCACGGCCGCACGACGCGGATGGCCTCCTTCGGCCCGGGGGAGTCGCCGCGCTCGATCCAGCTCTACGGGACCGATCCGGCGAGCCTCGCCGAGGCGACGCGCCGTCTCGTGGACTCGGACGGCGTGGATCACATCGATCTGAACTTCGGCTGCCCCGTCCGCAAGGTCACGGCTCGGGGCGGCGGCGCGGCCATCCCGGCCCGGCCGAGGCTCATGGCGCGCCTTCTCCGAGGCGTCGTGAGGGCGGCGGGCCCTGTCCCGGTGACGGTGAAATTCCGCACCGGGATCGACTCCGATCGCCTCACGTCCCTCGAGGCGGGGCGCGTCGCCGAGGCCGAAGGGGCGGCCTGGGTCGCCCTTCACGCGCGGACGGCGGCGCAGCTCTATGACGGCGAGGCGGACTGGACGGCCATCGGCCGGCTCAAGTCCGCGCTCCGCATTCCCGTCCTCGGGAACGGGGACATCTTCGAGGCGTGGGATGCGCTCCGGATGATGCGGGAGACGGGTTGCGACGGGGTCGTCATCGGCCGGGGCTGCCTCGGCCGGCCCTGGCTCTTCCGGGAGCTCGCAGCGGTCTTCGACGGGCGGATGCCGCCGCCACCGCCCTGCTGGGGCGAAGTCGCCCTCGTGGCGATGGAGCATGCGCGCCGCCTCGTCGAGTGGGCCGGCGAGGCGGCGGGGATGCAGCAGATGCGGAAGTTCAACGCCTGGTATACGAAGGGCTTCCCGGGCGGCGCGGTGCTCCGGGAGCGTGCCGGTCGCGTGAGGACGCTCTCGGAGGAGGAGAGCCTGCTGGCAGCGATACCGCCCCTGACGCCCTTTCCCGCGGCGGCTCTGCGCGTGCGCAGGTGCAAGCGTTCGGGCACCCAGAGAGTTTCCCTTCCGCCCGGCTGGATGGAGTCGCCGGACGACGACGCACTCCCGGACCCGGAGTCGGAGACCCTCGTCGGCGACGGAGGATGAACCGTGCTCCTCCGTCGCGCCGAAGGCGGTTCGCGGGGCCGCTGGTCTACTGGATCGTGACGAGGATGGTGTCGCTCACCCGGACGTTGGCGCAGCCGTTGGCGCCGCCGATGTCGGCGCCCTGGACGGCGAAGGTGAGGCCGAGGTAGACGCCGTCGCAGGGGAGCGTGGCCGAGAGAGAGGCGGCCGGGAGGATGATGGCCGCGTTCCAGACATCGACGCCGAGGAGGAGGGGGGAGCAGATGGTCGTCGGCGGGATGGGCAAGCCGGCCACGATGACCGCGGCGCCCGCGGAATTCTGGAGGGTGAAGGCGATGGGCTGTCCGAGGGCCGGTGTGCCCGCGGGCTCGAGGTGAAGGCCCTGCAAGGCCGTGGGCAGGACCGTGTAGCCGCCGCCGGCTGTCCGGCCGGCGTACTCGACCATGTCGCAGGCCGTCGAGCTGGCGAGAAGATCGCCGGCGTGCCAGCCGACGACGTAGCGGACTCCCGGGCCGCCGCCGCTCCGCAACGCTGCGATGCTCGGCCGTGCGGCAAGGGCGAGGGACTCCGGAAGCGCCACGTGAGCCTCCGTGACGCCGAGGCTGCCCCCCGCCACGTGGATCGTCGAGGCGAAGACGTCCGATGTGAAGAGCTGACCGGGAGTCTCGCCGCGGTACGCGATCACGAAGCGGCAGCCGTCCGAGTCGACGGCGGGCTGGGAGCGGTACTCGTTGCTCACGCCCTCCATGGCGCTGAAGTTGAGAGTCATCGACATGACCTGCGCGCCCTGCATGAGCGCGAGCCCGATGTCGTGGCTCGGGGCCTCGAAGACGACGACGTGCCGGGCGGTTCCGCCGGCGGGATCCGTGACGGACGAGACCGCCGGCCGGCGGGTGTCCGCGCTGGACGTGTTGACGGGAAAGGTCCCGAACGAAGACGAGGCGATGTGGGCTCCGAGGATGTCATGCTGTCCGCCCGAATCGCGCTCCCAGGCGACCATCCACGAGAGCTGACCGTTGAACCAGCGGCCCGACTTCGCAATGGCGGGGTTCATGTCGAGCGTGGGCGTCGTGGTGTCGACGTTCTGCGTGCCGAGCCCCGCGCCGCCCGTGACCGCCGACCAGCGGCGGTAGAGGATGTCGTGATCGGTGGCGGAGTCGACGCGCTCCCAGATCACCGCGAAGTGGTCGGCTCCGGCGTTCGCGAGCCTGCTGCCTCCGACCCGGGGGTTGATGTCTTCGCTCGATCCGCCACCGCTGCTCACCTGGAATTCCGTGGTGAGGACGTGCGAACCGGATGTCAGGGTCCGGCCCCAGATCGTGCGCGATCCGAGCGACTCCCTCTCGGCGGCCACCAGGAACTGCCCGTGAAGCCGGTTGGCGGCGATGGAGGGCCGGGTCCAGCTGTAGCTCGTCAGATCGATGTACGTCGTGAACACCGAGCCGCCGGCGGAAACGACGCGGATGATGACGTCGTGGTCCGCCTGGGAGTAGACGTGCTCATAGACCATCGCCGTGTCCTCCGAGCCTCCCTCGAAGGCGACGTCCGCATTGAGGATCGTGCCCTGCGGATCGACGGAGTTCAGGATCGTACTGATGAAGGGATCGACGGTGACGGGAAAGGCCGCCGCTTCGAGGTCGGCGGCCGCGATGAGGTAGGTGATGCGGCCGTTGTCGAGAGATTCCTGAACCGGGAGCGTGTTGCCTGCGGCGTCGAAGGCGAAGGACCGCGTGACCCGCACATGGCCGTGCTCGTTCCCGAGGAGAAACCCATCCTGGCCGATCTTCATGGCGAGCTCGGTGTGGAGAGCCACCTCGAGGACAAGATCGCCGCTGCCCGGGTTCGCATCGATCCGGAAGGACTGCTCGATGCCCTCGGGCCTCAGATCGTAGAGCTCGACGACGTCGCCGTGGCGGTACTCGACGCGGAAGTCCTGTCGCTCGGGCCGGGTACCTGTGCCGACGGCAAGGTCATGGCCGCCGCGGCGGGCGGCGGCGAGGCGGAACTTCACGGGGAAGTTCCGGGGGGCGTCGGACCCGAAGAAGGGGATGAAGCTTGCCCCGGCGGACTCGAAGGAGGCTTTCCAGGCCGCTCCGCGGGCCCAGAGGGTACCATCGACGTCCGTATCCGTGCAGACCGAGTCTTCTCCGAAGGCCGCGGACTGTACGTTCGCGACCGGCAGGGGCGTGACCGGATCCTGCGCGGGGCTGGCTACGGAAAGGGCGGCTGCGAAGGCCAGGTGATTGAGGGCGAAGACGATACGCATGGTTGACTCCTCGGATCGAATCCGTCGGCCAGGCCGGCGTGCGGGGTCCATGCCCCGGCGGGCCATGGCTGTTTCCCGGAGGATGGGGCTTTCCGGCATGGAATCCCGTCGGTTTCCCGCCGAGTCCGGTCCGTGGGCTCGACGATCGCGAGCCGAGTGCCGACCAGGAAGGACGCCGGCCCCGCCGGCGGGAGACCGCGGGCGGGGTCGGACGAAGCTCCGAGTCCTTACTGGATCGTGACGAGGATGGTGTCGCTCACCCGCACATTGCTGCAGCCGTTGGCGCCGCCGATGTCGGCGCCCTGGACGGCGAAGGTGAGGCCGAGGTAGATGCCGTCGCCGGGGAGGGTCGCAGCGAGAGAGCTGGCCGGGACGATGATCGCCCCATTCCAGACATCGACACCGAGGAGCAGGGGGTTGCACACGTAGACGGGCCCGATGGGGAGACCGGCCACGATGACCCGTGTGCCCACGGCGTTCTGGAGGCTGAAGGCGATGGGTTGCCCGAGGGCCGGCGTTCCGGTGGCCACGAGATCGAGGTCCTGGTAGGCCGTGGGAAGGACCGTGTAGCCCCCCGTGGCTGTCCGGCCGTCGTACGCGACGACGTCGCAGCGTGTCGTGCTGCCGAGGATGTCGCCGGAGGTCCAGGCGATCGCGTACCGGACGCCGGAGCCGCCACCGCTGCGGAAACTCGTGACAGCAGGTTCTGCCGCCAGGGCGAGGCCTCCGGGAAGATCGACGTGGGCCTCGGTCACACCGAGAGAGCCGGCGGCGACATGGAGCGTCGTGGCGTAGACGTCAGCGGAGAAGGGCTGCCCGGGCGTCTGGCCGCGGTAGGTCAGGCCGAAGCGGCAGCCGTCCGTATCCACGGCCGGCAGGGACCGGTTCTCGTTCGCGACGCCCTCCATGCCCCTCAAGTCGAAGGTCGTCTGCAGGACCTGTGATCCGCTCATGAGCGCGACGCCGATGTCGCTGTTCGGACCTTCGAAGGCGACGAGGTGGCGACTCACGCCATTCAGGGGATCCGTGATGGAGGAAACGGCGGGGCGGCGCGTGTCGGCGCTGGCCGTGTTGATGGGGTAGTTTTCGTAGGCGAAGTCGCCGACACGGCTTCCGAGGATGTCGTGGTCCGAGGCCATGTTGCGCTCCCAGACGACGATCCAGGACATCTGGCCGTTGTACCAGTTGTTGGACTTCGAGATCGCGGGGTTCACGTCGAGGGTTCCACCGGAACTATCGATGACCTGAGTGCTGAGCCCGGTGCCTCCGGTGACGGCGGACCAGCGCTTGAAGAGGATGTCGTGGTCGGTGGCCGAGTAGATCCGCTCCCAGGCGATCGCGTAGTGCTCGGCACCGGCGATGCTGAGCCCGCTTCCGCCGATGCGGGGCCGGATCTGCTCGCCGAGTTCCCCGCCGCTCACATCGAACTGCGCGCTCATGGTGTGGGAGCTCGACTGCACGGTCCGACCGCGGATGCTGCGGGATCCGGCGGGGCCCGCCTCGGCCACGACCATGAACTGGCCGTAGTAGCGGTTGGCTGCGATGGAGGCGGCCGTCCAGTGCGCCGCGCTCTGGTCGATGTAGGCCGCGAAGGTCATCGTGCTGCCCGAGTAGAGTTCGATCCGGACGTCATGGTCGACCTGGGAGAAGACGTGCTCGAAGATCGCGGCGCACTTGCCGGATCCCGCGTCGAATGCGATGTCGGTGCGCGTCACGGGATGGGAGAGTCCGGGAGCGAACGAGGTCCAGGTGATCGAACTGATGAACGGGTCGATGGTGACGGGGAAGGCGGCCGACTCGAGGTCGGCGGCCGCGATGACGTAGGTGATGCGGCCGTTCTCGAGGAACTCCTGAACGGGGAGGGCGTTGCCCGCGGCGTCGAAGGCGAAGGACCGCGTCATCCGGACCTGGCCGTGCTCATTCTCGAGGAGGAGCCCATCCTGGCTGATCTCCATGGCGAGCTCGGTGTGGAGGGCCACCTCGAGGGCGAGATCGCCGCTGCCTGAGTTCGCATCGATCCGGAAGGACTGTTCGACGCCTTCGGGCCTGAGGTCGTAGAACTCGACGACAGCGCCGCGGCGGTACTCGACGCGGAGGCCATCCCGTTCGGGCCGGGCGCCCGCGTCAAGGGCGATGTCATGGCCGCCGCGGCGGGCGGCGGCGAGGCGGAACTTCACGGGGAAGTTCCGGGGGGCGTCGGACCCGAAGAAGGGGATGAAGCTCGCCCCGGCGGACTCGAAGGCGGCCTTCCAGGCGTCGCCGCGGGCCCAGAGGTTACCCTCGGCGTCCGTATCCGTGCAGACCGGGGCGCTTCCGAAGGCCGCGGACTGCGCGTTCGCGATGGGCATGGAGGTGACCGGGTCCTGCGCGGGGCAGGCGACGGAAAGCAGGGCCGCGAAGGCCAGGCTCTTGAGGGCGAAGAAGATACGCATGGTTGATTCCTTGGATCGAATGCGCCGGCGTTGCCGGCCGGGCTGCTCCGCGGGGTCCAGGCCCCGGCGGTCCATGTCTACTTCCCGGAGGACGGCGCTTTCCGGGAGGGAATGTCGTGGAATCCCCGCGGAGTCCGGCCCGGGGACGGACCGTCGCGAGCCGAGCGGCCGCCCGGAATGACGGCGGCCCCGCCGGCGGGAGACCGCGGGCGGGGCCGGACGAAGCTCCGAGTCCTTACTGGATCGTGACGAGGATGGTGTCGCTCACCCGCACATTGCTGCAGCCGTTGGCGCCGCCGATGTCGGCGCCCTGGACGGCGAAGGTGAGGCCGAGGTAGA
>CAYQRN010000152.1:0-11146 GCA_964419995.1 uncultured Planctomycetia bacterium
CCCTGGAACTACAGAGACACCCTCCAGCGCGCCTCTCCCGCCGGGTAGCCCCCCCTTTTCGGCTTCCGGATCCGACCGGCCACGCGCCGGCCGGGTCGGCGGCACCGCACCTCGCGACACCCCTCACGCCGCGATCACGCGGCCTCCGCCGACCGTCCGCACCGGCCGATCCCTCCGCGCTCGACTCGAAAGACCCCCGGCCCACCCGGATTTCGCGAGCTTGCCGGAGGGACACAACCAGCGCGGACCGGCCCCCGAAGCACCGCCGGCCGGGGTGCCGGGCGTCCTCTACCCATCGCTCCTCCGTTGCCCGGGCATCCCCGAGCCTGCGGAGGCTGCGTCAATGACCCCTGCTCACATCGCCGAAACGCGCGGAAGTTTCCGTGAGCTCCACAAGAGCGTGGCACGTCCCGCGGCACTCAGAACGATCTCTGTCGTCATCCGTATCGTCGTTCCCTCCGGAACAACAGCGCACGGAAGCGCCACGTGCGTGAGTACTTACGTTGCAATACACGAGTGTGGTACGCCATACGATGAAGGCAAGGGGCCTGTCCCCGCCGCGGGCGCGGGCGTTATGATGCGGGAGGTCGTGGCGGCGGCGCGCCGGCATGCCGTAACTTGGCCGTCATCTTCGGGGCGTGACGGCGTGTACGCTCCCCGGTGGATCGGACCGGGGTCGATCGGGCCCGGCGCGCGGGCCCGGTCCGGGTCAAGGAGGGTCGTCATGAAGGCATCCAGGCTTTCCGTTTTCACGCTCGCCACGGTCCTGCTCACGGGGTTCGTCCACGTGGCGACGTCCGCCCGCCGGACGCCCCCTCCTCCCCCCGAAAGCCCCACGGCCGGCGAGGCGACTGCCCTCGCTCTCCGCCTGGCGTCGCTGCACGAGGCGGATGCGGAGTTCTTCGCCCGAGTGGCGCGCCTCCTGAACGACACCTCGGCGAACCTCGTCCTCGGGGTCGGGGAGGCTCTGGCCGACCACGCGGAGACCATCGAGATCGTCGAGCGGCAGCACGAGGCGAGGCTCGCCGCGGCCGGGATGGTCGGCGACGGACCCTACGATCCCATCATCGAATCGGGGCAGACCTCGCCTGTCGTGGACAACCCCTGGCATCCGCTCGTACCGAACCGGACGCTCGCCTACGAGAAGAAGACCTTCGAGGGCCTCGAGCGCTACGAGGTCACGGTCCTTCCGGATCCGGTCGAGGTCGGCGGTGTCGTCTGCCTTGCTGTCCGCTCCGTGGAGACCGTCGGCGGCGTTCTCGTGGACGAGACGACGGAGTGGTTCGCCCAACACGTGACCGGCGACGTCTGGTGCTTCGGCGAGCTGGCGATGCGATACGACGAGGGCTTCCTCGAGAGTCTCGAAGGCTCCTGGCGTGCAGGAAGGGAGGGCGCCAAGGCCGGACTCCGGATGCTGCGGCATCCGGAGGTGGGCGTCGTTTGTCGCGCCGGCTTCCTGCCGGGGGACGTGGAGGATCTCATCAAGGTCGTGTCCCTTGGCGAGACCGTCGTCGTGGGCGGCGTGACGCACGCGAACTGCGTCGTCATCGAGGAATGGAGCCCCCTCGAGCCGGGCGAGCGGGACCGGAAGTACTTCGCTCCCGGCGTGGGCCTCGTGCTGGAGGTCGACCTGGTCACCGGCGAGCGCCTCGAGCTCGCGGGGATCACGAACGGCTGAGTGCGTCCTCCGGCGCAGGCTCGGCGCGAAGGCGGAGTCGCGCTTCGAAGCAGCCGTCCACAACGGCAAGACCCAGGTCGGCGCCGATGGCCCGGGCCGCAGACGCGACCATGGCGACGCCGAGTCCGAGGTGCCGGTCGTCGGAGCGGGCGGCCTCCTTTCGCCAGAACGGCTCGCCGACCCGCGACACGTCCTCCGCCGTCAGGTCGGGGGCGGGATTGGAGAGGAGGACCTCCACGGTTCCGTTGTCCCTGGACGAGGAGATCCGGACGGTGGTCCCCTCGGGCGCGTGGCGGACAGAATTGTCGAGGAGGTTCGCGAGGATCAGCTCGAGAAGCTCCGGGTCCGACCGGATCGTGCAACGGGGCGCTATCTCCGGATCGAGCGTCAGCCCCCGTTCGTGGGCCACGGTTGCCGCCTGTGCCGAGAGCGCCGAGAGGAGATCGTCGAGGACGACGGGACGATTCTCGACGGCGGCCTGGCCCGATTCGAGTCGCGCCATGCGCAGGCACGTCCGGAGCAGCCGGTCCATCTGGAGGGCGATCTGGTGGGCCTCGTCCAGGCTCTTGTCGCCGAGTTCCCTGTCGTCCCGCCACCGGCGAGCCAGTTCCGTCACGGTGCGCAGCTCGGCGACAGGGGTTCGCAACTCGTGGGCAATGTCGCTCACGATCCGCCGTTCCCGGGCCATGGATTCGAGGAGGCGGCGGAAACACGCCTGGAAGCTGGAGCGGATGGGCGCCAGCTCCGCGGGACAGGGCCCGTCGAGGTCTGCCGGGGATGCTGTCTCCGGCGCGAGCCGCTCGATGCGCTCCGCCATGTCGCGGACGGGGCGGCAGCCGGCGGCCACGACGATCCGTACGAGCAGGGCGGCTCCGCCGAGCAGGGCGACGCCAGCCGTTACGAGGCCGGCGAGGAGGGCCGCCAGGGCCTCGCGGACGTCCTCGGTGCCCGCCGCGCACAAGATGGTCACGTGATCCGACTCGGTGACGCCAAGGCGGCGGCGGGCCTCCCGCAGGAGATCCTCGCCCCCGTCGACGACTCGGTAGTCCCGGTCTGCGACGGGAAGGCGGACGCCCGCGGCGCGGCCGGACCTCCCGTCAGGAAGCACGATGTCGTGGAGGACCGGGCGGTCCGGCGGGCCCGCGAGTCGCGGGAGCGACTCGTTCCCGAGCCGCCGGGAACGGGCCAGTTCCTTCCCGTCGTCGAGCCAGATCTGGAAGAACTCAGGACGCTCGGTCCTTGAGAACTCTGGCATCAGGTCGTCCGAGAACGCAAACTCCATGCCGAAGACTTCTCGTTCGACCAGGGCTCCGAGGGTCCGGGCCTTGGCGACGAGCGCGCGATCGAGGCGGTCAAGAAGCAGAGTGCCCACGAGCCGGTGGCAGGCCGTGCCGGCCACGATGATGAGCGCCGCTATGCCGAGGAGGAGCCACCGGGTGAGATGACGGCGGATGGACTTCATGGCGATGGAGCCTCGAGGACGTAGCCGAGACCCCGGCGCGTGTGGATGAGGGGTGGCGATCCCAGCTTGGATCGCAAGAGGCTCATGGCGGAAGCGATGACATTGCTGCACGGAAACTCGTCCGCTGCGTAGAGTTTATCCTCGATCTCGATCCGGGAGACGATCTCGCCACGGCGGGAGGCCAGGAGCTTCAGCAGCATGTACTCGCGCGCCGTGAGCACGAGCGGACGGCCGGCGCGCGACACCTGGCGCGTCGACGTGTTGAGCACGAGGTCGCCGATAGCAAGGTCGCTTTTCTTCCCGTCCCGCCGGCGTCGCGCCAAGGCGTGCAGGCGTGCCAGCAACTCCTCGAACGCGAAGGGCTTGACGAGGTAGTCGTCCGCGCCGACGTCGAGACCCCGGATCCGGTCCTCCACCGTGTCGCGTGCGGAGAGGATGAGGACGTCGGTGGCGACGCCCCGCTCGCGCAGCGCACGGAGCAACGTGAGCCCGTCCATCTGCGGCAGCAGGAGGTCGAGGACGATGGCGTCATAGGGTTCCGTCGCGGCCAGGGAGAGGCCGGCCATCCCATCGGCGGCCGTGTCGACCGCGTAACCGGAACGACGCAGCCCGAGGCGCAGGGCCTCGCGAAGGCGTCTCGAATCCTCGATGACCAGGATCCTCATGGCGTGAAGGCTCCGCTTTCGGATCCGATCCTAGGGCGAATCCGGCGTCGTCGATTACGGGCACATTATCCCATGGCGCGGGATCGCGCCGGGAGCGTAATCCGCCTGTCACGCAACGTTGCACCGGGGGGCCTATCCTGCGGAGACATCACACCGAAGGCCAGCGGCGACGGCGGCGGCGTCGTCCCCGGATCGCCGCGAAACGAAAGGAGTGAGGCATGAGATCCGTGAAGACCCTCCTTCTCTGCGCCGTGACGCTCGGCGTCCCGGCCCTTGCGCCGGCCGGTCCGAAGCCGGCGGTGCCCGTCCCGGCGGCCGGCGGCGGCGGCGGCCTGCCCGTGTGCGAACTGAGCGCACACGGACTCCTGCTCGCGGCGCGGGCGGGGGCGGAAGCCGACGTCTACCGGAAGGTCGTGATCGGGCTGAACGACCCTGGTGTCAATCTCGGCCTCTGCATCCAGGAGGCCATCGCGGAGCGCCAGGAGGCGGTGGCGCTCGCGACCGACCAGCGCGACGCGCGCCTCGATCTCTGCAACGTCTTCGGCAGCGGGCCGTACGATCCGGACATCGATCCCAACGCGTTCTCCGCGACGGTCAACAACACGTACTTCCCCCTCGTGCCAGGACGCATCCTGATCTACGAGAAGGTGACCCCCGAGGGGCTGGAACGCGTCGAGACGACGACGCTCGCAACCACCCTGGAGATCGACGGCGTGACCTGCCGCGTCGTTCACGACATCGAAATGCTGGATGGGGCGCTCATGGAGGATACGCACGACTGGTTCGCCCAGAAGTCCAACGGCGAGGTCTGGTACTTCGGCGAGATCGCGCTCAACTACGAGGACGGGTTCCTCGAGGATATCGACGGATCCTGGAGGACCGGAAAGGACGGCGCGAAACCCGGCATCCAGATGCCCGGGACGCCGGTCGTCGGCGCGCGGTACCGGCAGGAGTTCCTGCCCGGGGAGGCGGAGGACGTCGCCGAGGTCGTGGCCGTGGGCGTGACGGTCACGGCGAACAACAATGTCTACACGAACTGCCTGAAGACGCTGGAATGGTCGCCGATCGAACCGGACAACCAGGGCGAGTGGAAGTACTACGCCCCGGGGATCGGGCTCGTCCTCGAGGTTGACGTGGAGACGGGCGAGACCCTCCAACTGATCCAGATCATCAACTGACGGGCGGGAGGGGGCCCTGCGCCGCCCGGCGCGGGGCCCTCGCGCGAGGAGTGCGAAGGGCTCCCGGTCACGTCCCGGGTCCTTCGCTCCCTCGTGACCGGCTCCTTCTCCGCCTGCGGGGTGGCCAGAAGTTCCGGAATTCACAGGTGACCGCCGAGGAGCGCCACAACGGCCGCCGGGCGGCGCGCTTGGAGCAGCGCAAGGTCGTCCACGCGAAGGCTCAGGCCGGGAGAGGGAACCTCATGGGGTCGACCGAATCCGCTTCAGGTGCTCGTTCATGATCCGGGCCAGCGCGGCTCGGCGCGCTTCGAGGAACGACCGGTAGTTCACGGTCTTCCACATCTCCGGATCGAGCGGGATAGCCTGGCTCGCCAGCGCCGCCTCGCCGTGCTGCTCGATGACGCGCGGGAAGTACTCGGTCGGCGGCTTCGTCGCGAGCCGGCGGTTCGTCTGGCCCGTGATGAACGCCATGTTCGCGATCTCGTTGATCTCGCCCTTCTCGTAGCCCGCCTTGCGGAGCACCGCCTTCGGGAAGATGTGGTGGAACTGGATGAAGTGCAGCCGCCCCTGGTGCGTCAGCGAGAGGCCGAGGCCGCTGTACCAGTCCTTCGCGCCCGCGGCCTTGAGGGCGAGATACGCGAGGGAGAAGAGAGCGCTCCGCTGGCCGCGTCCCGCGAGGTCGACCGCTTCCACTTGCAGGCGCCCCACCTGCTGCTGGAGCACCTCAATGAGCCGCGTGGGCGGCTCGCCTTTGAAGAGCAGGGCGAGATCCTCGTTGAGAAGTGTCTCGGTCGAGCCGCGGGAGTAACGACCGCGTGCGTTGGCGACGAGCAGCCAGGAGAGGAGTTCCCTCGATTCCTGCGCCGAGATCTGGTTCCCCTTGAGGCGGCTGAAGACCGCGACCGGGATGATCAGGGCTGGGGCCGAGAGGAGCGTCTCGTCCTCGATCTCGGCGTTCGTCCGAAGGAAGTTGATCGCGAAGCGCAGGCCCTCCTGAGCTTCCTGCCAAGACGACTTCAGGCGCTCGACGGGGATCGAGGCGACCGTGTCGAACTTGGACTGACGCGTGGCGAAGACCACCATGGTCCGGACAAGGAGACCCAGATCGAGCGTGAACCAGCTCTCTTCGCACTCCTCCTGGAACTCCTCCAGCATCCGCAGCGAGTTCTGCCACCGGGCCGTGATCTGCGCGAGCGCAAGATCGGACGCACGCAGCTTGGCGCCCAGCGAGTTCACGCGGACGAAGATCTCGGCGACCTCCTCGTACCCGAGGCTCCGCTCAAGCATGTGCATCACGTAGGGATACCTCGCGATCTGCCGGAGCCGTTGCAGCCGCTGCGTGTACCTCTCGTAGCGCGGGTCCTCGAACGACGTGACGTTCGCCTTCTTCAGAAACAGGGCGTCGCTCGTCTGCCTGAAGACCTCGCTCACGGAAACCCAGTTCGGTAGCTGGGCGAGCGCCTTGCTGGCGACCACGAAGGTCCGTTTCTGCAGGCGCGCCTGGATGTGCTCGACGTCGTCATCCGCCTCCTCCTCGGGGGTGACGTCCTCGACATCCTCGTCTTCGAGGGGCGAGTCTTCGTCGGTTTCAACCTCGGTCAACTCGTCAAGCGTGTCAGGGTGGTCGAGGTTGAACAGGATGTCGATCGGCCGTTTTCTGCCGCGAACGTGTATCGGCTTCCCCTTGATGACTGCCGCGAGCGACGTGAGACGCTGCTGCCCGTCGAGGAGGAGCTTCCCGGCCTCCCGACCGGTCGAGTGCTCGTGGACCTGGAGCTCGCGCGCAGGAACCGCGGTGTCGGTTTCCCAGACGAGAATCGAGCCGCTCGGGTAGCCCCGGTACAGCGAGTCGAGCAGGTCTCGGACCCGAGGAGCGCGCCAGACGTACCGGCGCTGCATCTCGGGAAGCTGAAGCTCGCCGCGTTCGACCATGTCGACGAGCGACTCGACGCTGATGTCCTGCTTCTTCACGGCCTCGGGTCCTCCGTCGTGGCCTCGGTGCGAGAGACGGGACTCACGACCGGACCGCTGCGCATCTGGCGGAAGGGCGGTCCCTCGTGTCACGGAACGGGTTGTGAAGAGTATGCCACGCCGCCGGCATCAGGATCAGGGGCTGCCTACAAGCTCAGATCGACGGCCAGACTGCGCGTACTAGCCGAGGCCTTGGGCGGAGGCCGATCGCGGGAAGGCGGAGGTCCCCTCGCCGATCCAGCCCGGCAGGTTCCGGCTCGCATCAGCCCCGAGCCGACGTGCGGTCGAGTCCCAGTCCGGTGACCGCGACGCGGATGGTGCCCGAACAGGGCATGACCTGGTCTCCGGCCTCTCAGCCATCCGGCGAGGTCGAAGGCCATGGACTCGAAGGCGGGGGGACGTGCCGCGACGGGGGTCCGAGAATGTGTATCATGAGAGACCGGAGCCTGAGGTGCGGACTCCGGAATCGGGTGGCCAGCTCTCGGCGAGGCCACGGGATGGTCTGAGCTACACGAAGTCCCATGGTGCACAGGCGGAAGGTCAACCTCGAGCAGGCGATCGAAGACGCGCTGGCGCTCGGCGCGTTCATCGGCGACGGGAGCGGGGGGGGCTTCGTCGATGGCGTCGAGGCGGTGAGGGCGAGGATCGTACCCCTGATCCGGGAAGGCGATGCCCGTCGGGCCGTGGCGCTCCTCGAGATCTTCATCGGCGGCTGCTACGAGAAGGCCGGCGAGGTCGGTGACTCGGGCGACGGCTTCGAGAATGTCGTCAGGGAGCTCTTCTGCGACTGGATCCGGGCGCGGCAGGCAGCGAGGATGGACCCGGCCGAGACCGCGCGGATGCTGCTCTCCTGGATGGAGAACGACGACTACGGCTACTGCCGCGGCATCGAGAGAGATGCCGTCGCGGCGCTCGATCGCGCGGGGCTCGCGGGTCTCGAACGGGTCGTGCGCGAGAGGGCGGGTGCGGCCGCGAGCGGGTCCGGCGACGCCTCGCGCAACGTCGAGATCCTCAAGGCGGTCTACGACGCGCGCCGGGACGTCGGGGCCTACGTTGCGTTGTGCGAGACGGAGAACGCGCTGACGCCTGCCGACTGCGAAACGCTCGCCGGAATGTGCCTCAGGCGACGCCGGCCCGAGGAGGAGCTTTCGTGGGTCGAGCGCGGTCTCGGGTCCGAGAATGACCGCGGGCCTGGCCCGCGGGCCCGGCAACTGCGTTGCCTGAAGCGCGACATCCTGAAGAAGCTCGGTCGGAGAGATGAGGCCCTGGCCTCGGTGTGGGAGGACTATTGGAAGGCGCCGTCGACCTGGTCGTACGACGATCTGATGAAGTTCGTTCCCGGGGCCGATCGAGCCGAGTGGCATGCGAAGGCGCTGGGCGCTCTATCTCGCGCGGATCTCGGAACCCGGATCGATCTCCTCGTGAAGACCAGGGAGAGGGAGCGACTTGCGGCGGACATCGAGGCCGCGCCGCGCGAAAGTCTCGCGGCGCTCAGCCACTTCGTGACGGAGCCGGCAGCGAAGTGTCTCGAGAAGTCGCACCCGCTCCTGGCTGCGAAGCTCCATGTCGCGATGGCGCTCCGGATCCTCGACGCGAAGAAGAGCAAGTACTACGATGCTGCGCTCGGGAATCTCCGGATGGCGCGGAACCTCCTGGTCAGACAGGGACGGAGCGCGGAGTGGGAGTCGATCGCCGGCCGTATTCGCGCGACTCAGGCGCGCAAGTACGGCTTCATGCCGGGCTTCGAGAGGCCGGCCGAGGGGCGGACGGCAAGGCATCCATCGTTCCGGGGTCGGGCGCGCAAGCGCTGGGACCGGGGTGCGGGTCGCCGACGGGGAAAGTCGTGACGGGCCGGGAAGGCAAGATCGATTGGACCGGCGAGGTCATTGCCGCGCAGCCACGGATCCGGCTCATGCGGAGCTTCGACGAGAGGGCGCACAGCTACCTCGGATACATGCTGCGAGTTCGGGGCGTGATGGCGGGAGAGTCGCGGGAGTTCCTCGTCGCCGTGGGCACGGCGGCGCACGCGAAACACGCGTTCCGCGCCGGCGACCGGCTGGAAGGCCGGGGCGTGCCCGTCGCCGACCCGCAGCGGGAGACGGCCGACGTCTACAAGGTGAGCGGTCTCGCGGTCCTGTCCCGTGGGCCGGAGGCGGCTGCGGGCGGGCCGCCCTTCCTCGGAGTTCCGCCGCCTCTCGAGGTCTACCGCGCCCGGGGCCACCGGAGGCTTGCGGCCGTGACTTTCGCCGCACGGTGTTCGACGTGTCTCTGGGGCGTGGAGATGTCCGTCGAAATCGTCATCGACCCGTGGAGCCGGTCGAGGAAGCGTTACCGGCGCGAGACCTTCTGCTACGGGCCGAAGAACTGCCCCTGGTACGCGGCCGGGGCGACGCGGAAGGTTCCGGGGCGGGACGGGATGTCCTGGGAGGAGGCGGACTGGGTCGACGAGGATGCGACGGGCCACCGGGGCCCGGAGGACTGAGAGGCCGCGGTCGCCGGCGGGGTCGTCCCGGGTCCGGGGGGCCCGGGCGGGCGCTGCCGTCAGGCGGTCGATGGCGGGCGCCGGCGACGGGAATGGAGGAGGAAGACGAGTGCACCGCAGAGGAGGAGTGCGACCCCGGTGGCGACCGAGGCGGGCGGCAGAGTGAAGGCGATGACGACGCATCCGACCAGTCCCAGCGCGGCGACCAGGCGCGGCCATCGGCGCTCGTCGGTGCGGAGGGTCAGAGCCGACGCATTCGCGATCGCATAGTAGTGGAGCACGGCGAAGGAGCTGAAGCCGATCGCCGAACGGATGTCCGCGATCGCCGCGACCGAGGCCGCGACGACGCCGACCGCCAGCTCGGCGCGATGCGGAATCCGGTACCTCGCGTGGACGGCGGCGAACGTGCGGGGCAGATCCCCGCTGGCCGCCATGGCGAAGACCGTCCGACTGACGCCGACGATGAGCGACAGGAGGACGCCGAGGGAGGCGATCGCGGCCCCCACGCGCACGGCCGGCGACAGCCACGCGAGTCGGCCGGCCTCGACGGCGGTGGCGAGCGGTGCCGGCGAGCGTGCGAGCGCGGGAGCACCGACGGCCAGAAGCGCGCTCACCGCCACCGTTGCGTACACGGCGAGGGTGATTCCGACCGCCATGAGGATCGCGCGCGGTATCGTACGCCGGGGGTCGATCACCTCCTCGCCAAGGGTTGCGATTCGCGCATAGCCCGCGAAGGCGAAGAAGAGGAGTCCCGCCGCCTGGAGCACGCCGTACGGAGTCGCGTCCCCCGCCGGGGCGATGCGCGCGAGATCCAGCGTGCCCCCGAACAGCACGGCTCCGACGACGATCGCGAGGGCCGTGAGCACGGCGAACACGATGACCCGCGTCGCGACGGCCGTCTTCTTCACACCCACGTAGTTGACCGCCGTGAGCGTCGCGACGGCGGCGACGGCGAGCGGGCGCGCGATCTCAGGAGCAGTGTGCGTCGCGAAGGTCAGCGCCATCGCCGCACAACTCGCGAGCTTCCCGATCACGAACCCCCAGCCCGCGAGGAAGCCCCAGAGGGGGCCGAGCCGCCTCCGGCCGTAGACGTAGGCGCCGCCGGACTCCGGATAGAGCGCGGCCAACCGGGCCGAGGACGTTGCATTGCAGCAGGCGACGGCGGCCGCGATGAGGAGACCGAACAGGAGGCCGCTCCCCGCGGCGCGCGCGGCCGGCGCCATGGCCGCGAAGACGCCGGCGCCGATCATGGCGCCGAGACCGATCACGACCGCGTCGAAGAGTCCGAGGCGTCGGGCAAGGCGGCTTGGGGCCGCGGGCCCGGAGCTGTCGGGTGGAACGGCGTCGATCACATGTGGCTCCGAGGGTTCGGCTCGCGGAATGAAGACAGACCGAAGGTCCGGGTTCGGGGTTCTCGGATCCTGGCGCGGACGATCGTGCACGTGCGGGAAGGATGCATGATTCGCAACCGCGTGACCAGGAACGACGGCCAGTCTCCGGGGTTGCGCCCCGGAGCGAGGTGCCGCCTCCTCGATCGGGATGGGCATGAGCGGAGGAAGCTGCGATGGTCGAGGGTGTTCCGACCACCCTGTTGGCCGGAGCGATCGCGAATGCCGAGCCGGCAGAGCGGCCTTCTCCGGCCGGAACGATGCGCGCTGATGCAGCGAAGCGCACGATACTGTTGCCGGCGGGCGGGCTTCGCCTCGTCCC
>CAYQRN010000153.1:0-10990 GCA_964419995.1 uncultured Planctomycetia bacterium
CGACGCCGTTTAACGACGCCAGATTTGTGCGGAATCAGGGAGCCGGCAACAAATATGCCTGTCGGCGGCCCACCGTGCGCTCCGGACTGGACCGCCGCCATGGAATGAATAGACCTACGAAGAACGACCGGCCATCCCCCAGTGGGATCGGCCGGTTTTTTCATGTCCAGACGCCACCCAAGGGAGGACCGCAGCGGCTTCCGCGAAGGCGGTCCGTCCGCCGTACGCGGAAGCCGGATCCCACAGGGAAGTTTGCCTGGCGAAAGGACGCATTTTGAACAGCCGCAAAAGGTACGGTTAAACACCGATTACCGTATAAAAACCGTATAGCTTTCGGTTGACTTCCGGTTTTTATACGAATAACGTTCAGGCCATGCGGGACGGGAACAGTCCGGACCCGCAGCCGGGACCACCGAGAGGGGTTCCGGCTTTTTGGGAACGCGTTCGGGAAGGAGCCGGAAATGGGCGGACTGTGGGAAATCTTGGCGAGGGTCTTGTCGGCGGACCCCGGTTGGACCGGGGCGCGCGACGGGCGGAGCGGGTATCCGTCACGCGGGCACGGAGTCGCGGTCGCGACGTACGGGAACGCCGGAACCGCGGAAACCGCGGCGCCGGCGGCCGTGCCGGAGACGGGCGTACGGAAGGCAAGGGAGGCCGCGAATGGCTGACGTGCTCGAACTCCGGCGCTTCCGCCCGGCGGCCACGGGAACGAAGGTCCTCGAGCCCTTCGCCGCCCGGCTCGTCGCCCAGGGCAACCGGGAGCGCTTCGAACTCGCCTCGAAGGCGAACGCGGAGGCCAAGCGGGACCGGGCCGAGATTAACCGGCTCGACCTGTCCCTCCGCGAAACCTCGGACGAACTCGTGCGGACGGAGGCCGAGTTCCTGCGGGAATGCGGCGGACGCCGGTACCGCAAGCCGTTGCCGGGATGGGCCTTCGCGGCGTTCGCAGCGGTCGCGGTCTGCGGCGAATGGGCCCTCGCGTACGGGTTGCTCGACTACTTCGGGATGGCCGGCCCGGTCCCGACGGAACCGGCGGGGGAGGGGGGATTCGGCGACTTCGCCGCCTCGGCCGTCCGGTTCCTGCTGAACGAGAAGCTCTGGTACTCGTTTTTCCTCGCGGCGTCGCTCTTCGCCGTCGCGAAGGCGACCGGCACTTGGGCCAGGCAGAGGGGAGCCGGCCGTCCCGGCGGATTGCCGGGCTGGGCCGTCGCCTTCGCGAACGTCGGGGTCGCGGCTTTCGCCTGGGGGTTCGCCTCCATTCGGGAAGTACAGCTCGCGGCCGACGGGGCGGGGGAGCTCGTGGGGCATTCGGCGGCGTTCCTCGCCGTCCAGTGCTTCGGCTACCTGGCGGCGGCGGCCTTCGCCGCATGGAATGCCGATCCCGATCCCGAGGCCTCGAGGCTCGCCGCGCGGTGCGACCGGCTCCGGGACGAGCGGGAGCGGCTCTGGAAGAAGCGCGCCGCGTTGGCTTCCCGTCGGGCGGAAGCCTGGGCGAAAGCGCGGGACGAAGCTTCGGCAACGGTCCACCGCGTCATCGGGATGGTCGCCGCCTACCGGGACCACAACTTCGCCAACCGCCCGCCCGGCTGCCTGCCGCCGGACTACATGCTCTCCGCGGTGGGGGAGGAAGCCTTCGAACCCCTGCCGCTCGATCCGCCGCCGGACCCTCCTGCCGGCGATATCCGGAGGGCCGTCGGGGAGATCGGGAAGGATTGGAATGCGGACGGAAACGTACGTTAAAGGTACGGATAACGAATTGTGAAAATACGGTAATCGGATAGGAGCCGAAGAAAATGGATACGATGGGAATGGCCGCCTGCGCGGCCGCCGCGTGCCTCGCGCTGGCCTCGCCGGCGTGGGCCGGCACGTACGTGGTGCTCGTCGACGCGTCGTCGAGCGTGGGCGCGGAAGAACGGGCCGCGTACCGGGAAAGCGCGGAGGGCGTCGTCCGGGCCGTGCGTCCGGGGGACCGCCTGGTGGTGGCCGCGCTCGGGGGGAAGGAGCGGGCCTCGTGGGTCCGCGACTTCGACGCCGAAGCCCCCGCGCCGACCGGCCGGCGCTTCGCGGACGGGAAGCGGAGGAAGGAGTTCGAAGAGGAAGCCCTGGCCGCGCTCGGCAGGATCCTCGGGCGGGCGGAGAAGTCGCCGGACAAGGCGACCAGGATCGTCGACGCCGTCGAAGCGTCGTCGCAGGCGTTCTCCCAGTCCCCGGACTCGGGGAAAACGCTCGTCGTCCTATCGGACATGCTGGAGACCGGCCGCTTCGACCTGGCGTCGGGACGGAAGAAGGACCTCGCGGCCCCCGCGGCGCTCGCCGGCGCGAAGGTGTACGTCGCCGGCGCGGGCGGGAAGGACTACGCGGCGGTCGAGGCCTTTTGGACCCGCTACTTTTCGTCCGCTCCCGGGGCCGCCGTCGTCCAGTACGGCCGCTACCCGGTCCGGATCCGGTAGGGGCCGCCATGTTCAGGATCCTGCTGGTCGCGATCGGTCTCGTCCCGGTCGGATGGTGCCGGAAGGGGACGCGGGCGCCCGTATGGAGGAACCGCCGTGGAGGCCGCGTCGTGCTCCTGGCGGACGTGGCGGCCAACGTTGGCGAACTCCTGCGCGCGTTCCTGTTCCGGCTTCCCCCCGGCTCCGAGTTCGTCCGGGGCAAGGACGGGAAGGTCCGGGCGACGATCAACCGGGACGGGAGGGACGCGCCGTGAACGCGGGCCGCAAGTACCTCGCCGTCCGTTCGGGGAAGGTTTCCGGCCTGGTCCGCAGCCTCGAGGGCGCGGACGTCCTCCGGGCCGTCGGGATTCCAGGCCGGCTGCTTACGGTCGAATGGAGTGGGCCCGGGGCCGCGGAGTCCTCCTTCCTCTTCCATGCCGCCGACGAAACCGTGTCGTACGGGCGCCACCGTCCGAAACCCGGCGCCGGGAGCCTCGGCGCCTCGGTCAGGGAGGCGGCCGCCGCCGGACCCTACTCGGGTTCCGACCCGATCCTTGAGCCCCTGCGGATCGCCTATGCCGCCTGCGGTCCGGACGGGACCGACCCGGCCGCAGCCCGCGTCGCGGGAGCCGTCGAAGAGTTCCTCGGCGCCCTGGACCGGGACCTCCTGAAGCTCCCGGTCGGGCGCCCGCTGACCGGGAGGGAGTACGCCCTGCTCTCCGGGCGCCCGGAGAGGGTTCAGGCCGTCACCGTCTTCCCCTGGCTCCTGCCTTGGACGTGCGCCGGCCTGGCGGCCGGCAACCCGGAACCGGCGGAACGCGTGCTCGCCGCGATCGACGCGCGGGCGGAACTCTTGCCCGCGCTCTGCCGGGAGCTCCGGGCGGAGCCTAACGTCGTCCGGTCGCTCGCGGCCGTCGGCGCCTGGCATCCGCGCGCCCGTGGGTATCCCGTGGCGGACTTCGAGACCGACCCCGCGTTCTACGCCGCGGCGTTCTCGCTCGTACCGCCGGAACGGAGGCCCCGCGCCCCCGACTTCGGCCGCTTCCTGAAGGCGGCACACTGGGCGGCCGGCATCCTTCGCGACGCCGGCGACCACGAAGGGCGCGCGGCGCTCGCGGAAGCCTCGGCGGCCGTATGGCAGGCGCTCCGCCGCCGCCCGTACGAGCTTCCGGACCGGCACGGGACGGCCTGGCTTTCCGACCTCGCCGAGCAGGTGGGGAAGCACCCCGCCGTCGGGGGAAGGACGTTCGCCGGGACGCTCCACGGGGAAACGGTCCGTCTCGGCGCGGGAACGTGGGCGGTCCTCTGGGCCCTCTGCCGGCACCACCCGGCCGACCTTCCGGCCGCGGGCCGCGCTTGGGCGCGCAAGGAAACCGCGGCCGTCCGGGAGGCCGTGAGGGAAGTCTGGCCTCCCGAAGACCTGATCCCGTCGCCGTTCCCCGACGCCCTCGGCTGCGGGGGAGGGTGGGAGGCCAGGCGGATAGGCACCGCTGGCTGGCACATCGCCGAGGCCGACGAGGCTTCGAACTGCCTGGCCGGGTACCTGCCGGAGCTCCTGGCCGGAAGACGGGCGGTGTTCGCGGCGTTCCATCCGTCCGGAGAACTGGCCGGGCACTTCGAACTGGCGCCCGGGGAAGGGGGCGTCCCGGAGCTCGTCCAGGTCATGGCCACGAGGAACCGGAAGCCGCCCGCCGGACTCCTGAAAGCGGCGGAGCGGTCCGCCGCCGCCCTCGCGGAGGCGTTCCCTTACGCCTTCGAATCCGAAGTCCGCGCCTCGGGCCGCGCCGCGAAGCGGGCGGGCATGGTCGTCGAAACCGCTCGGTTCGCCGCGCACGCCGAGGACGTGCTCGCGGCGTTCGCGAAGGCCTGCGACCGGTTCGGCGTCGAGTGGCCGGAGCGCGCGGAGTGGATACCCGGGAAAGGTACGGAATAAAACCGGTGAACGTATGATGAACGTACCGGAAAGGTACGTTCTCGGGACGATTGCGGATTCGGAAACGGCCAAACTTGACGGGGTCGGTTCCGTGCTTACCATTTGGCGAACTGCGACGTTTCCGCCCCACGAGAGCCGAGTCGTCCAGGCGGTTTTCCCAACCCTGGTAAGATCAAACGAATATTCCGGACGTAACCGCTCAAGCGTATGAAATACAGCGAGACAAAGACCGATAAGAAGCTTCGCGAGTGGTTCTGCAACGACAACACCAAAGCGCTCCTTCGGAACATCAACCTCGTTACCGGCGAACTTCGTGGCCTGACGCGGCTCGACCTCCCGGTCAACTTCCCGATCGTCGCCGTAGCCGGCAAGAACGGCGCGGGAAAATCCACCATTCTCGCCCTCGCATGCTGCGCCTACCACAACAGGAGGGACGGATACCGCTTGCCCAAGCGGAAGACGACGTACTACACGTTCTCGGATTTTTTCGTCCAGCATCCGGAGGAACTGTCCCCGCAAGGAATCGAAATCAAGTACGGGATCGCCTACGACAAGTGGAAGAAGAGCGACACCCTCCCGGACGGCGTGGGCGTCGGCTGGCAGAAGCGATCGAAGAAGCGGGGCGGCAAATGGAACGACTACGCGGACCGGGTACGGCGGAACGTAGCGTTCCTCGGAATCGACCGGATCGTCCCGCACGCCGAGCGGAGCCAGTCGCGGTCGTACTCAAAAGCGTTCAAGGACGCGGTGCAGAAAGGATGGGAAGACGAGGTTAAGGACATCGTCGGATCCATCCTCGGAAAGACGTACGACAGTTTCCGGTACCTCGAATATTCGAAGTACAACCTTCCCATCGTGAAGGTGGGCGAGACGGTGTATTCCGGCTTCAACATGGGAGCGGGGGAGAACGCCCTCTTCGAGATCTTTTCCGTCCTGTACGACTGCGGAAAGGGAGCCTTGCTGGTCATCGACGAGATCGAGCTCGGGCTCCATGCCGAAGCCCAGCGGCGGTTTGTCGACAAGCTCAAGGACGCGTGCTTGAAGCTCAATGCCCAAGTGATTTGCACGACGCACTCGAAAGAGATCTTCGAGCGCCTCCCGAGCGACGCCAGGTACTTCGTAGAGACCGTCAACGGTCGGACGAGGATCCTCGATTCGGTCTCATCGGAGTTCGCCTTTTCGAAACTCGGAGGGGTCGCCGGCAAGGAGCTCGAGGTCCTGGTCGAGGACGACGTGGCCAAAGCGCTCGTCTGCGCCGCGCTGTCGGCCCAACAGCGGACGCGGATCACCGTAACCGAAATCGGCTCGGCGAACTGCCTCGCCAGACAGCTCGCCGCGACGTACCTGCGGGACGGGGACCATCCGGTTCTGGCGGTTTTCGACGGCGACCAAAGGAAGAAGGAGGGCGACAACGTCGGCCACGCCCGCAAGATGGCCGAGAATCCGGAAGAGGATTTCGACGACTGGACGAAAGCGCGGATGGCCTACCTTCCGGGCGACGTATGGCCCGAAGCGTGGCTCATGCGGAAAGGAAAGGAAATCGCCGACGACCTCGCCGCATTAGTGGGTTCCGATCCCGATACGGTCGCCGAAGCCCTCGATACGGGAGCGAAGGCGGGCAAGCACAAAGAGGTGTACGCGGCGGGGAAGGAGCTCGGCCTCGAGCGCGACGATTTCCTGAAGACGCTGGCCGGCGCCGTAACGCGGAAATTTCCGGAGTCGTTCGGCGAAATGGTGGGGGCGATCGGGCGGGCCCTCGATTAGCCCGTACCAAGCCAGGCTTGACCCGAAGGGTTCCGCGGATAGCATCAGGACGCCTTACCCCTTCAAGCGCGACCCCACGTGCCAGAAACGAAACCAGACCCGGCATTTGCCGGATTCCGCCTTTTCCGGATCGATTCGTCCGGATGGACCGCCGTTCCCTGATCCTCCGCGTTCGGACGCCCGATCCTCGCGAACCCCCGAGGGGACGTCTGGCAGGTCCTGCTTCCCGACGGAGCACCCGAGCAGTTTTTCACCTATGCCGCCGCGGTCCGGGAACTGCAGTCCGGGGGCCTCCGCCTTCCGGCAGCCGCCGAGCTCGAAGCCGCCGCAGTGGCGTTCTCCGGTCGGTCCGACGAGGACCGCGTCCTTTTCCGCAGGGCGTTTTCCTGATTCCGGCACTCCGCCCACGGCGCGTTCTACGACCAAAGGGCCAACGCCTACCGCTGGATCGGCGACGTCGCCGCGGGCACAAGGGGCCGGAAGACGTTCCCGGCCGTGAGGAACGGTACGGACGGACCTTCGTCAATAAGGCTTCCGAGCGGATGCGCCGCGCCGGTGGCGGTCGCCGCGTAAGCGTTCCCGCTGGTGAAAAGGGGAATGCCTACGGGGTCCGTCGCCGTAGTCCGGCGCATGCACGAGACGGTCATGAAACTCGAAGAGGCCATCGAGGCCCCGCAGGCCTGATAGGGGACGATGGCGAACGGACGCTCCTTCATGACCCACACGGACCCGCATTTATTAATGCCGTTTCCGATAAGGTATCTTATCGGAAACAAATGTTGATTTTCGGCCGGAACCCCTTAAAATCGGTTCCCAGTACCCGCGCGGAAATCCCCGACCATGGCCAAATCCGAAATCGTCCAATCCGTTTCCGATAAGAATTTATCGGGAGAAAAGCCCGCTTCCGTCACCGACGCTTCGCCCCGACCGGGGGACAGCGGGGGGGCACCGGAAGCCCCTGTGCTCTACGTCTACGCGTGTGCGGAGTGCGGGCACCGCGGGGAGGAGCGCCTGCCGGGCGACTCGCACGACGGCCGTCCGTCCGCGTGTTCGGCCTGCGGAGCGTCCGTCATCCTCGAATGGGACGGCGGGGTGACGCTCCACGCCGACGCCCCGCGGCGCTGAGGCGGCGGAGACATGAAGAACCTTCCGCAAGTGGCCGCCGGAACGGTGTCCGCGAAATTCTCGTCGGACGCCCCGGTGCCGGCCCTCGTCGCCGAGGGCGGCGGGGAACGCCGGAGCCTCCGGTGGTGGATGGTCGAATACCTGACCACCTTCGCGACCGGAGCCCCGGCCACCCTCCGGTACAAGAAGGAGGACCTCGAGCTCTTCTATTCCTGGTTCGTCTGGGCCTTCGGGTCCGACGACATAGGCAAGTGGAACCGCGCGAGCTCGAACCTCTTCGTCCAGACCTTGGCCAAGGAGACGGTCCGGGTCTCGGGACGCGGGAAGAGGGCGGGGGAGCCGCGCTGGTCAGCCCGGAGCCTGAACCGGAAGATCGACCACCTCCGGACCTTCGCGAAGTGGGTTGCCTCCCAGGTCCCGCCGCTCGTTGCCGGCGGGAACCCCATGCAGGGGGTGAAGCGGTTCGACGTCCCCGTCCTGCAAGCCAAGCGCCTCACCGAGAAGGAAGTGATCCGCCTCGAGACCGCCGCGCGCGGGCTCGCCGGAACGCGGATCCGCAGGGACAGGAAGAGGACGGAGCTCGGCGTGATGGACGTACGCGCGGACGCCCGGCCGGCGAGGGACCTCGCGATCTACAAACTGCTCATCGGGACCGGCCTCCGCGTGTCGGCCGTCGCGAAGCTCGACGTTTCGCAGTTCTCCGGCCGCCGGCTGGTGCGGGTGAAAGAAAAGGGCAGCCAGGAGCGGGAAGTCGTCATGTCCTCCGAAGCGGCCCGAGCCGTGGAACTCTACCTGGCGACGGAACGGGAAAAGGACGCCGCCGCGTACGGCGGGGACTGCGCGCCGCTGTTCCTGGCGGTGCCGCACCAGGCGAAGAACCGGAACCCGGACGCCGACGGGCGGATGTCGTCCCGGGCGTTGTTCGCGGTCGTCCGCCGCTTGGCCGAGGACGCGCTGGGGGAAACCGAGGCGAGACGGATCCACCCGCACCTCTTCCGCCACCACGTCGGCTATCTCATGAACGAGAAGGGCGGCATCACCGCCGTCCAGAAGCAGCTCGCCCACCGGAACATCGCCTACAGCGCGGTCTACGCCCAGCGGACGGACGAGGAACTCGAGCGGATCCTGGACGGGCATTGAACGGATGCGGGGTAGGGGGTTCCGCCAACGTCCGCTACGTTTCCACACAGCGGACGGCGAAGCAGAACGAGCGGTCGTAGTCGAAGACTTCGAAGCAGATGCCCGTACCGAGGTCGATGCGGAATCCGGGGGCCGAAGCGGTGCTCGTCCGGTGCGCCCAGTAATAGGCGGTGCTTCCGACTTCTTCGAAGCTTTCGCCGACGAGGCATCCGGAAGGGTTGAGTCGGTTGATCGACGAGTCCGTGATCTTCGTGAGGGAACGGAAAACCGACAAGGTCGGCAAACGCCTGTTCGCGGCCGCAACCTCCCGCAGCGCCGCCGCATGGGTGAAGAGTTGTACCGGGGTGCCGTCGGGGAGCGTGATTTCGAATACGTCGCCGAAGGGGTTGATCCTGACGGGGCGTCAGTCGGCCAGGGCATTCGGCAGGGTTCTCCATTCGCTGGAGTCGATCCGGAAATCTTCGGGCTCGAGGTTCCGGATTTTTTTCGTGGTTGCCATATCGGGGAAGGGTAAGCGGTAAAGCGCCTTCCGAAACGTCCGCCACCGGCCGGCGGTGGCAAGGAGGAATCCCCCGGAGCATTCCTTGCCTCGGCGGCGGGCGGATACGTTCGGGCGCCTTTCGGCGCTTGCCCCCGGATGGCATGCCGAGATCCCGTTCCCTGGAGAACCGACGGCGGAGCGGTTCCGTAGAATGGGCGTGCCAGGACCCGACCACGGGTGTTGGCCTTGGGGGAACGCATGCGCCGCGGAGTGTTCAACGGATCGAAGGAAGGGTACGGCAAGGGGTACGACGACGGAAACCGGAAACGCAACCAGGTAAAGGCCGAGGAATACCGGAAGGATTGGAGGTCCCGCTACCGGGCGGACGGTCCGGACAAGGCCCGCGAGCTCGGCGCCGTCAGGGAGGGCGCGAAGAAGAAGGGGCGGACGGACGGGATGTCGCGCGGGGATTGAAGCCGTGGCTGCCGTGGCACGGAGTTGCGGGACTGCTCAATTTGCATATATTGGCACCGTTAGCCGTTAAGG
Organism: uncultured Planctomycetia bacterium; assembly: GCA_964419995.1. GTDB lineage: Bacteria > Planctomycetota > CAYQRN01 > CAYQRN01. The sequence continues at coordinate 9,419 of CAYQRN010000153.1, forward strand.
CACGGCATTAGCAGTAACGACCATTCGGTATGGCGGATAGGAAACCGGGGAGACTCGGTACGGCGTTCAGGTACTTCGAGACGATCGGGATCATCCCGGCGGCGTTCTCAGGAGTCGTCCTGGCCGCGATTGCCCATTTCGATCTCTGAGACGTAAGCGGGCGGCTGCTCGACGGCGAACACGGCGGCAAGATCTTCGCCCTGTTGACGGCCAGCGCCTGCATCCTCACCGTTTTCATCGCCAAGTCCGAGAATTTTTCCGAGTCGCCGCTGGGGCTTCGGATACCCAAGCTGACCAAGTGATCCAGCTACGTGGCGAAGAGCCTTACGGGGGGATTCCTGACCGCCATGACGGCCGTCTTGGTATCGGGACACATGGGCGGAACGAATCCTAAGGCGGACATCGATAACGCGATCGCGTACGCGGGACTGAATACCGTCTTCCTCTTGCTCATCTTCCTGTTCGGCATCGTGCTCCCGAAGGTGCGGCCGCTTTTGGTGAATGACGAACCGTAGCCCGACGATCCATTTCACTCCCCCGAAAACCTATGAAAAAAACCGCCCTTTCCATGCTTATGGCCGCAGCCGCCGGCTTCGCTACCGCGTCGGCGGAAACCGCAGTGCCGGACGCGGGTCCGTGCCGAACCGTTTCCTCCTGAACGTTCCCGACGAGCTGATACAACCGCCACTTCTACGTTTCCGACGACGCGTCGAGCTTCGCCTACACGTACATGACCAACGAACCCGGCGGCTTTCAGCGCCTCGTCAAGGACGGGAAGGAGATCGCGGCCACCGATTGAACGTGGCTCAGCCATAACGGCGGCTCGCTTTTCTACGAAGCGGGCGGAACCTGATTCATCCATTCCGACCGCAAGTCGTTCTACAGGGACGGCGTGGCCATCGAGAGGAAAGACGGCATCGTTTCCAAAAGCGGCAGGACCGCCGCGAGGATCGACCAGGACGAAAAGCTGATGTACCGGGTCCATTTCGGCGGGGCTACGAGCCCCGGGTACGACTATTCCCACCCGTGAACCGCGGTCTTCTCGGATTCCGAGGAATCTTTTCTCATGACGGCGGAGAGGAAGGGCAAGTCTTACGTGGTGTTCAATGGCAAGGAAGCGTCTCCCGGCTACGGATCCATTGGGCTCGGAGGCTTCTTCCCGGGTTCCGAAGCGTACGCGTACGTAGCGGAAGATCGGGGCAGGTACTTCGTCGTGTCGAACGGAAGGAAGCTCAGGAGCTTCGATTTTCCGATCGGGAGGCTGCGGCTGTCGGGCAACGGAAAGGACGTGGTGTACGAAGTGGACGCTCCGGGCTGACTCATAGTGCGGAACGACGACATCGTCGGAAAATGAACCCTTCCGGCAATTTCGCCCCGCGGGGACAAGATCGCGTACGTGAAATGGTATTTGGAGGGGGATCTGTCAAACGCGAACATCGGCTCGCAGTCGGTAGTGAACGACGGCGTCGAGGGAGAAACCCATCGCGATTCGATGGTGGCCGACCTCACCTATTCTCAGGCCCTCTGGGTCAAGATAGTTGTCGCCTCGATAGAATCTGAAACTCGAGGGCG
>CAYQRN010000154.1:0-10976 GCA_964419995.1 uncultured Planctomycetia bacterium
CTGTCGGGTCGCGAGTTCGTGGTACACGATCCACCCCTGGCGAAGCTCGGACACACTTCATGGCATCGCCGCGTGTACCGGAGGAGGAGCTTCGAACTCTCCAGCGTCCGCGGGAGCCGGTGAACTCTCGCGGGAGCCGGTGAACTCTCGCGGGAGCCGGTGAACTCTCGCGGGAGCCCGAACCTGTCTGTACGCTTACCATAGTGCGGGAATGGAGTCAAGTTCGCTGCGCGGCCGAACGAATGTGGACCCTCGCCTGCGGGAGGAGTCGAGCCAGCGCGGCGGTTGTACGGATCGCGTGGCGATCAGCCAGCGGACCGGCCGAGAACGCGATCCGCGAGATCGAGAAGGCGGGTGGCGCGGGCGTCCCAGGAGCAGGACTCGGCGATCCCGCGGCCGGCGGCGGAGAGGCGGCAGGCGAGGGACTGGTCGGAGAGGAGGCGGAGGAGGGCGCGGGTAAGGCCGTGAGGATCCCCGGGAGGGACGAGGAGCGCGGCCTCCGTCCGGCCGAGGATCTCGCGGACCGGAGAGAGATCCGGCGCCACGAGGGGGGTTCCTACGGCGAGCGCCTCGAGGATCTTGAGGGGGGACGTGTCGCGCTCCGAGACGGAGCGACCGGGGGCGAGGACATGGACGGCTGCGTCGGCCGAGGCAAGGAGGCCCGGCACCTCCCGGTGCGGGACGCGCCCCCGGAAGACCACGCGCTCCGAGAGCCCGAGGCGGGCGACGAGCCGCTCGACGGCGCGCAGCTCCTCGCCGGAGGCGCCGCCGGCGAGATGGAGCGTCGCGCCGGCGACACCGACCATGGCGACGAGGAGCGTCTCGATCCCCTTCCAGGCGCCGAAGCGTCCCGTGTAGACGACCCGCGGCGGCCCCGGAGGACGGACGGATCCATGACGATGCCAGGCGGGGGCGAAGAGATCGACATCGACGCCGCTCCGGGCGACGGCGGCGGGACCGCGAAATCCGTGTCCTTCGACCAGAGTGCGCCGCAGCCCCTCGGAGATGGCCGCGAGGCCCGAAGCGCCTCCGAGGATCGTCGCGAGACGCCGTTCGGCCCGGCGGACGCGCCGCGCCGGGCGCCCGTGCTCGCGCTCGTAGTCCGGAGCGTGGATGTGGGCCTCGAAGACCATCGGAAACCGGGTCGTGACGCCGCGGCGCACCAGAGATTCCGCCAGCTTCTCGCCGCGAACGAGAAGCACCGTCGCGCCATCCGATGGTCGCGTGGCCAGGGCCCGCGCCACCGCCCGGTGGACGAGCGCGTTCCAGGTGATGAGAGAGCCCCGGGCGCGGTGCCAGGCGGCGAGTTCGACGATCTCCACGTCCGGGAGCCGGAGGCCGAGGCGATCGGCCGCGAAGCGGCGCACGTGATCGGCGCTGTCGGGCAGGAGGAGGGTCAGCGCCGCGCCGCGTCGCGCCAGGGCCGCGGCAGTCTCGACGATGGCGATGGTCCGAGCGCGGTCCGGCAGGAGGGGCTCCGGATGGGGAAAGAGGATCCGGATCACGGCCCTGCTCCATCGCGACGGAGGAACGCTGCCAGCGCCGAGATGACGAGGGCCGCCTCGTCGCGGCGGACGCCCGGCGCGCCGCCCGACCGGAAGGCGCGCTCGGCGGCCGCGCGATCGAGCCAGCGGGAGAGGCGAGGTTCGGTGTCGAAGGCCTCCGCGACGAGGCCGTCCGGTCCGCGGCCGTGCGAGACCTTCGCCGGGGACCCGAAGCCGCGCTTGCGGCGGGACGTGTCGAGAGTCGGGACGGCGCGGGCCAGGATCGCCTTGAGCGGGCGCTTGCCGCCCGGCGGCGACGTCGAGGGATCGATGAGGGCGTCGAGGGGGAGTCGGCGGGCCAGATCGAGGACATCGTTCCCGAGGAGCGGCACGCGGACCTCGAGACCATGCCGCATGGCGAGGCGGTCCGCCTTGACGAGGACGCATTCGGGCAGGAAGCTCAGGAGATCGACGAACATGAGGGCCCGGAGGGGATCGCCGCCGGCGGCGACGCCCGCGCGGCGCCAGGTATCGTCGAGCCAGATCTCCGCAGGCAGGGGATCCGGAAGGGACTCGAGTTCGGTGCCGCGATAGAGCGCGCGCCGCGCCGCGGCATCCAGCATCGTGCGGGTCCGCCGCAGCTCGGCGGCAGGGTCCGGAGCTCCGGCGCCGCCACGGCGCGCGCCACCGCCAAGCCTGCGCAGAACGGCCGCCAGGGCTCCGGGGCGGGGTCGCGACATCGCGAGGGCGCGGTGATACGACCGGTATCCGAAGAAGAGCTCGTCGCCTCCGTCGCCGGAGAGCGCCACGGTGGCGCCCTGCCGGGCAGTTCGGTAGAGAAGGTCGGACGCGAAGACGGAGCTGTCGGCGAAGGGCTCGTCGAAGGCGGCGAGGATGCGCGCCCGCTCCTCGGGCGGAATCGCCGCCGCGCCGGCTTCCACGTCCCGGTGATCCGAGGCGATGGCCTGCGCCACGGCCCGGGCGTGGCGCCGTTCATCGAGGGCCGCATCGGAGAAACCCACGGTGAGCGTGCGGAGGCGCCCGGCGGCGGCCCGCGCCGCGAGGCAGGCCACGACGCTCGAGTCGACGCCGCCCGAAAGCAGGACGCAAAGGGGAACGTCGCTCACGAGCTGGGCTCCCACCGACCGCCCGAGGACCGCCTCGATCTTCGCGTCGTCGACCGGGCAGGGCTCCACGGGTTCGTCCACGTGGAAATAGGAGAAGGGGCCCTCCTCCCGTCCGTCCGCAAGGACCCTGAGGACGGAAGCCGGCGGAAGCTTGCGGATCCCTCGGAAGATCGTGAATGGGGCGGGAACGTAGCGGAGGGCGAGATAGAGGTCGAGGGCGACGGGATCGATCTCCTGGCCGGGAAGGACCGGCAGGAGCGCCTTCAGCTCCGAGGCGAAGAGGAACTCGCCGGCGGTCCTTGCGACGTAGAGCGGCTTGACGCCGAGCCGGTCGCGGGCGAGAAGGAGAGAACCATGACGCCGGTCATGGAACGCGAAGGCGAACTGGCCATCGAGGCGCGCGATGCCCGCCTCGCCCTCCTCCATGAGCCAGCGGAGAAGGACCTCGACATCGCCCGAAGTCCTGAAAGAGTGGCCCTTTGCCTCGAGTTCGCGACGCAGCTCCCGGAAGTTGAAGATCTCCCCGTTGTAGGTGAGCGCGAAACGCCCCGAGGGATCCTCCATGGGCTGCGCCGATCCGGCGACGTCGATGATCGCAAGCCTCTGATGCTGAAGGGCCACGCCGCCCTGCATGGTCATCCCCTGCCCGTCAGGTCCGCGATGGGCGATTCTTCCGGCCATGGCGGAAAGTCGTTCCGCAATGGGAGAATCGGACCAAGAGACAATGCCGGCGATCCCGCACACGCCCACAGGATCGGTCTCGAGGGGCCCCGCCGCAAGGGGCCTTGGAGTCCGATCGAACGACGCCGGGGACGCCAGCAAGGCCATCCGTGCGACTCCCGCGACCCTGCACAACGCATCGCCACCGGAGTCGCAGGCGGGCCACGGAGACATCTCATGACACGGATCGGATTCTTTCGGGCGCGCACCATCTTCGTGATGGCGATCCTCGCCGCTCTCGCCATCCCGGGCCTCGGCCAGCGCGAACTTCCGCTGCGAGGCCGCACGGGCGCAACGGGACCGGACGAGACGCGGATCCTCCTCCTCACGGAGGCCGACGTGCTCGGCCTCGGCGAAGGCACGCTCACGGCCGCCCGCACGTTCGACACGACGCGCCGCGGGAGCATCCTCCGTTCCTTCCAGTTCCAGAAGCTGGTCCGCGGGATCCTCATCGAGGACGCGATACTCACGGTGATCGCCGACGGGTCCGGTCGGATCGTCGCGGCCGAGTCGGACCTGCCGGCGGCGGATCCGGTGGGAGCGCTCCGGATCTCCGAGGCGGCCGCCGTCGCCGCAACCCTCGAGCATGTCGGCGGCGCTTCACCGGTGAACGGGGCTGCCATCGCCCGCTCACTCGTCTGGCGCACGGCCGTCGGCGGGAAGCAGTTCGATCCGCCTCGCCTCTTCTGGCGGATGCACGTCAGGGCCGGCGGGATGGGTCCGGACGGGCGCCCGCTCATGCGCCTCGTCTACGTGGATGCGGAGGCGCAGCACGCCGCGGTCACGGGCGATGCCCTGCTCGCCGCCGACGCAGGCACCAAGGTCCGCCACGTGACGAACCACATCCCCCCGGACGATCCCGCCGTCGCCACTGCCGTCATCGGACAGGCCGGTGTCGAGGTCGAGTACTACTGTGCCGGCACCGGCCTCTCCATGGGCCCCCCCGTGAACTCGGGCCCCGGCGGCCTCATCACCGTCCCGGGTGCCGGCTCCTGCCTCGACGGCCTCGGCAACCCGTCCGTCATCAACATCGCCGCCCGCTACGGAACAGCGGCATTCCCATTCCTCACCCTCTACAACGGCTGCGGGCCCCTCGTGCAGATCGAACCCGTCCCCTTCTGCGGCACGACGGGGGGGAACCCGATCCCTCCGGCCCCATATACCCACTTCTTCGCAGGCGGCGCGTCATTCCCCTTCGGCCCCCTCTTCGAACCGACCCTCGGCGACGGGGGCCCGGCGGACCTGGCCGGCGCCAACACGATCCACTGGCACACGGTGCTCCGTGACTGGCTGGACTCCCACCCGGCCATCCTGGCCGGCACGCGGATCACGGCGGAGGCGAACCTCGGTCCCTTCGGCTCCGTCGGCTGGGCCTTCGTCGACGACACCGGCGCGAACCGCCTCTGGCGCGTCCAGTTCGCCGGACCGGGTCCCATCGGCGGCGGCGTCACCCTCGCCAACGCCGCCAGCTCGACGCTCATCCTCCACGAGATGGGGCACATCGCCTGCTGGCGGGCCACGGCCGAGACTCTCTGGGGCACCAGCGACTTCGCATCGATCAACGAGGCCGTCGCAGACACCTTCGCGATGTACATCACCGGCCAGCCCTACATCGGAATCAACTGGGCGGGTCCGGGATCCGGTGTCATCCGCAACGGCAGCGGAGTCTTCTCCTACGGAAACCTCGATCCCGAGACGGGCGACGCGCACGACAACGGCGAGATCCTCATGGGCGCGTTCTGGCGCCTGCGCCAGAATCTCGTCTCGACCCTCGGGCTCGCCGCCGGAGACGCCGAGGCCAAGAGCCTCTTCCTCAACTGGCTCACCCTCTATGATGACGTCCGGCTCGACTCGAGGATCCTTGCCCATCTCCTTATCCTCGATGACGACGACAACAACCTCGCGAACGGCACGCCGCACGCGACTGCCATCGTCGACGCCTTCGCGATGCATGGCTGGCCGGCGGCCGTGGCGGGGCTCTGGGGAACAGGGCCGAATCCGATCCTCGGCGCAGCCTTCTTCGACCCCTTGGCAGCCGGCCCCTTCACCGGCCGCATGAGCAAGATCTCCCTCTTCGTCCAGGAGACCTCGAAGGCGCCGGGGCGAGCCATCCTCGTGTTCCTCGGCGCCCCCGGATCGTCGTTCGTTCCGGGGCTCGGCACCGTGCTCTTCGACTGGACGCTTCCCTTCTTCACGATCCTGAACGGTCTAGACCCGACGACGGCCCTCGTCCCCATTCCCGCCGTCACGGGGGCCGGCGGGACCTTCGATCTGCGCCTCGACATCTCGGGCCTCGGCTACGCCTGGCCCGGAGGGTACATGGCAGCGCTCCAGGGCCTCGTGGCGGACCCGCTGGCGCCACCCTACCTCTTCCGCCTGACGAACGGCCTGAGCATCGCGCTGCCCTGACCGCCGGTCTCGGGGAGGGGGCCGCTCCCCTCCCCGGCCGCCCCGCTCAGCGAGCCGCGGGAGGCTCATCGCGGCCCGGACCCGCCGCCACGCCGGGATCGAGGCAGAGGGCGAGGTGGTCCGCCACCGCGAGTCCTCGAATCGTCGGCACGAGGCGGGTGCCCTCGATCGCAACGAGCCCCGCGTGGCTCCACTCCTCGATGCGGCGGCCGTTGATGGCGATCAGGTCGCTTCCGAACCGCCGGTCGAAATCGGCCGTGTCGAGGCCCTCGGTGGTCCGGAGCGACAGCGCGATCCTCTCGAGGGCGAGGGCCCGCGGCGCCAGCGTCTCGGATCCGACGACAGGGTTCCCGCCCTCCTCGAGCGCCCGGCCCCACGCAGCGGGATCCGGCTCGTTCCACCACCGCGATCGTCCGTCGAACGAGTGCGCAGAAGGGCCGACGCCGAGCCAGGGCACGTGGCGCCAGTACTTGAGGTTGTGGCGCGACCGGTGGTCCGGCGACCGGGCGAAGTTAGACACCTCGTAGGCCGCAAAGCCGAGTCCGGCGAGAGTCTCGTGGAAGAGATGGAAGAGGTCGGCCTGGGCGTCGATGTTGAGCTCGACGAGTCGGCCGTCCGTCACCATCCGGTGAAAGGGTGTTCTCTCGTGTATGGTGAGCTGGTATCCCGAGACGTGCTGGACGCCGGCCGCGGCCACCCTCTCGAGGCTCTCGCGAAGCGCCGAACGTCCCTGGTCCGGCAGGCCGAACATGATGTCCGCGGAGACGGTCTGGAAGCCCGCGCCGAGCGCGGCCTTCAGGGCGCGATCCCCGGCCGGGGCGCGGTGAGCCCTGCCGAGGAAGCGCAACTCCGCGCGGTGGATGCTCTGGATGCCGACGCTCAGGAAACGGACGCCGAGATCCCGCCACGCCGCCGCGGAGGCGGCGGTCACATCCTCTGGATTGGCCTCGAGGAACACCGGTGCGCCGGGGGCGAGATCGAAGTTCCCCCTGATGGCGGCGAGGATCCGCTCGAGATCTGCGGCGGCCAGGGTGGAGGGGGTGCCGCCGCCGAAGTAGACGGTGTCGAAGGTCGCAGCGGTGCCGCCGTACGACGCGATCTCGGAGAGGACGGCCGCGACGTACCGCGCCTTCGCCGCGCCGTCTCCCCGCACCGTCGCGAAGTCGCAGAACGGACAGATCGTCGCGCAGAAGGGGACGTGGATGTAGAGCCCCGCCGGCTCCGGCGACCGGATCTCGAATCGCATCGTCATCGGCCTCCAGTATCAAAGCCCCCGCGCCCCGCTCCACGCCGGAGGCCCCGGAGGGCGATGCTCCCCCGCCCTCCCCGGGGACTCGTCGTTCCGAGGTCCCGGATCGGAAAGAGCTTGGGGCGATCCGTCTCGCCGCGATCGGGCCACGCCGGAAGCCGGCAGCCAGGACGGCGGGGATCACTTCCGGACGACGTTCCGTCCACCCGGACGTTCCATCCGCCCCTCCGATTCAAGCGCCCGCGCGGGATGGGCGATAGGAAACGTGGGGTCCGGTTTCGGGTGGGTCCATGAAGAAGAAGTTCATCGTGCCGGCGGGGCTGGCCATCGTGATCGGAGGCGCGGCCTTCGGGGTCGTCGCCATGTCCGGGAAGCCCGATGCCGTCACGGACTGGGCCGCGATGCGGGGGACGGAGTCGTACTACCTCCCCGAGGAGAAGGAGTTCGAGATCACGGAAGTCCTCGCCAACGTCATGGACGGCGACGGGGCCATGTTCCGCGGCAACGTGACCCTCATCTACCAGCTCGGACCCGAGCTCCCCGAGGCCGAGTCGATCTTCAGGAAGAAGACGACGCTCCTGCGCGACCGCCTCGTCATGATCTTCTCGTCGCGACCCCGCAAGGAACTCCTGAGCTACGAGCACAAGGTCGCCATCAAGAAGTCCATCGAACGCGAATTCGAGAGCCTCGTCTTCCCCGACAAGAAGGGGCGGATCCGGGACGTGCTCTTCCCGCTCTACGTCATCCAGTAGCCCCGCCCAGGTCGCGGCAAAGAGCCCGCGCCACGGCCTCGCGCCATTGCGCGCAGGATTCGCCGAGACGTGGATCGCGCCGGCCCGGCGTGAGGACTTCCCCTGCGTCGCCGGCGCCGGGCAGATCGCCGTTCGGGAGGAGACCCGCCGACAGCGCGCCGAGAAGCCCGGCGCCCCGGAGCGTCGCGTCGCGGTCCGCTGCGAGGCGGATCGGCCGCCCGAGAACGGCTGCGAGCCTCTCCATGAAGACGGTTCGCCGGGTGAGGCCGCCGGCGGCCCGAAGGATCCTCCGCCGGCCCGCGGGCATGAGATCCACGATCTCGCGAAGGCGGAACATGAGCGCGAAGAGAACCGCGGCGGCCAGGTCGCGGCGACCCGCCGCCAGGGTGAGCCCCCGGAACTCGCCTTGCACGTCGGCCCGGAAATGGGGCGCGCCGAGTCCCTGGAGGGCCGGCACGAACGTGAGTCCGGGCGGAGGCCCGTCCTCGAGGAACCGGAGATCGTCTCCCTTCCCGCAGAGACCCGTCCGCTCGAGCCACTCGAGGAGCCGTCCCGCCGTGTTCACCGTGCCTTCGAGGAGGTGCCGCCGGACGCTGCCACGGTTCCAGAGGACGCTCGTGAGCAGACCGTGGATCCGCGGTGGCCGCCCCTTCAGGGCCATTCCCACGAACCCCCCCGTCCCGAGGTTCATGCCGAGGTCGCCGGAACGGCAGCAGCCGAGCCCGATGAACGCGGCCTGCTGATCGCCGATGGACGCGACGATGGGGATCCGCCGCGATCCGATGACGGCCACGCCGAAGTCGCCCGCCGTCGACCGGACCTCGGGGAGCATGGAGGGCTCGACGCCGAAGAGCCCGAGGAGCCACGGATCCCACCGCAGCGCTTCGAGGTCGAGGAGGAGCATCCTCCCCGCGTTCGTGGGATCCGTGACGAAGCTCCCGCCGCGCGTGAATCGCCAGACGAGCCACGAGTTGACGGTCGCCGCCCCGAGGCAGCCTCTGCGGGCCAGGGCCCGGACGGAGCGGTCATGTTCCAGCGCCCACCGGATCTTGCCCGCGGCATAGTGCGCGCTCGCCGGAAGCCCCGTCGTCCGCCGGATGCGGCCGGCCGCGTCGCCAAGGGATGCGATCAGCTCCGCCGCTCGGAGATCCTGCCAGGAGAGCGCCGGCATCACGGCGCGGCCGTCCGTCCGGTCGAAGAAAACGACCGTGGAGCGCTGGTTCGCGATGGCCATGCCGGCAACGTCGGCGCCCCGAAGGGCCCGCTCCGCCGCCTTCCGCGCCGAGCGCCAGAGCTCCTCGGGATCCGATTCCACCCACCCGGGACGCGGCGACCGTATGGAAACCGACTCTCTCTCCACCGGGCCGACCAGACCCGAGGGCGAGACGACGGCGGCCTTCGTCTCCGTCGAGCCCTGGTCGATGGTGAGGATCAGCGGCTTCATGGCGCCCCGCGACGCGGTCGTCTCCGCTCCATGATGGCATTCCGAGGGATCGGGTCCATTCGTAGCATGACCACGGTCCGAGCGCCCGACGAGCCCCCGAGAAACCACGTGACGGCCCGGAAGTACGGTTTTCGATTCGACCGCATCGAGCCCCTCTCTCCCACCGTCCGAGTCTTCCACGTCACACCGTGCGGCGAGGGACCGTTCCGCCACGAGGCCGGCCAGTGGGTGTCGCTCGAGTTCCCGGCGCCGGAGGCCGCGCAACCCCACTGCCGCGCGTACTCCATCGCGTCGGCTCCGCGGGAGGACGGGAGCTTCGAGATCTGTGCGAGCCGCGTCCCAGGCGGCCGCGCCACCGAGATCCTCTTCGGCCTCTCCGGAGGCGAGATGATCCCGGGCACGGGACCGCACGGCAACTTCCGTCTCGCGCCCTCCGGCGGTCCGCTCGTCTTCATCGCCAACGGAACGGGCATCGCGCCCCTCCGGGCCATGATCCAGGAACTCGACCGACGCGGCGCCACGGTCCCGATCCGCCTTCTCTTCGGCGCGCGGACCGAGGAGGACGTCCTCTGGCGCCGCGAGCTCGAGGAGCGGCTCGGGCGGAAGGGCGACCGCCTCTTCGCCCCCACCCTCACACGCCCATCCGCGGGCTGGAAGGGCCGCACGGGACGGGTCCAGGACCACATCGCAGACGTCGCCGCGGGACTTCCCGGAGCCGCAGCCCATGTCTGCGGCACGCGCGCCATGGTGCAGGAAGTGAAGATGGCCCTCCTCGCGCTCGGGTATCCGGCGGAGCGCATCCTCTACGAGAAGTACGACTGATGGGCGGCCGCAATCCCTACTTCGACGAGGCCCGGAACATCGCGCGTCCGACGCGGCCGTTCCGCGTCACGTTCCTCCCGACCAACGTCACCGTGGACGTGGATCCCGAGGCCCTTCCCTACGGGTCGACGGGGCTGCCGGGAAGCCTGCTCGACATCGCCCTCGCCCACGGCGTGGATATCGATCATGCCTGCGGCGGCGTCTCGGCCTGCTCGACGTGCCACTGCATCGTGAAGGAGGGGATCGAGTCCATCCCCGACGCCACGGAGGGCGAGATGGACATGCTCGACAACGCGCCGGGCCTCACGCTGAAGAGCCGGCTCTCGTGCCAGTCCGTGCCCGACGGGAGCTGCGATCTCGTCGTCGAGATCCCCGCGCGGAACCGGAATCTCGCCCGCGAGACTCACTGACCCCGGCGCCGCGCCTCCGGAAGCCCCGGGTTCACTGGAGGACGATGGGCCCCGGCCGCGATTCCGGCGCCGGAGCCTTCGGCCGCGTGAGGCGGTCGATCTCGGCGAGGGCACGGGCCAGGCGCTCCTCGAGGCCGGCGATGACCGACGCGAGCCGCTCCGTTTCCGCCTCGAGCCGGCGCCGCGCCTCGGCCTCGAGGGCCCTGCCCTCTTCGCGGGCCTCTTCGACGGTCCGCGCGGAGCGTTGCGACTCGGCCGAGAGAGACGCGGCGAGCCCCTCGATCTCGCGCCGCAGCGCCTCCACTTCGCGCGTCCTCGCGTCGAGACCCGCGGCCGCGTCGCGACGGGACGCCGCCAGCGCCTCGATCCTGACGAGGAGATCATCCCGCTCGCGTGCCGCCCGCGCCCTCTCCGTCGTGAGGGCGAGACCAAGGCTGTCGAGCTGCCGCGCCAGCTCTCCGGCCCGGCCGTCGGCATCCGCGGCGCGTTCCTTGAGCTGTCGCAGATCCGCATCCTCCTCGATGGCCCGGCGCGAGAGTCCCGACCGGAGCTCGGCGCT
>CAYQRN010000155.1:0-10884 GCA_964419995.1 uncultured Planctomycetia bacterium
GTTCTGGGCGGTCCTCGAGGCGCTTCGTCCCCAGGGCGCTCCCACCCCCGCGTTGCCCCCCCACCCCGGGCGCCGCGGCCCCGCGGCGGGGTGATACCATCGGCTCATGAGTCGTGCCGATCGCGGGATCCGGCGTTTCCGGGTCGACTTCCTCGGCTGCAAGGTGAACCAGTACGAGGCCCAGGCCCTCCGGGAGGGTCTCCTCGCGCTCGGCCTCGCGGAGGCGGAGCCCGGGGAGCCCTGCGACCTCGTCGTCCTCAACACCTGCGCCGTGACGCGGGAGGCCGAAGCCAAGTCGCGCCGGGAGATCCGGCGCGCCCACCGGACCACCGGGGCAGCGGTCGTCGTGACGGGCTGCCATGCCGAGGCCTCGCCCGCCGCGGTCGCATCCCTGCCGGGCGTCGTGAGCGTCGTCCCGAACGCCGCCAAGGACGGCATTCCGGCCCGGGTCGCCACGGAACTCCTCGGCATGGAGACGGCGCCCGCTCCGCCGGCCGGGATCACGGGCATGAAGGACAGGACCCGCGCCTTCGTGAAGATCGTGGACGGCTGCGACGACACGTGCAGCTACTGCATCATCCCCGCGCTGCGCGGCGGGCTTCGGAGCCGGAGGCGGGAGGATGTCGTCGCCGAGGTCGCGGCGCTGGCCCGGGCTGGCGTTCGGGAGATCGTGCTCTCGGGCGTGCAGCTCGGCGGTTACGGGCGCGACCTCGGACGGCGGGGCCTCCTGCCGTCCCTTCTCAGGGATCTCGCGGCGGTGCCGGGCCTCCCGCGACTCAAGCTCTCGAGCCTCGAGCCCCACGAGATCACGCGGGAGCTCCTCGACGTCTGGGCGGGGGATCCGCGGTTCCTGCCGCACTTCCATCTGCCTCTGCAGTCGGGGGACGACGGCGTTCTCCGCGCCATGCGGCGGAAGTACACGACGGCGCGCTTCCTCCGGCGGCTCGAGATGCTGAGGACGCGCATCGCGGACCCCGCCATCACGACCGACCTCATCGTGGGATTCCCGGGCGAGACGCCGGAGGCCTTCCGCCGGTCGCTCCGCTTCTGCCGGGATGCGGGGTTCGCCGGGATGCACGTGTTCCCCTTCAGCGAACGTCCCCTCACGGCCGCGGCGGACATGCCGGATCGCGTCCCGCCCGACGTGATCGCGGAGCGCGTGGCAGAGGCCATCGCGCTCGGCTGCGAGCTGTCCCTGACGTACCGGGCCCGCTTCGCGGGCGCCGTGGCGCCCGTCCTGCTCGAAGCGAGGCGCGACGCGGACACAGGAGCGCTCACCGGGCTCTCGGATCGTGGCATCCGGGTGATCGCGGAGGGGCCGGACGAACTCATGGGACGCATCGTTCCCGTGGAGATCACGGAGGTGACGGCGGCATGGACGAAGGGACGGCTCGCGACGACCGGCCGGCGGGCGGCGATCTCCGCGGAGCCCTGAGGCTCCACCTCGAGGCCGAGGCGGCTTTCGGAATGACGGAGATCCCCGCGCGCGGAGCGCCTTCCGCGGAATCGGCTCCGGATCCCGGACCGGAACCGGGGACCGGGGACGCCGGGCGCGCCCTCGCGGAGATCGCGGAGCGGATCGCGGCGTGCACCCGCTGCCGGCTCGCCGGAACGCGCACCCGCACGGTGCCGGGGCAGGGGCATCCGCGCCCGCGGATCGCCTTCGTCGGCGAGGGCCCGGGGGCCGACGAGGACCGGGAGGGCCTCGCCTTCGTGGGCCGGGCGGGGCAACTTCTCACGAAGATGATCGCGGCCATGGGCTTCTCGCGGGACGACGTCTTCATCCTCAACGTCGTCAAGTGCCGCCCGCCGGAGAATCGCCCGCCGCTTCCGGACGAGATCGGCAACTGCCGCGAGTTCCTCGATGCCCAGGTCCGCGCCCTCGACCCCGGGATCCTCTGCGCCCTCGGCGGCGTCGCGGCACGAGCCCTGCTCGGGACCGAGTCGCCGGTGGGGAAGCTCCGCGGCCGGGTCCACGACTCGGGCGGCCGCCGCCTCGTCGTGACGTGGCACCCCGCGTATCTCCTCCGCAACCCCGCGGCCAAGGCCGACGCGTGGGCGGATCTGAAGCTCGTGCTTGCGACGCTCGGCCTCCCCGTTCCGGCGGCCGGACGATGAGGCGGCCCGGCGTGTTGACCCGGATGCCCCCGCCGGGTATACGTTCGTCCGAAGAAGTGTCCGAGCGGCGGAGGCAAGGGAGCCTTCGATGACCGAGCGCGCGGTCTGGGGCGTCGACATCTCGGCCTGTGCCATCCGGGCCGTGCTGCTCGAGAAGCGGGAGCAGGGAGAGGTCCATCTCGCGGCGTTCGACGTCATCGACTTCGCCGAGGAGGCGGATGCGACGCAGTCGGCGGGCCGGTTCGTTCCCATGACGCAGGGGCTCCGGCACTTCCTCTTCCGCCACGATCTCTCTCGGACGCACGTCGTCGTGGGACTGCGCGGCGAACCCGCGTTCAACCGGCGTGTCGCCTCGTCGCCCGAGGTCATGGGCGTGTCGAGCCCGGCCGAGATCCTCGCCCTCGAGGCGCAGCACAGCGTCCCCTTCGGGACGGACGAGGCGTTCATCGACCACAAGCTCCTGCGCGTGCGGCGGGACGGGACCGTCGATGCGATCCTCTTCGCGGTCCGCCGGGACGTCGTGACGGAGCGGATCGAGCACCTGCGCCGCCACAACCTGCCGGTGGATGCCGTCCATCTGAATCCCGTGGCCCTCTTCAACGCCTGCCGGCGCGCGGGGTACGCCGTGGACGGCGACATCCTCGTCGACGTGGACTACCAGGCGTCCCAGGTCGTCATCTGCCACGATGGCGGCTTCTGGTTCCGATGCCTCCCCATCGGCTCTTTCGAGGTCGCGGCGCTCCTGCGGCAGGAGCTCGGCGAGAAGAAGCACTCGGCCATGCGCATCGCTCGGGGCGATCAGGAGCCCGGGGACCGGGCTGCCTTCGATGCGATCCGCGCCCGGGCCGCGGAGACCATCGCCGCGGAGATCGTCGACGTCATCGCGTTCCACCGCGCGGCCCAACCGGACGCGACGCCGGCGCGGATCGTGCTCTTCAGGAGCTCGCCGGCCACGCCGCCCCTCGTGGGCCGACTCCGGGAGGCGACGGGCCTCCCCGTCACGGCCGTGAAGGGGTTTCCGGGCCTCGTCGTCGATGACGAGATCCGGACGGAGCTTCTCGAGAAGCACCACGACGATCTCGCCAAGGCCATCGGGCTCGGTCTCATCGGCCTCGGCGTCGCGGACGTGGACGTGCGGCTCCATCCGCCGGATCTCCGGCGCGAGCTCCCGCGGCGGCGGGTTCCGGTGCTGCTCGGCGTCCTCGCCGTGGTCTTCGCGCTTCTCGTCGTCTGGAAACGGACCGTCGCGGCGCGGGAGCGCGTCGAGGCGGCCATCGCCCGGACCGGGGATGCGGCGGAGCGCATCGAGGCGGCGCGGGCCGAGGATCGCGCTCTCGATCAGCGGATCCGGGCGGGGGAGGCGGCTCTCCGGCCATATGCCGCGGCCGGAGCGGGCCGCGATGTGCCGGCTCTCGCGTGCCGCGCCTTCCTCGAAGCGGTCACGGCGGCTCCGGAAGGCGGTGCAGGGCCCATCCACGTCGTCGAACTCGAGGCCACCGCTGGCGCCGACCGGACCACCGCGGCCCTGCGTGCCATCGTGGGAATCGAGCTCCGGGAGGCTTCCGCCGCTGCCGCGCGATCGCTCGAGAGCCGCCTGCGTGAGCGTCTCGACGCCGGGCGGGGTTTCCCGGCCCTCGAGCCCGGGGAGACGTTCCTCGGGGCGGACCTCGGGACGACGCCGGATCCCGCCGCGGAGGGCCGCCCGCTCCGGCGCCGCTACCTCATGATGCGGCTCCGGCTCACGTTCGATCCGGCGGGAGGAGTCCGATGAAGGGCGGGGCCGTCGTCTGGCTCATCGTGGTCGTGGGCGTGCTCGGAGCCGCGGCGGCGTTGTTCCTCAAGGTGCTCCCGGAACACCGCCGGCTTTCGTCGGCGCTCGGCGAACTGGAAGCGGCGCGGATCCGCCTCGTGACCGCGGCGGGCGGAGGCGTCATCGGAAGCGCAGCCCTGACGGCGCGCCGGACCGCGGCGGATGACCTCGATGACGCGGCGAAGAAGGCCGCGATCTGGTACCGGGCCGAGGAGAGGAGCGTCTTTCCCGGCTGGTTCCCCGAACTCGGGTCCGGCGCCGTTCGGCCCGAGGATCTCCGGCGCGTCTTCGGGCGCCGGCGGGACGACCTCATGCAGTTCGTCCGCGATCGGCTCGAGCCCCTCGGCGTCAAGGATCCGCCGCACGCCTGGCACGAGATCCCCTGGCTTCGCGGGAGCGATCCTCCCCCGGACGAGCAGGCGAGGGCGACCCAGGACCGGTGCTGGATCGAGGATGCCTTCATGCGGACGCTTGCCCTGAACGGCGCGTGGCTCCGGGAGCCTCCCGACGTGGAGGAAGTCTGGCGGCCGCGGCCCGGCGGCGACCCCTTCGAGGAGCGGCGCGTCCTCGCGAAGCTCCTCTCCGTTCCCGCCCGCGCCACCGCCGCCGTCGAGGCGCTTCTGACCCGGATCGCCCGCGCTCCGGGCGATGGCGGCGAGGGACGGCTCCTCGCCCTCGTCGACCGGGTGCTCATCGCACGGGAGGGGCCGGCGGGCGGAGCCTCGGAGGGTGCAGCCGAACCGCCGGTGAAGATCGACATGACGCTCACGCTCCTGCGCCTGCGCGCTGGGCTCGGGGAGGCGCCATGAAACCCACCTTCGGCCGCCGCGTCGTGGAGAACCTCGACTGGATCCTTCTCGGGGTCCTCGCGATCGCTGCGATCTTCGTCGTCGTCTCCGGAACCGGGTCGGGCGGCGGGAGAGCCGACGCGGGCATTGCCGCGGCCGGCGCGGTCACGGCAGACATCGAACGGCGGATGGCCGCTACGGCGACCCGCGTCTCGTCCGTGCTTCCGTCGGAACGTCTGGACCGGATCCGTTCGGCCTGGCTCCGTCCCGCCGAGGCCCGCCGTCTCCCCGACCATGTCTTCCATGCCCGCGAGGCCCTCGAGGACGCCCGGGCGGGCCGCAGTCTCGAGGTTCGCCTCGAGCCGCCCGGCGACCTGGCTGCGACGGCGTCCGTAGGCAGCATACGCCTCACCTGGGCCATGGCGACGGGTTCGACCGTCCCCGTCTCCGGGTACCGCATTCATCGCGCCGTGGGAAACGGGCCGCCGGAGGCCATCGCGGACGTGGAGGCGGCGGCGCTTGAGTACAACGACACCGGCGTCCGCGGCGGGACGGACTATTCCTACACCGTGAGCACGCTGACAGCGGATATAGCCCTCGTGGCGGCGGGGAAGGGGGAATCCTCGCCGTCGGCCCCCGTCCTCTGCCGCGGGCTCTCCGACATCGAGTGGAAGCTCGTCCGGATCGACGAGTCCGCGGGCCGCGCCCGGTTCCTCGTACGGCGCTGGCATGAGAAGTCGTGGCGGGACAAGGAGTTCGACGCGATTCCGGACGGCGAGGTCGGGGAGCTCGACCCCGCGACGGGCGTGGACTACCGAACGGGGCGCCGCGTCGTGTCTCTCAAGGTCGAGAAGCGACCCGTGACCCGGACTCGCCGCGAGCATGTCTTCGAGGACGACGGCCGGGTGGCCATCGCGGACGGACGCGCCCGGGTGGAGGAGGTGCGTCTCGAGGGGGAGTTCGAGGTGGAGCTGGTGACTCTCCGGGGTCCCGACGGAATCGAATCCGAGGTCTCGAGACCGCGGGAATGAGACTCTGACCCGGCGCTCCGGCATGGAGCCCCGCCCCGGCCTCCCGAGGCCCCGGAGCCCTTCCGGGAGAAGCTTGCGTGACGTGCCCGCACCTCTATAATCACGCCTTCATTCAAAGAAAGATGGGACCTCGCTCCGCCGCTCTTGGCTCCGTGCCCCCCTGCACCGGGTCCACGCCGCGCCGGACGGCTCCGCCTCATGGCGTGTCATGGGGCATGGAAGGGAGACTCAGAATGAACGTGCCGCCTCGGGTCGCAGGAATCCCGGGACTGATCCTCGGTCTGGCGCTGATCTTCACGTCGTGCCAGTCGGCCGAGGAAGACGCCGCGCCCCCCGAGACGGCACCCGAGACCGTCATGGCGCCGCCGGCGACGAACCCGCCGCCCGCCGCCCAGATCCCGCAGGAGTCGGGCGATCCCCTGGATCGCGCCCGGGCCGCCCAGGAGAAGCGGGCCGAGCTCGTCGCCCGCGACGTCGCGCTCGGCCGGCAGCTCATGGCCGACGGTCGCCTCGAAGACGCGCGGAGCGCCTTCTCGAACGCTCTCCTGCAGGACCCGACCCACGAGGAGGCGAAGCGCCTCTACGACCAGGTGACCGGGCTCCTCGGCGACCCCGGCGCTGCGGCCCGTGCCGACCACGCCCGGGCCTTCGATGAGCAGATGGCCCGCTTCGAACAGGCCCAGGTCCTCTCTCGGGAGTGGTTCCGCAAGGGACAGATCGCCCACCAGGAGAAGCGCTACGACGAGGCGATCGACGCCTTCGAGAAGTGCCTCGCGATCCTCCGGTACAACCCGTCCGTGGATGCTGACTTCGACGAGCCGAGGGTTCGCGCGGCCATCGACACCGTCCGGGCGGAGAAGTCGGCGTTCGAACGCGAGACAGAGGCCCAGCGCCTCCGCGAGATCCAGGCCGCCAAGGCCGCCGCGGAGCAGGCGGAGCGCGAGAAGGTCGAGCGCCGCATCCTGACGCTCTGGGAGCGGGCCGTCGAGCAGTTCGAGCAGGAGCGGTTCGACGCAGCAGCGCGGATCTGCGACGAGATCCTGATCCTCGATCACCGTCACGAACACGCCCAGAAGATGAAGCAGGCCGCGGTGCGGGCGCGGCATCAGTTCGCGACGGAGAAGAACGTCCAGGAGATGCGCGAGTACTGGCAGCGGTGGATCCAGGAAGTGAAGGATCTCGGGATGCCCCAGGTCCAGGACGTCATCTTCCCCGACCGCAGCAAGTGGATGCGGATCTCCGAGCGCGGCCCCATCGAGCTCGCGAAGAGCGACACGCAGGAGCCCGAGGCGGACCGAGCCGTCAAGAGCCGGCTCGCCCTCACGGTCTTCCCGAAGGTCGAGTGGGAGGATACGGCGCTCGACGCCGTCATCACGTTCCTCCGCAACAACACGGGCGTCAACTTCTTCGTGTCGAAGGCGGTGCGCGAGAAGTCTCCGGACGAGCTCAAGGTGAGCCTCACATTCCGCGAGGTGTCGGCCGAGGCGGCCCTCCGGAACGTCGTCGACAACCTGAAACTCGCCTACACCGTCGCCGACGGCATGGTCCAGATCACGACCGCCGAGGATCTCAGGAGGAGCAAGGTCGTCGAGTTCTACGACGTCCGGGACCTCACCGCGAAGATCGGCAACTTCCCCGGCATCGACATCAACCTGAATCCCTCGGGCGCCGGAGCGGGCGCCTCGATGGAGGAGGAGGAGGACGCCGGCGGCGAGGAACTGAAGACCATCGAGACGGATCGCCTCATCGACATGATCAAGCAGGCGGTCGACCCGGTCTCCTGGAACGAGGACACCTCAAACACCATCGTCGACAAGAGCGGCACGCTCGTCGTCCGCCAGACCCCCGAAAACCAGCGCCGGATCCGCAAGCTCCTCGCGGACATCCGCCGCTCCACGGGCGTCGGCGTCATGATCGAGAGCCGGTTCCTCACGGTCGAGAACAACTTCCTCCAGGACATCGGCGTCGACTTCCGCGGGCTTGGCGACAACACCGCCGGCGTGGGACGGCCGGGTCTCGGCACACCCGCGCCCTTCGATGACTTCGGAACCACCGGAACGGGTGTCGGCACTCCGGTGAGCCCGGTGGGCATCGGCGGCGACAACACCGCGGGCGCCTTCTTCACGGACCGCCGCGGGCGCACGGACATTCGCGGGCGCTCCGAGAGCCTCTTCGACGAAGTTCTCGGAAACCCGGAAGTCCTCGACAACGCGGGCGGCCTGGCGCTCCAGTGGACCTACCTCGACGACACGCAGCTCGAGGCCATTCTCCGGGCCGTCCAGAAGTACGAGCGCGTCAACACCGTGACGGCGCCCAAGCTCCTCGTGGCCAACACGCAGCGCGCGCACCTGAGCGTCCTCAACGAGATCTCGTACATCAAGGACTTCGATGTCGAGATCGCCCAGGCCGCCGTCATCGCCGACCCCATCGTCGACAAGATCACGGAGGGCGTCGTCCTCGACGTCCGCCCCATCGTCTCCAATGACCGCCGCTTCGTGACGCTCGAGCTCCGGCCCATCGTGGCCACGCTCCTGCGCCCCATCCGCACGTTTACGACGACCCTGGCCGTGGGTACGGCGGTGACCTTCCAGCTCCCCGAGCTGCGCGTCCAGAAGGTGAAGACGACCGTCGTCGTGCCTGACGGGGGCACCCTGCTCCTTGGCGGACTCAAGTTCAACGAGGAGAAGACCCTCGAGGCCGGCATCCCCGTCCTCAAGGACATCCCGATCCTGTCGTTCTTCTTCGAGCGGAAGGGGAAGTACACGAACCTGAAGGACCTGCTGATCCTCCTCAAGGTCCGGATCCTCATCAACGAGGAGCTCGAGCCGGACACCACCGCCCGCCCCCGCTGATCCTGCGGGGGCACCGCCGCCCCCACCGGGGCGGCGGATGCCTTCACCGTGCGCGGGCAGAGCCGCGCTACGATGGAGCGCCATGCAATCAGCGCTCCTCGGATTCCTGCTTCTGCCATGCCTCGCGGCCGGAGCCACCGCGAAGGCGACCCGCTGCGCACAGGATCCCGTTGCGGAGGCCGATGGGCTCCTCGGACTCGGACTCCGCAGGGAGGCTCTGACCGTCCTCGGACGGGCTCAGACGGCCGCGCCCGGCGAAGAGGCTCTCCGACTCGCGCTCTTGAGCGTGCACGTCGCGGTCTTCGAGATCGAGCCGCCCGGCGAGGCGACCCTCGCGCGGCTCGAGGATGTCCTCGATGCGGCTCTCGGCCTCGTGGAGTCCGGATCTCCGGGAGCCCGGACGCTGGCCGTCCGGATCCGGGAAGCTCTTGGCGAAGCCCGATCGGATCTCGCCCTCGAGGAGCCGGATCGGCGGTCGGATCATCTCGAGGCCGCCGCGCGGCACTTCCGTGGCGCGCTGGCCCTGCTCGGGACGGCGCGTCCGGGGGAAGTCGGGGCGGCGAAGGACACGGCGGAGGCGGGAGTCCGGCGTGCCATCCTGGCGCTCAAGGCTGCGGCGGCGGAGGGGAAGGGCGCGGACCGCGGATCGGACCTCGATGAGGCGATCTACGCCCTCGAGGGTATCGCCCTCCGTCACGAGGGCCTGGGCCCCGGCCTCGCGGCGCTCGGGGCTCTGGCCGCCGGGAAGCTGGCGGCGGGGGACGTGCGGGGGGGCGAGACCCTGCTCCGCCAGCTCATCGACGGCGTGGACACCGCGGGCATCGAGCGGGACGGCGGGCTCGACAGGGCCGCGCAGCATCTCCTCGAGGCGAGCGCGCGGCGGCTGGGCCGGCTCCTCAACGCTGCGGGACGGAGCCGCGAAGCCCTTGCGCCCCTCGAAGGCGTTCTCGGCCTCCTCGACCGGGCCGGCGTGCCATGGGGGCTCGAGGGGCGCCTTGCAGCCGCGGAACTCGGGCGCGCTCACCTCGCCGCCGGCGATGCAGGGCGGGGTCTTCAACTCCTCGGGGCCGTGATCCGCGACGGCCGGGGGGATCGCTCCGGACGGTCCGCGTGCCGCCGGCTCGGCGAGGCCCTGAAGAGCGGGAGGATAGCGTCGATGCCTCCGGGACCGGTCCTCGATGAGATCGTCTTCCACCTCATCGAGGAGGGTCGTTCGGAGGGAATGCGCGTCGCGGCTCTGCTCCTCCGGATGCGACTCCTCGGCGAGAGCCGGCCGGCGGATGACGCGGCCATGGACTGGCTCCGGCTCGGACACGCCCTCGAACTCGCCGGCGACGCTGCCGGCGCGCTTCGAAGCCTCGAAGAGGGGTATCGCGCCACTGCCGGGAACACGGGACATGCCGTGCGGATCCTCGAATCGTGGCGGCGCCTGCTCGGCTCCCGCCCGCCGGCGGACGGAGCGGAGTCGGGTCGCGTCGCGGAGTTCCGCGCGTGGCTCCGGGATCACCTCCCCCCCGGCACGGATGCGCGGGGGTTCCGGGTTGCCGAGGCGGAGGACCTCCTGAGGGCGGGCGACGTCGCGGGTGCCCTCGCCATCCTCGACGGCCTCCCGCGGGAGGGGGGCGCCGGCGCGGCCGAAACGGCACGCCTCGCGGCTCGGATCCGCATCCAGGAGGCAGAGAGACTGGGCCGGACGGATACCGCGGCCGGTCTGCGTCTTCTCGACGAGGCGGTGGCGGCCCTCGGCGGAGTCGGGGAGAGGGGCGCCTCCGGGCCTCCGTCGGACCATGGAGACCGCGCCTGGCTGGCCGCAGCCTGCGTCGAGCGGGCCCGCCTCAGGGAGGGCCGGGAGCGGGAGGAGGACGTCGCCCGCGCGCTCGCCCTCACCGAGGAGATCCCTCCGGAGGCCACGGCCGGCGATCGGACCTTCCTGCTCCGGACGCGCGTCCGCGCGGCGCTCCTCGCGGGACGGATCGAGGATGCCGTCGACGCCACCGGCAGGCTCGAGGGCGCCGGTGGCGGCGAGGCCGCCCTCGCGTCCCATCGCGACTGCGGGCGCGCCCTTATGGACCGCGCCGGCTCCATGTCCGCCGCGACGGCCCCCGAGCGCGATCTCCGGGACAGGGCGAGGCTGAGGGCGCTTTCCCACCTCCGGACGTGGGCGCTCGGGGCGTCCGACGCGACGGCCGAGGACCGCGCCGAGGTGGCGGAGGCGCTCGCCGGCCTCCGCCGCTGGGACGAAGTCGAGGATCTCGTGAGGACCGCGGGTGCCGCCGGCGCGGGCT
>CAYQRN010000156.1:0-10880 GCA_964419995.1 uncultured Planctomycetia bacterium
CCGTGCTCGCGGGCGAGGCCCTGGCGCTCCGGGTCCTCGACGACGGAGAGGGCCTCGCCGGGCTCCTCGCGGTCGTGGAGCGGGACCACGCGGGTGTTGTCGCCGCCTTCGCCGGAGTCCGGGAGCCGGTCAGCGGGATCATCGGCCGCCTCGTGACGTCCGGCGGCGCCGGCGACCTCTGGACCGCCCCCCACGGCTCGGAGCGGCGGACACGGAGAGCGTCCTTCGCGGCTCCAGGACGCCTCTCCACAGCCTGGGCCACGCCGACCCCCCTGGCCGAGCCCGGCGGGGCGTGGCTCCCCGGGCGCTCCACCCCGGAGGCCTTCCGTTCGCCTCTCGTCCGGGACGGCCGCGTCTATGCCCACGACCGGCGCGGCGCCCTCGCCCTCGCCCTCGGGACGGGCCGCACCATCTGGTTCCTCGACTTCCTCCACTCGACCCGTTCCGGCGGGCCGGATCTCCGGAACGACGGCGGCACGCGGCTCGAGCACGCGGGCGCCATCGGCCTTTGCCGCTACGTCATGGTGCTCGAGGCCGGCGTGGCGCCGCGCCGGGCGGAAACGCGCCTCGTGGCCCTCGACCTCGCCACCGGCGCCGTGGCGTGGACGCGGGGCGGGCCCGACGATCCCGATCCGCGGCTGCGGGCCCTGTTCTTCACTGGCGACCCCCTCGCCTCCGGAGGGCGGATCCTCACGGGCGCCGTGCGCCCGGCGGTGGACGCCGAGGCCTGGCTTCTCGCCTTCGACGAGGCCGACGGCAGCCTTCTCTGGATCACGCACGCAGCCTCGGGTCCCTCCATGCCCTTCGCGGACACGCCCCGCGAGAACGGCCACGACACGATGCCCCTCGCCGCCGACGGAGGGCTCGTGTATTTCGGGACCCACCTCGGGTTCATCGTCTGCCTCGAGACGGCGACCGGCCTGCCGCGGTGGCGTCTCCGCTACGACCGAATCCCCCTCGGAGGCCGGCGCCACCGCTTCCAGGACGTCATCGCGCCCCGCTCGTGGCGCGGCGCCCCGGTCTTCCTCGAGCAGGACATCCTCGTCGCGGCGCCGGAGGACGCTCCGGCGCTCCTCATCGCGCGGCGCGATCCGCCCCTCGAGCCGGAACGCCTCCGGCGCGGGGACACGTATCTCGTCCTTCAGACCTACCCCGAGTCCGGGATGAACTGGTTCGATCGCGTTCTCGGCGTCCGGGACGGCCTCGTCGTCATCGGCGGCCGGGACGACGCCCACGAGCACGTCGTCGTCCGCGCGCTCTCGCCCCTCGCCAGGGAGCGCCTCGTCGCGTGGACGTCCGAGCCGCTCGACGGCGAGCTCCAGGGCCGCGGCGTCGTGACGGCCGAGGGCGCCCTGGCGGCGACGGCCCGCTACATCTACAGCTTCGACAGGACGTCGGGCGGCCCCGGCGATCCCTGCTACGTCCGAGAGGATGACGGCGCGGACACTCTCGGCGTCCTCGTGCCCACCTCCCGGGGCCTGCTCGTCGGGGGGCGCGGCCGGATCCTCTGCCTGCGGGCGCCCTGAGGCGGCGGCACCGGGAGCGCGCGGCCCGTCCCGCCGTACGAAGGAAGGGCGGTCCGGTTGGCTCGGATCGCCTGCGTCTTAGGATACGGTCTGCACCCCCACGGAGACCCTCATGACGGCTCTGTCTGAACCCACCGGCGGCGGCGCCTCCTCCGTTCCCGAGAGCGACGATCTGGCCGCGGTCCGACGCCTCAACGAGGGCTACCAGACCATCCGCCGGGAGCTCGGCAAGGTCATCATCGGCCAGGAGGCCGTGATCGACCAGCTCCTCATCGCGATGTTCGCCCGCGGGCACTGCCTGCTCCAGGGGGTTCCGGGCCTCGCGAAGACCCTCATGATCTCCACCCTCGCCCGCACGCTCTCCCTCACGTTCAACCGGATCCAGTTCACGCCCGACCTCATGCCCTCCGACATCACCGGAACCGAGGTCATCCAGGAGAACCGGGCCACCGGACAGCGGGAGTTCAAGTTCATCCCGGGCCCGGTCTTCGCCAACGTCGTCCTGGCGGACGAGATCAATCGGACGCCTCCGAAGACCCAGGCGGCCCTGCTCGAGGCCATGCAGGAGCACCAGGTGACGGCGGGGGGCCGCAAGCACCGCCTCGACGAGCCGTTCTTCGTTCTCGCGACCCAGAATCCCATCGAGCAGGAGGGCACCTATACCCTGCCCGAGGCGCAGCTCGACCGCTTCATGTTCATGGTCCACGTGGACTATCCCTCGGCGGACGAGGAGCTGCGCATCGTCCAGGCCACGACATCGGACACCGAAAACGCCGTGGCCGTCGTCCTTTCCGGCGCCGAGATCCTCCGCCTCCAGGAGATCGTCCGGCGGGTGCCGGTCTCGGACCAGGTCGCGAAGTACGCCCTCGAGTTCGCCCGGCGCACCCGCGTCACGACCCCGGATGCCCCCGACTTCGTGCGCAACTGGCTCGCCTGGGGCGCCGGCCCCCGCGCATCCCAGTACCTCATCCTGGCCGGCAAGGCGCGGGCGCTCCTCCAGGGCCGCTACTTCGTCTCCGGCGAGGACATCCGCGCCGTGGCGCGGCCGGTCCTCCGCCACAGGATCATCGTGAACTTCAGCGCGGAAGCCGAAGGCGTCCGCCCCGACACCGTCGTCGAGCGGCTCATCGAGACCATCCCGCGGACGGGCGTGGACGCCGCCGCCGGGGGGACCCTCGAGAAGGTCGTCTGATCCGGCGGGGGGACGGTGGCCACGACGCGGGATGATCCCCGGCGCTATCTCGACGCGCGGGTCCTCTCGAACCTGAAGGGTCTCGAGCTCAAGGCCCGACTCATCGTCGAGGGGTTCGTCACGGGCCTCCATGAGAGCCCATACAAGGGATCCTCCGCCGAGTTCGCCGAGCACCGGGAGTATGCCCCCGGCGATGACATCCGCTTCCTCGACTGGAAGGTCTTCGGGCGCTCGGACCGCTTCTACGTGAAGGAGTTCGAGGAGGAGACGAACCTCAAGGCCTACGTGGCGCTCGACACGAGCCGTTCCATGGAGTACGCCTCCGGGGGCGTCTCGAAGCTCGAGTACGGCCGGTACGTCGCCGCCTCCCTCGCCTGGCTCATGACGCAGCAGCAGGATGCCGCGGCCCTCATCCTGTGGGACACGGAGCTCCGCCGCTTCCTGCCGCCCCAGAACAGCACGGCGCACCTCCGCAACATCCTCCGGGCACTCGAGGAGGCCGAGCCCGGAGGGGATACGGACATGGGGCGCATGCTCACCGAGATGGCGGAGCGCATCCGGCAGAAGAGCCTCCTCATCCTCGTGAGCGACTTCCTCGACGATATCGCCCGCATCGAGACCGGCCTCAAGCGCCTCGCTCACAAGGGGCATGACGTCATCCTCTTCCATGTCCTCGACAACGACGAGATCGAGTTCCCCCTCGACCGCATGACGCTCTTCGAGGGACTCGAAGGGCCGGGACGCCTCCTCGCAGACCCGCGGGCGCTCCGCGAGGCGTATCTCGCCGAGCTCCGAACCTTCCAGAAACAGCTCCGGGCGACCTGCTTCGCCGGGCGCATGGACTACGTGATCCTCAACACGTCGGCGGGACTCGACGTGGCCCTCTCCTCGTACGTGGCGTCCCGGGCGAGGAGGCGCTGACCGTGGCCGCATGGTTCAGCCTGCCTTCGATGCTCTGGTGGGGGCTCGGCGCCACCCTGCCGATCCTCATCCACCTCTTCATGCGCCAGCGCTACCGCCGGATCCGGTGGGCGGCCATGACGTTCCTCCAGAACGCTTTCCGCCGCACGCGCCGGCGCGTGCGGCTCGAGAACCTCCTTCTCCTCGCACTGCGCTGCCTCGTGCTCCTCCTCCTCGCCCTCGCCCTCGCCGACCCCCGGACGAGCCGGAGCGCCGTCTTCGGCTCCGCGCCCGAGTCCGCACGGAACGTGGTCCTCGCCGTGGACTCGTCGCTCTCCATGGGAGCGCGGGACGCCGCGGGAACTCAGGCCATCGACCAGTCGCGATCCCTCGCCCTCGCCCTCCTCCGGACGCTCCGGGACCGCCGCGACCGCGTCGCGGTCGTGGATCTCGCGCGCCCCGCCCGCCTCGTCCTCGGCTTCACGGAGGACTTCGAACGGGCCCGCCGCGCCCTCGAGGGGATCCGCCTCACGCCCTCCTCCACGGATCTCGACGACGGCCTCCTCCACGCGTCCGCCGCCCTCCGGGAGCTGCAGGCCCGGGAGATCCCCGGTGCCCGCCTCGTCTACGTCTTCACGGACCTGCAACGCTCGGCCTTCGCGGCACCCGCGGAGCCGGCGACCGATCCGGCGAAGCCGCCGGCCGCCGAAGGCGGCGGCGTGCGGACTGCCCTGCGCCGGCGCTTCGAGGAGATCGAGGGCGCGCTCGGTCGGGTCATCCTCGTGGACGTCCGCGCCTCGGCGGCCGCCGCCGAGGGGGACCGTTTCCCGAGCCTCGCCGTGACGGACGTGCGCCATGCGGGCAAGATGGTCCTGCGGGGTCGTCGAGTCCCGTTCACGGCCCGCGTCACCAACTTCGGCAAGCGTCCCGCCACCGGGACCGTAGTCGTCACGGTGGACCGGGAGAAGCCTTTCGAGCGGGAGTTCCCGATCCGAGGCCTCGAACCCGGCCGCGATCAGACCCTCGTCTTCCCCTTCGCCTTCGACCGGCCCGGCTGGCACTACGTCTCGTTCAAGGTCCGGCCCGATGCGGCGTCCGACGTCCTCGACGGAGATAACGAGCGCTGGTTCGCCGTGGAATGCCACGACCGCATCCGGATCCTCCTCGTGGACGGCGAGCCCAGGCCCGACCGGCCGGACACGGATCCGGAGGCCTTCTTCCTCGCCCAGGCCCTCGACCCCGGCTCCGCCGACGGCGGCGCCCCCGGCATCGTCGAACCGGTGGCGGTGGCCGCCGGCGACCTCGACCCCGGCGTCCTCGACGCCTTCGATGTCGTGGCTCTCCTCAACGTCCCCGAGCTCCCCGCGGAGCCGCTCAAGCGTCTCGAGGACTGGGTCGCCCGGGGCGGATCCCTCCTCATGGCCACAGGCAGCCACTTCCGGGGCGACGACCGGGGACGCGAGGCTCTCGCCGCCTTCAACGGCGCGTTCCACCGGGGCGGGGGCGGGCTCTCGCCGGCGTCCCTCACGGCTCTCGCCGGCGATCCCGACGGCCGGAAGATCCTCTTCGACATCTCGGTCGACCGCGGCGACCACCGGGCCGTGAAGTACTGGGACGATCCGGCGACGCGGATCTCCCTCTCCCGCGTGCGTTTCTACGCCGTCGTGGAGGCCGACGCCTCCGCCGGCGGCGCCTTCGTGGCCCGCCTCGCCTCCTTCAACCGCCTGCCGCCGGCCGAGGCCGCGTCCTTCCCTGCGCTCCTCGAGAAGCCCTTCGGGAAGGGCCGCGTCCTCCTGTTTCTTTCGTCCACGGATCTCGACTTCGGCGAGTTTCCGCGGTTCCCCGCCGTGGTGCCCTTCTGGCGCGAGATCGTCTACGACCTCGCCCTCCGCGCCGCGTCGGTGGACAACATCGTCGCGGGCGATCTCTTCCTCCGGACCTTCGACGACTTCGTCCGCGAGGCGCAGCTCCGCCACATGGACGGAACGCCCACGCGCCTGCAGCTCCAGGCGCGACGCCTCGCCGGCGGCGCCGCCGTGTCGCGCCCGGCGGAGAGTGCGCCCCGCGACGGCGGGTCCGACGCGGCCGGCACGGCGGTCATGACTCTCCGCCTCGACCCCGGCGACCACATGCGCGAGGCGGGCATCTACACGATAGCCCCCGTCCTCGACCGCGCCCCCGGCGCGCCGGAGCCCCCCCCGGGAGCGACGCGTGAAACGCGCTTCGCCGTGAACCCGGATGCCGCCGAGTCCGACCTGCGACGCATGTCGCCCGACAGGATCCGGGCCGATGCGGGCCCGTCCGTCACGGTCGTTCCGTCCCTCGACGCCGAGACCGCCGTGGCCTCCGGAGACCCGGAAACCGGCGGGATCTGGAAGCTCCTGCTCCATGCCATGGCCGCGCTCCTCCTCGTGGAGACGGCCCTCGCCCAGTTCTTCGGCCAGTCGCAGCGGAGCGTCCGATGAACGCGACTGGGCGATTCCTCGATCTCCTCTCCGGCCTCCACTTCCGCTCGGGACCCGATCTCTGGGTCGTCGTGCTCGTCCTCGTGCCGGCGATCCTCCTCGTCACGGCCTTCTTCTACCGCCGCGAACGCGAGGCGCCGCCCCGGGTCCGGAGGACCCTCGCCGCCCTCCGCGCGCTCGTGGTCCTCCTCGCCGTCCTCCTCGCGTTCGACCCCGCCACCGAAGTGAAGACCGTCCGCGACGCCAAGGGACTCGTGGCCGTCCTCATCGACGACTCGAGGTCCATGGCGGAGCGGGATCTCTGGGACGCTCCGGAGCAGCGCGAGCCGGCCCGCGCGCTCGAGCGGGCCCTCGGACTCGGGAACGGCGAGCCCCTCGCCTCCCTCTCGCGCCGCGAGATTCTCGCCCGCGCCCTCGCCCCCCCCGGCGGCCGCGACATCCTCGCGCGGTTCCGCGAGAAGCACGACATCCGGATCTTCTCCTTCGCCGACGAGGTGGAGGCACGGCCCGACATCGCCGGCCTCACCGCCGGCGGCGCGGTCACGGCCCTCGGCGACGCCCTCGACACGGTGCTCCGCAACCCCAACGTCCGCGGCAGCACGAGCGCCCGCATCGTCCTCCTCTCGGACGGGCGGCGCACGGCGGGCCAGGATCCCCTCGCAGCCGCTGATCAGGCCCGGGAGCAGGGCGTTCCGATCCACACCGTCGTCATCGGCGACCCCTTCACCCACCGGGACGTGGCGCTCACGTCCGTCGTGGCGGACGACATCGTCATGGTCGAGGATCTCATGATCCTCGAGGCCCACGTCGAGAACCGCCGCTACCCGGAGCAGCGCGTGACCATCGAGATCCTCGAGAACGGCTCGCCCGTCCACGAGGAGGCGTTCCTGCTCCGCACCGTCTCCGAGAACCAGCCCTTCCGACTCCAGTACCGACCCACGCGCCCGGGCAAGTACGACTGGATCGTGCGCGTCCGGCCCCTTCCCGGCGAGAAGGACACGGCCAACAACCAGCGCGGCATCACGGTCGAGGTCAAGAAGGAGCGCCTCAACGTCCTCTACGTCGAGGATCTCCCCCGCTACGAGTACCGCAAGCTCAAGGACTTCCTCGTCCGCGGCTCCGAGACGTTCCGGGCCCAGTGCCTCCTGGCCGCCGCCGAGAAGGGCTTCATCCAGGAGTCCACGTCGGACCGGGAGACGCTGCCGCTCACGGCCTTCCCCCGAACCCAGGAGGAGCTCGACCGCTATCACGTCCTCATCCTCGGCGATATCCATCCCGAGAAGCTCGTGGATCTCGACAACCTCCCCCACGACACGACGCGGGACCGGGAGGCGGCCCGCATCCTCGGACTCATCCGGACCTTCGTCGAGAACGGGGGGGGACTCGCCCTCATCGCAGGGGAGATCCACAATCCGCGCTCCTACAAGGACACGGACCTCGAAGCGGTCCTTCCCGTGGTCGTGGGGACCGCGGAAGAGGACGCCCCTCCGGCCAGGTGGGACACGCCGTGGAAGCCGGTCCTCATGCCGCTCGGCCGCCTGTCGCCGTTCATGCAGCTCGATCCCGACCCGACGGAGAACACCCGCCTCTGGGAGGACATGTCCGCAGGCCTCGAGCCCCTCTACAAGTACTACCCGGTGCGGCGCGACGCGCGAGCCGCCCACGTCCTCGCCAGGCATCCCGTGGACGGCAACCACTTCGGGAAGTACATCCTCTTCGCGTCCCAGACTTTCGGCGAGGGCAACGTCTTCTTCTCCGCCACGGACGACACCTGGAGCTGGTTCAAGCACGTCGGTCCCCGCTGGTTCAACCAGTTCTGGGGCGGCGTCGTCAAGCACCTCGGCCGGAGCAAGCTCTACGCCGGCGGGCGCCGCTACCACCTCAACACGGACCGCACGCGCTACCGCCCCTTCGACATGGTCCGGCTCCGCGCCCGGGTCCGCGACCGGAGCTGGCGGCTCTCCGAGGCTGAATTCCACGATGTCACGGTCCTCCACCCCGGCTCGCCCCCCCGCGAGGAACGGATCCGGCTCGAGCGCGTCGAGCCCGGCATCTTCGAGGCGCTCTGCGAGGTCCGCGAGACGGGACGCCACGAGGCCTGGATCGAGCCTCCGGACTCCCGCGACGAGAAGGACCGCGTCTTCGCCCCCCCCTTCTTCGTGGAGGTTCGCGACGAGGAGACGAGCGAGCCCGTCGTGGACGACGCCCTGTTGAAGGCCATCGCGGCGCGCAGCGGCGGCGAGGCCTTCACGGCGGACCGCCTCGATGACCTCGCCCTCCGCCTCGATCGGGACACCATCCGCCAGCTCACGCTGAGCGAGAGCGCCCCGCTCCGGCGCCGGGCGGGGATTCCCATCCTGTTCCTCGTACTGCTCGCGGCGGAGTGGATCCTCAGGAAACGTTTCCGGATGCTCTGAAATCCGCCCGGCGGCCGGTGTCCCGGGGAGCCCCCCGCCCCCGGGAGCTTCCGGGAGCTTCCGGGAGCGGATCTCATGCCGGACCACGCCCCGCGTACGATGAGGGAGATGATGCCACCACGCCTGATCGCCGCCCCGCTCCTTTTCGCGGCCGCCGTGGTCCTCGCGGCCGAGGCCGGAGCTGCCGCCCAGGATGACGGCGTCTACACGAGCCAGGTCTCGGTCCCCGAGGACCGCAACGGCCTCCAGCTCGTGACGGACGCCGACCACGCCGCGCGGACGCAGGACTGGACGCGCTGGGCCCGCCTCCTCCAGGATGCCGTGAACAGGTTCGGCGCGAAGATGGTGACCGTCGAACCGGGGCAGCATATGAGCCTCCGGGACTTCTGCTTCCGGAAGATCGCCGCGGCGCCCCCCGAGGCGCTGGCAGCCTACCGCCGAGTCTTCGACGCCTGGGCCGAGGAGCTCTGGACCGACGCCCTCGCGCGGCGCGATCCCGCCCCCCTCGACACGATCTTCGCGAACTACTGGTACACGGACTTCGGCCCGCGGGCCGCCCTCGCCGCCGCCGACCTCGCGCTCGAGCGGATGGACCCCGAGACCGCGCTCCTCGTCCTCGCCCGCCACGAACGGCGTTTCGCCACGGACCCGACCGTCCTCGCTCCGGCCCTGGCCCGCAGGGTCTTCGCCCTCTGGCTCCTCGGCCGGACCGACGGGATCGCCGACGTCGCGGAGAGCGCGGGAGCCGCCACGCTGGCCGTAACCGTGCGGTTCCTCGGGGAACCGTGCCCCCTCTCGGACATCGTGGCCCGGTTCCTCCGGCCCGGTCCGCCGGCCCCGCGCCCGACGGGCGTCGATCCGGCCCTCTTCGACGCTCCGGCATGGTCCGCCGCCGTGCAGCTCGGACTGCAGCAGGGCGGTCACACGTTCCTCACGGGCCTCGGGGGCGAGACGCCCTTCGCGCCGGTGATCCCGGCGGTCGACGGAGCTTCGCTCTACTACCAGGACGGGCTCCGCGTCTTCGGGCGGAACATCTTCACCGGCGGCGACAAGTGGAACCTGCCGGGCGACGCCGTGCGCGGCGCCGTGGACCGCTCCCAGGGGCGGCCGAACCGCAACGTCATCCTGCCGGTGACCGTCTCGGACGGTCTCGTCTTCGCCTTTCTCGAGACACCCGTCGCGGACCCCGGCGAAGACACGTTCTTCGGCTACACGCCGGTCGTGGCGATCCCGGCTCGCCGCCTCGTCGCGGTGGACGGGGCGACGGGCCGCATCCTCTGGCGCCACGGGGCCCGGACCGGCCCGGCAGCAGGCGGTGCGCCCCTCCTCGAGCGGCTCAACATCAACACCGCGCCCCTCGCCATCGGCGACCGCCTCTACGTGGCCGGCACGGTCTACCGGGGCAACTACCACCATTACCTCGTCTGCCTCGACAAGTGGACCGGCAGCCTCCTCTGGTCCACCTTCGTCGCGTTCGGCCAGAACGAGCTCAACATGTTCGGAAACCCCATCAAGGAGTCCATCCCGAGCCCCGTCGCGGAGAGCGACGGCGTGCTCTACTTCAGCACGAATCTCGGCGTCGTCGCCGCCGTGGAGGCTGCCACGGGATCGCCGCTCTGGATCTCCGAGTACGAGCAGATCCCGATGACGATCGCCCAGAGCCAGATGACCTTCGAGCGGGAACCCGGCTTCATGAACCGGGCGCCGGTCATCGCAGGCGACCGGGTCATCGCCGCCCCCATGGACAGCTACGAGGTCTGCGCCTTCGAGAAGGCCACCGGCCGCCGCACGACCCTCGCCCGCATGGGCCCCGGCAACCGCTACCGCTACCTCGCCGGCACCTTCGGCGACGCCGTCATCCTGGCCGGCCGCCGGATCGGCGCCCATGAGATCGCGACCGGGCGCATCCGCTGGCAGCAGGACGTCTCCGGCGGCTCCGGCATCGGTGTCGAGGGCATGCCGGCCATCGCGGGCGACCGCCTCGTGTTCACGGCCCGGAACCGCCGGGGCGACAACGCCCTGCTCATGGTGGACCTCGTCACGGGCAAGCTCGTCGAGGAGCGCCCCCTCCGCGGGCGCCACCGCGCCGGCAACATCCTCCTCGCCGAGGACGCCGCTGTGATCTCCGGCGAGCGCGAGGTCACGTGCTTCTTCCTGCCGGCGGCCGTGGAGAAGCGACTCGAGGCCGCCGTCGCGGCCGCCCCCGACGACCCCGCGCCGCGGCTGCGCCTCGGGGAGCTCCATCTCCAGAAAGACGACCTTCCCGGCGCCCTTGCCCACTTCGAGGCCGCCTGGGAGCGGGCGGGCCCCGGGCGCCACGCGATGCACCGCGACGCCGCCCGCGCGGCGCTCCACCGGATCTGGCTCGATCTCGCCGCGC
>CAYQRN010000157.1:0-10790 GCA_964419995.1 uncultured Planctomycetia bacterium
CTCCGAGCGGAACTTGTGGTTCACCTCGAAGGGGTTGATGATCCGCTGGGCGTCGATCTCGTCATACCAGGGCGTGGCCGCAGCGAAGGGATCGAGCTCCTCGCGCATGGCGAAGGCCACGAGGCAGGGCTTCACGGGTTCGACGCGGCTCATGCTGGTCGTCCGGCGGAGTGTCCGCAGGGCCGGCCGATGAATCGGAACGGACCGGGCGGGACAGCGCCCGTCAGCCCGTGAGCTGCCACACGGCCATGCGGTAGGCGTCGCCCGGCCGCTTCCCGTAGCCCAGAGCCGCGGCCGGCTCGTAGCCGCAGTGCACCATGCAGTTCTCGCAGCGCGGATCCCTTCCGCGCCCGTACTTCTCCCACGGCGTCTTCTCCATGAGTTCGCGGAACGTCGCGTAATGGCCGTCCGTGATGAGGTAGCACGGTCCCTTCCAGCCCTTCGTGTTGCGGGTCGGATTGCCCCAGGCCGCGCAGGGCATCTCCTCCCGGTGACCGCGGAGGAAGTCGAGGTAGACCGGCGAGGCCAGAAGCTTGTACTTCCGGGAGAGGCGGTCGATGTCCCGGAACTTCGCATGGATCGCGGATCGC
Organism: uncultured Planctomycetia bacterium; assembly: GCA_964419995.1. GTDB lineage: Bacteria > Planctomycetota > CAYQRN01 > CAYQRN01. The sequence continues at coordinate 591 of CAYQRN010000157.1, forward strand.
CCCATGAAGAGGCCATCGGATTTCACGGCGGCATAGGAGTACGCCGGGGAGAGCATGTGCCCGTCGAGATCGAGGGGGCGGAGTTGTTCGAAGAGCGCCTCGATCTCCGCCATGTCCGTCTCCCGGTACACCGTCGTGTTGGTGCACACCTGGAAGCCGGCGGCCTTGGCGGCCCGGATCCCCTCGAGAGCCATGCGGAAGACGCCCTCGCGCTCGACGCAGCGGTCATGGGTGGCCTCGAGTCCGTCGAGATGCACGTTGAAGAAGAAGCGGCGGCTCGGCGTGAATTCATGCAGCCGCTTCACCGTGAACATCCCGTTGGTGCAGAGGTAGATGTGCCGTCGCCGCTCGAGGAGTTCCCGCACGAGGCGCCCGATCTCGGGGTAGATCATGGGCTCGCCGCCGCAGACCGACACGATGGGGGCGCCGCACTCGTCGGACGAGGCGAGGCACTCCTCCACCGTGAGCTTCTCCCGGATCGTGTCCTCGTACTCGCGGATCCGGCCGCAGCCCGTGCACGTGAGGTTGCACGCGTGGAGCGGCTCGAGCATGAGGACGAGCGGGAAGCGCGGCTCGCGGCGGAGCCGGCGGCTCATCATGTAGAGGCCGAGCGATGCGGTCATCGTGATCGGGAATCTCATTCCACCGTCTCCGGAGCCGCGGTACGGGGCCGAGGGGCCGCCCCGCCGCGGCGCGACGCTTCCTCGTCGTCGCCGCCGAGATACCTCCCGAGCGCCATGAGCGGGAAGTAGTGACGATAGAGATGGTAACGCAGGTAGAAGACCTTCGGGAAGCCCGTGCCCGTCCACGGCTCCTCGTTCCAGGTGCCGTCTCCCGTCTGCGTCCGCACGAGATAGTCCACGGCCCGCGCCACGGCGCCCCCCGACCGGCGGCCGGCGGCGAGGAGGCCCATGACCGCCCATGCCGTCTGGGAGGCCGTGGAAACGCCCTGTCCCCTGAGAGCGGGATCGTCGTAGGACGCAATGGTCTCGCCGAACCCTCCATCGGGATTCTGGACCGATTCGAGCCAGTCGGCAGCGCGGACGACGACGGGCGAATCGGCCGGTTCGCCCACCTCGGCGAGGCCGCGGAGAACCTGCCACGTGCCGTAGATGTAGTTGACGCCCCACCGCCCGTAGAAGGCGCCATCCGGCGTTGCGTGGGCGCGGACGTACGCCAGGGCCCGCTCGACGCGGTGATCGCCGCTCCGGATCCCGAGGACGCCCCACATCTCGAGGACGCGGGCGCTGATGTCCGGCGTGCTCGGATCCAGCATGGCGTTGTGGTCGGCGAAGGGCACGGAGCTGAACAGGGGCAGGGCGCAGTCCCGGTCGAAGGCGCCGAAACCGCCGTCGGCGTTCTGCATCGCGTCCACCCACGCGAGGCCTCGGCGCATGGCGGCGGCGTCGCCAGGCCGCCCCATGCGGGAGAGGGCCATCATGACCATGATGGAATCGTCCACGTCGGGATAGGCGTCGTTGCGGTACTCGAAACACCAGCCGCCGGGCTCCACGTCCCGGTTCCGCTCCTGCCAGTCCCCGGCGACGCGGATCTGGCGCGCCACGAGCCAGTCGGCGGCCTTCCCGAGCGCCGGATGGGAGGCCGGGAGGCCGGAGAGGCGGAGCGCGTTGATCGCGATGGCGGTGTCCCAGACGGGCGACGTGCACGGCTGGACCCGGGCGTCATCGGCGTCCTCGATGACGAGCCGGAGAAGCTCGTCGAGCGCCGCTCGAACCTCCGGGTGGTCATCGGGGTAGCCCATGCCCTTCATGGCCACGAGGCAGTTGAGGATGGGAGGGAAGATGGCGCCGAGTCCGTCGGCCCCCCGGGCGCGCTCGCGGATCCACTCCATGCAGCGCAGGAGGGCACGGCGGCGCAGAGGGCGAATCCGCAGGGTCTCGAGCGTCCTGAGCACGCGGTCGAGGGCGAGGAAGAAGATCCGAAGCCTCCGCCTCTCCCCTTCGATCGGCACGCGCCGCAGAGGCTCGGCCTCCCCGGGCGCCGGATACAGATCGTCGAGGTTCACCCGTGCCGGCGCCGCGCGCCGCGGCTTCTTCGCCCAGATCACGGAGAGCGGAACCACGATGGTCCGCGACCATGACGACATGTTGAGGAGGTTCACCGGCCAGTTTCGCGGAGCGAGGACGATTTCCGGGGGCACGGCCGGGCACCGGCTCCAGGGGTACTGGCCGAGGATCGCAAGGTAGATCCGGGTGAAGCTGTTGGTCCGATGAGGCCCTCCGAGACGGCGCACGATGGCGCAGGCCGCGAGGAGGTCGGGGTCGTCGGGCGGCGCGCCGAGGATCCGGAGGGCCAGAATGGCCTTCAACGTGATCGAGAGATCGGGCGGGCCTCCCGGGTACTGCGACCACCCGCCGCCGGGCTCCTGCCTCCTGCGGAGATAGCGCCCGAGCTTCCGGAGCAGGGCGGCCTGTTCGACCTCGCGCCCGAGGAACCAGAGGATGAGGATCGTCTCGGACTCGAGGATCGTGTCGCCCTCGAGCTCCCCGCACCAGTGGCCGTCGTCGCGCTGGAGGGCGAGGAGGTGAGCGGCCGCGCGGTCCCGCGCCGCCGCGAGGCGCGCGTCGGACGCGACACGCGGTGCCGCTTCGGTTTGCGCTCGGATTTCCGATGTCATGGGAAGCGGGGAAATACCAGTTCCGAAGGCCGTTGCTCAAGGGCAGAAGCGGCCTACAATCGCTCCGGGGCCCGCGTCCCGACCTTCGGGCCGGGACACGCGGATCCCCGTCGCCGGCGTCGCTCCGAAGACTCCGCCGGCATCCCGCGGGAATCCCCGGGACCGCCCGCGTCGGCCGCCGGAACCTCCGATGAGGCCTCCGCCATGAAGCTCTACCTCGCGAGACCGCGCGGCTTCTGCGCCGGCGTGGAGCGGGCCATCCGGATCGTCGAGCTGGCCCTCGACATCTACGGGCCGCCGGTCTGGGTCCGGAAGGAGATCGTCCACAACCGTCACGTCGTGGACAGCCTGAAGCCCCGCGGCGCCCGCTTCGTGAACGAGATCGACGAGGTGCCGGAGGGCGCCGTCACGATCTACAGCGCCCACGGCGTCTCGCCGGCCGTCCGTGCCCTGGCCCGCGAGCGCCGCCTCCGCGTCATCGACGCCACGTGTCCCCTCGTCGCCAAGGTCCACGTCGAGGTCCAGAACTTCGCGCGCCGGCGCCACCGGATCATCCTCATCGGCCACGCGGGGCACGAGGAGGTCGAGGGGACCATGGGCGAGGCGCCGGAGGACACGATCCTCGTCCAGTCGGCCGAGGACGTGGCCCGCCTCGAGATCCCGCCCGACGCCCCCATCGCGGCCGTGACGCAGACGACGCTCTCCATCGACGACACGCGCGACGTCATGGAGGCGATCCAGACGAAGTTCCCCGGGGTCCGCATGCCCCCGCGGGACGACATCTGCTACGCGACGCAGAACCGCCAGCACGCCATCAAGGAGATGGCCCCCCTCGTCGACGTCGTCCTGATCCTCGGAGCGGCCAACAGCAGCAACTCGCTCCGGCTCCGGGAGGTCGCCGAGGCCATGGGCAAGCGCGCCTTCCTCATCCCCGACAAGGGCCATCTCGACGCCGCATGGCTCGCCGGATGCGAGCGCGTGGGCGTCTCCGCCGGAGCGTCGGCGCCCGAGTACCTCGTCGAGGATCTCGTGAAGCACCTCATGTCCCTCGGTTACGACGACCTCGTGGAGCTCCGCACGGCGGACGAGGACGTCGTCTTCTCGCTGCCCGAGGAGGTCGTGCGCCCCGACCGGGCCACGGCCTGACCGGGCGGCCGAGGCAGGCCGGAACATGGAGGATCCAGGAAGGACGCCGGACGGCCGGCTCTGGGTCCGCATGCGCCACCGCGGGCACAAGGTCTGGGCCCGGATCGACAGCGATGGACGCCCCCTCGCGGAGGGCGGGCGCGTCAGCTTCCGCTACGCCCTCGATCAGCCCCACGAGTACAGCGCGCGGCCGGAGGATCTTCTGCCCCTCGACGCGGCGCCCGTCGGCGGAGGCGCGGGTGTGACGATCGAGGTGCCCGACGGTGTCATCGCCGCCTGGGTGGACGGCGCCTGCTCGCGAAACCCGGGCCCTGCGGGGGCCGGCATCGTCCTCCTCTTCCGCGGTCGCCGCCGGGAGATCTCGCGGTTCCTCGGACCGGACCTCACGAACAACATCGCCGAGCTCACCGCCGCCCGCATCGCGCTCCAGGAGATCCGCCGGCCGGAGTTCCCCGTCCGGATCCACACCGATTCGGCCTATCTCATCGGCGTGCTCACGGCGCGCTGGAAGGCCACGAAGAACACCGAGCTCATCGAGGCGATCCGCGCCGACATGGTCCGATTCTCCGACCTCACCTTCGTCAAGGTGCCCGGCCACGCGGGGTTCGTCGAGAACGAGCGGGCCGACGCCCTGGCCCGGGAGGCCATCGTCGCGGAGCGCCGCCCCCCGGCCCCGTCGCGGAAGCGGACGGCCCGCCGCCGGCCCGCGGTCCCGCGCCTCTCGCGGAGCCGGCGGCGGACCGCCGGAGGCGGCCCAACCCTCTTCGACGGCCCTGCCGGCGCCTGAACGACGGTCCGGGAGCCGCGCTTCCCGGGAACTCCGGCGTTGACCCCGCGGCGCCGCCACCGTACAAACCGCTCGCCGTCGCCCGCCGGCGGCAGGAGCGGACTCACCTCGAACTTCACGGGGCACGGAATGGGATCCCTCGCGACGGCCATCAGGAATCTGCGCAACCACCCCCCCGCCCTCTTCTTCCTCTTCTTCACGGAGATGGCCGAGCGCTTCTCGTTCTACACGATGAAGTCGCTCCTCGTCCTCTACATGACGAGGCACTTCGGCCTCAGCGACGAGGCGTCGGGCCAGGTCTACGGCATTTTCGGGCTCCTCGTCTGGTTCACCCCGGTCTTCGGCGGCCATATCGCCGACCGCCGCCTCGGCGTCGTGAAGACCGTCTTCTGGGGAGGCGTCGTCTTCTTCTTCGGGCATCTGCTTCTCGGCGCCACCGATCTCGTGGGCGGCAGCCCGACATTCCTCTCCCCCTCGTTCCTCGTCTTCGCCTTCGGGCTCCTCGTCGTCGCCTGCGGGAACGGCCTCTTCAAGGGCAACATCTCCGTCCTCGTGGGAGCCCTGTACGAGACGCCGGAGCGCAAGCCGCTCCGAGACGACGCGTTCCAGATCTTCTACGTCGGGATCAACCTCGGCGCCTTCGCGGCTCCCATCGCCGCTCCGGCCATCCGCGACTCCCTCGGGTGGGGCGCGGCCTTCGGATCCGCCGCCCTCGGGATCATCCTCTCCTTCACCGTGTTCGCTCTCGGCCGGCGCCGCTACGCCGACCGATCCCCCGCCCGAACCTCCACCGGGGCCGCAACGTCGCCGCCCCTCACTCCGAAGCAGAAGACGCAGCTCGGCGCCGTGTTCGTGATCCTCGCCGTGTCCGCGGTCTTCTGGTCGGTGTTCTTCCAGGACGCCTACAAGCTCACCCTCTTCGCAGATCGACACGTGGATCTCGACGCCTGGGGGTGGAAAGCCGAGAACTTCCTGTCCTTCAATCCCCTCTACATCTTCCTCTTCTCCCCCTTCATCGTCCTCTTCTGGTCCTTCTTGCGGGCGCGCAAGCGCGAACCCTCGACTCCCGGCAAGATGGTCATCGGGTGCTACCTCATGGCGGCCGCCATGCTGGTCTTCTTCATCGCGGCCCGCCACGCCGATTCCATTCCCGGCGGGCGCGTCACGCCGTGGTACCTGGCGCTCGCCTACGCGCTCCACACCCTCGGCGAGCTCTGCCTCTCCCCCCTCGGACTCTCCTTCGTCTCCCGCTACGCCCCCCCGGGCCGCTCCGGCCTGCTCATGGGCTGCTGGTTCGGCAGCATCGCCGTGGGCAACTACGCCACAGGAGCGCTGGGAGCCCTGCGGATCTCCTTCCCGACCTTCTTCCTCATCCTCATGGGGATCATGATCGCCGCGGGAACGGCGCTTCTCCTCGTCCTGCGGCGCGTGGAGCGCGCCCTCGACTGACCGCGGCCCGCGCCCGGACGCCCGGGAGGATCAGCGCCCCATGAGGACGAGAGTGTCCTGGGGCGGCCCTCCCGTCACCTCGACCGTCCCCTCCCCCATCCACACGTCCACCTCGCTCCGGACGCCGAACTCCTCGAGGTAGATACCGGGTTCGATGGAGAACAGGGTTCGTTCGAGGAGGCGCCGCCAGTCCCGGGTCTCGAGGTTATCGATGTTGGCCCCGTTGCCGTGCACTTCGCGGCCGATGGAATGGCCGGTGCGGTGGATGAAGCGGTCGCCGAAACCACGGGACTCGATGACGGCGCGGGTGGCGTCGTCCACTTCGGCCCCGGTGACGGGACGCCGGGCCGCCACGGCCTCCCGTACCCGGGCGATGCCGGCGTTCCGCGCGTCCCGCACGATCTCGAAGACACTGCGGATGCGGTCGGGAACTTCCCGCCCGATGAACCCGGTCCAGGTGATGTCGGCGAAGATGGCGTCGGGTCCCTCTTCCCGGGCCCAGAGATCGATGAGGACGAAGTCGCCCCGGCGCATGGGCCGCGTGTCGGCCTCCGACGGGGCGAAGTGCGGCTTCCCGCTGTTCGGCCCGACGGCCACGATGGGCGGATGGTCGGTGACGAGGCGTCCGTCTCGAAAGCGTCGCATGATGAACTGCTGGACGGCGTGCTCGGAGGGGCCCGTTCCGGCATCCACGGCCCGTCCGATCTCGGCGAAGGCCTCGTGGACGATGCGGTGCACGGCGCCGGCGGCCCGATCGTGGGAAGCGCGTCCCTCGTCCGTGAGGCGCGACTCGAACCACGAGACGAGATCCGCCGACGTGACGACCTCGACGCCCGTCGCACGGACGAGCTCGAGGGTGCCCGCGTCCACCCGTGAGACATACGGAATCGCGCCCAGCGGCGAGTACTGCATGGCCACCCGCCGCATGCCGGAGAGGATGGCGGCGAGCCCTTCCTCGAGCTTCCTCCACCCCACGTAGACGCGCTTCTCGCCCGGGATCGCGTCGAGGGTTTCCGCCTCGATGCCGTGGACGAGCTTCCGCACGGTTCCAGAGCGGGGCACGAGACAGAACCAGCGGCGCGACTCCATGCGCTCGGCCGGAAGTCCGAGGATCCGCGGGCCGATGGGGTCGACGCCGTGGAAGTTGTAGAAGAGCCACCCGTCCAGGCCTTCCCGCGCGAGGGCCTCCTGGATCGATTCGATCTTCGGTTCCGCCAAGGGCATGCCTCCGGAGGGGACCCTGCGAGGCTACCAGCGCCCCGAGGACCCCTCAACGGAGAGCCGGCGGCCGCCGGTTCGCGGAGGGCCGCCCGGCTCCGGACGGCTGATAGCATGCCGGGGTACCGGAGCGGATCGGAACGGAACGCGGAGGTCCCATGTCGCGGCGCGCCCTCGGTGCTTTTCTCATCCTCGCTGGTCTCCACACCACGCTCGCGGGGCAGCCCGCCGGCCCGATGGCGTCGTACACGCGCGGCGACCAGGCCTGGCCGGCCTGGAGCATCGATGAGCCCGTGAGGCGCCTCTGCCCCGACATCGACGGCATCGTGGCCGCCCTCGCCTGGGCGGTCGTCAGGGACGAGTGCTGGCGCGGCGCGGACCCCCTCTTCCACACGGCGCGCCGGTTCCTCACGTCGGAGGTCTTCGGCGATCCGTCCTTCCGGCTCCGCCTCTGGACCCGGCGGTCGCCTCCGCCCAATGCGCGGCTCGACCTCTTCGCCTTCCAGCGTCCCGGCGCCCCCGGAGGGCGGGAGGCCTGGCTTCCCGAATCGGATCTCGTCATCTCCGCCGGATCGGGGCGCGCGGCGAGGCCGCGCCCGGCGGCCCACGTGGCACGGACGCTCGCGCGGCAGCTCTTCCACGTCTTCGGCCTCCGGACGGGAGCACCGCACTGGGAGTTCCTCGGACTTCCCGAGGGCTTCGCCCGGCATCTGCCGGAGGCGCCCTTCGAGGCCTCCGTCGTCCTGCAGCTCGCGGATCTGCGCCGGGGCCCGGCTCTGGCGATCCGCGTGCTGCCGCCGGCGGGCCCGGTCTTCGCCGGCGTCCCCTTCGCCCTGGCGGCAGAGGTCATCGGCGCGGTCGGAGGTCGTCACATCCTCTGGCTCGTGGACGGCCGGCCGGCGCCGCCGGATACCGGCGTTCCTCCGCTCCCGGACGGGATACGCCTCCGACTCGACGAACCGGGACGCCGTGCCGTGGAGGCCATCGCCACGGACGCCCGCGGTCTCCCCGCCCGATCACCCCTCCTCGTCCTCGACGTCCTGCCGCGTCGCGATCCCCTGGGTCTCGCACTGGTTCCGGGCCGCCCGGCAACTCTCGTGGGCGAGCCTGTCCCGGTGCGCGCCATGGTCACGGGCGGCGTGCCACCCGTCACCGTGTCCTGGTCCGAAGGCGCCGTCGGTCTCGAACGACAGGTGATCCCCCGCGTGCCGGGTCTTCTCGAGATCCGGGCATCGGCCCGGTGCCCGGGCCCCGTCCCCGGCACGATCGAGGAGGCCGCGGCCACCACCTGCGTCGAGGTGCTCGCGCCGCTCCGGGCGGCCATCCGTGCGCCGGGAGGGGTCTTCGGAGAGCCTGTCAGCGTGGACATCGTCATCGCCGGAGGCTCCGGCGCCGCACGGGCGCGGTGGTTCTCGGACGGCGGACAGTTCGACGGTCCGGACGCGCCCGCCACGCACTTCCATCCCCGGAGATTCGGCGACGCAACGATCCTCTGCGAGGTTCGCGACGACCACCCTTCGCTTCCGCAGAGGGCGGTGGCGCGAGCCGTCATCCGCATCGCTCCCCCGCCGCTCCTCCTCACGCCCCCGGCCTGCCCCGCGCTGATCCACCCCGGCGAGCCGCTTCGCCTGGCGCCGCTGATCCAGGGCGGCGTCCCCCCCTTCGCCTTCGCATGGCGCCTCGTGGAACGGCCACACACGTGGCGGGAGAACGAGTGGATCTTCACGTTCGACGCCCCCGGCCGCCACACGGTACTCCTCACCGTGACTGACGCCGCGGGCCAGGTCGCGACCTGCGAGGTGCCCCTCAGCGTCGTTCCTCCGCTCAGGGCCGAGATCCTCGATCTCACGGTCCCCGCCGACGCTCTCGCGGGACAGGAGGTCCGGGCCTCGGCCCGCATCCGCACGTGCGGGTTTCCGCCGGCGTCGGACGCCCGCGTCGAGTGGAGCATCGTCGCCGGGGATCGGATCCTTCGCCGTCTCGGCCGCGTCCACCGCCCGGAAGACGACTGGCGCCCCTCCGCGTGCGAACACGTCTTCCGCCTGCCCGATGACGTCCCCGCGGGCCGGGCCACCGTCGTCTGTGCCGTGGAGGTCCGCACGCCCGACGGCCGCCACGCGCGGGACCGGCGCGAAGCGCCGCTCACGATCCGGATTCCCGTCTCCATCGCCGAGGTCGGCGTCCTCGATGCCGCAGGGCGCCCCGTGGACCGCATCCGCCCCGGGACGCCCGTGACCGTGATGGTCCGGGCGGTGGTGGACGGCCTCGATCGCTTTCCCGTGACGGCTGACGCGGATGTCGTGGCCCTGCGGGGCGCCGGTTCGCTTCCCGGATTCTCGGGACGCGCGACGGCGACCGTGCGCGGCCGCGGGAGAGTCGACGTCGGCGTCAACCTCACCGTGCCCCCGGACTGCGCAGGCGGCGACATCGTGCTCCGTGCGACACTGCGGCTCGCTTTGCCGGCGGGCGGCATCGCGGGGACAGCCAGCGCGGAAACCCGCGTCCGTGTCGAGCTTCCCTCCATCGCGACCCTGTCGTTGACCGTCGATCCTCCGGCGCCTTCGGCGGGCCAGCACATGAAGTTCCGCCTCGCCTTCACCGTGGCCGGGCTCGACCCGGAGACCCCGGCTCCGGCCCTCGCCAGGATCGGCATCCCGGGATTCCCATCTCCCCTGCCGAAGCCCTTCACCGTGCGCAACGGACCCGGCCTCGTCGACATCGCCGCCATGGTGCCGGCCGGCGCCCGACCCGGACGCCACGCCGTGACGGCGTGGCTCGACGTGGCTGGCGTGAGCCGCGAAGTCCGGGGGCACCTCGATGTCTCCGGCGCCGGGACTCCCGGCGGCGGCCCGGGCAGTCCTCCCCCCGGAGGCCTCCGCGACATGGAGGCCGGGCACGGCCGGATCGGCCTCGTCGCCTCCGCCGGCGAGGGGGGCGATCCGGCGGACCGGATCCGCGTCTT
>CAYQRN010000158.1:0-10658 GCA_964419995.1 uncultured Planctomycetia bacterium
AAATCGGTGAACAGGAATCCGCGGTCCACCGTCGGAACGATCACCGAGATCCACGACCACCTGCGGCTCCTCTTCGCGCGCCTCGGCGAGCCGCACTGCCCGAAGTGCGGGGTCGGGATCGTCTCCCGGACCGTGGACGGGATCGTCGATGCGATCCTGACCGGCCACTCGGGGTCCGACGTGATCCTCCTCGCGCCCGTGGTGCGGGGACGCAAGGGCGAGTACCGGAAGGATCTCGCCGAGTACCGCCTGAAGGGTTTCGCGCGGGCCCGCGTGGACGGCCGCATCGTCCGCCTCGACGAGGAGATCGAGATCGCGCGGCATGCCCGCCATGACATCGAGATCGTCCTCGACCGCATGCGGATCGAGGCCTCGCGCCGGTCCCGCCTCGCGGAGGCCGTCGAGCGGGGGCTCGCCATGGCCGCGGGCCTCGTCGGCGTGCTCGCGGGTGCGGAGCCGATCTTCTACTCGTCGGTAGCGGCCTGCCCGACCTGCGGCGTCTCGGCCCCGGAACTCGAACCGCGCCTCTTCTCCTTCAACACGGTCCACGGGGCCTGCCCGCGCTGCGGCGGGCTGGGTCGCGCGACGGAGCCGGACCCGGCGCTCATCGTGCCGGATCCCGGCATGACGGTGACGGCCATCCTCCGGCCGTTCCGCAGGCTCCGGAAGCACTTCCCGAACTCGCTGCTTCCGGACTCCGAGTTCGACACGCGGGCCCGGGAGCTGGCCATCGGCGGCGCCACGCCGTGGAACCGCCTCACGGAGGCGCAGAGGGAGCACATCCTCCGGGGCACGGGGGAGGGAGGTCTCTTCGGCGCGATCCGCGAAGCCGCGGCCTCGGAGAGCGCGCATGTCGTGACGCCCTGGCTCGCGGAGCGCGAGTGCTCCGCCTGCCTCGGAACGCGGCTGCGGGCGGAGAGCCGGGCCGTCTTCGTCCGCGGGCAGAGCCTCCCGGACATCTCCGCTCTCACGGTGGAGGCTGCGCGGGCCTTCCTCGACGGACTCGACTTCACGCCTCGGGAGGAGCGCATCGCCCGCGAGATCCTGAAGGAGCTGCGGTCGAGGCTCGGGTTCCTCGCCGACGTGGGACTCGGTTACATGACGCTCGAGCGTTCCGCCGCCACCCTCTCCGGGGGTGAGTCCCAGCGGATCCGCCTGGCGACGCAGGTGGGGTCGGGACTGAAGGGCGTCCTCTATGTCCTCGACGAACCGAGCATCGGCCTGCACCAGCGGGACAACCGCCGGCTCATCGCGACGCTGGCTCGGCTGCGCGACGCGGGCAACACGGTGTTCGTCGTGGAGCACGACCGGGAGACCATGGAGGCCTCCGACTTCCTCGTCGACGTCGGGCCCGGCGCCGGCCGGGACGGCGGCGAGATCGTCGCCGCGGGAACGCTCGGCGACCTCATCGCCGAGCCGCGCTCCGTGACCGGGCGCTACCTGTCGGGCCGGGCGGAGATCCCGATCCCTGCGGTGCGCCGCACGCCGGCCGGGCCCGCCATCACCGTGCGCAACGCCCGGGCGCACAACCTGAAGGGCATCGACGTCTCGGTGCCGCTCGGCGTCTTCACCGTCGTCACGGGCGTTTCGGGGTCGGGGAAGAGCACGCTCGTCAACGAGATCCTCCGCAAGGCCCTCGCGGCACGGTTCCATGGCGCGCTCGACACGCCGGGAGCGCACGATGCCATCGAGGGCCTGGACGCCCTCGACAAGGTCGTCATCATCGACCAGAGCCCCATCGGGCGCACGCCGCGGAGCAACCCCGCGACGTACAGCGACGTCTGGGGGCTCATCCGGGATCTCTTCGCCGACCTGCCCGAGTCGCGGATCCGCGGCTATCCGAAGGGACGCTTCTCGTTCAACGTGCGCGGCGGTCGCTGCGAGGCCTGCGGCGGGGCCGGCGTGCGGGTCATCGAGATGCAGTTCCTCGCCGACGTGGAGGTGGACTGCGAATCGTGCCGGGGTCAGCGGTTCAACCCCGAGACCCTCGAGATCCGCTGGCGGGACCGGACCATCCGGGACATCCTCGAGATGACTGTGTCGGAGGCCGTGGAGTTCTTCGCCCACCAGCCGAAGATCGCGAGGATCCTCGGGACGCTCAGGGACACGGGCCTTGGCTACGTGAGGCTCGGCCAGACGTCGACGACGCTTTCGGGCGGAGAGGCGCAGAGGCTCAAGCTCGCTTCGGAGCTCCGGCGCCCCGCGACGGGCCGCACGCTCTATCTGCTCGACGAGCCCACGACGGGGCTGCACTTCCAGGACATCGAGACGCTCCTCCTGGCCCTGCAGCGGCTCGTCGATGCGGGCAACACGGTCCTCGTCATCGAGCACAACCTCGACGTCATCAAGGTCGCCGACTGGATCATCGACCTCGGCCCGGAGGGGGGCGGAGGAGGGGGGCGCGTCGTCTGGGCGGGCCCCTTGCCCGGCATCGTCGAGGTCGAGGCCTCCCACACGGGCCGGATGCTCGCCGCGTGCTTCGCGCCGTCCCCGGCGCCGCGGGAGCCGGAGGTGCGGCGCGAACCGCCCCGGGACCTGGCCGTGGAGGGCGCCATCCGCATCACGGGGGCGTCTCTGCACAACCTGAAGAACGTGGATGTCACGCTGCCGACGGGCCGCCTGTCGGTCATCACCGGGGTCTCGGGGTCGGGGAAGACCTCGCTGGCCTTCGACACGATCTTCGCGGAGGGGCAGCGGCGTTTCGTGGAGTCCCTCTCCACCTATGCCCGGCAGTTCCTCGGGCGCCTCTCGCGGGCGCCCGTGGAGCGGATCGAGGGTCTTTCGCCCTCCATCGCCATCGACCAGAAGGCGTCCTCCCGGAATCCGCGTTCGACGGTGGCGACGGTGACCGAGATCCACGACTACTTCCGCCTTCTCTACGCGCGGGTCGGGACGCCTCACTGCCCGTCCTGCCGCACGGTCCTCGCCGGATCGCCTCCGGACCGCGTGTTCGAGGCGATCCTCGAGGCCCATGACGGCGGCAAGGGCCGGATCCTCGCCCCGCTCCACCTGGCGGGAACGAAGCGGAGCCTGCCGCTGCGGCGCCCGGCGGACCTTCCGGCGCTCCTCCCCGAGCTCGAGCGCGAGGGCTTCGTCCGCCTGTCCATCGACGGTGTCGAGCGCCCCATCGCCGGGATGCGGAAGCCGGGGGCCCGGTGCCGCAGTATCTCAGTCGTCGTGGACCGCGTCAGCGTCTCCGAGGCGTCCCGCGTGCGTATTCTCGATGCCGTGGAACAGGCATACGCGAGGGGTTGGGACCTTGCGGGCTTCGAGCCCGTGGACGGCACCGTGCGGTGGTTCTCGAGGGATGCGGCATGCGCCACCTGCGGATTCCGTCTCGAGGAACTCACGCCCCGCCTGTTCAGCTGGAACAGCCACGAGGGCGCCTGTCCGGAGTGCACGGGTCTCGGAGTCCGCCTCGCCTGCGATCCGGAGCGGCTCATCGCCGAACCGGAGCGGCCGCTCTTCCAGGGCGCCCTGATCTCCCGGCCTGGGGACATGTTCACGAGATCCGGGGGGTGGTTCGTCCCCACCGTCGAGGTGCTCGGCGAGGCCCTCGACTTCGATCCCGGTCGGCCGTGGAATCGCCTGCCGGAGCGGGCGCGCGCCGCCATCCTCGACGGCCTTCCGCCGGAGGTGCTCCGGGCGCTGGGCGGCGATGAACGGCTTCCCCGGCGCGTGCGCGAGCGGCTGCCCTCGCGCTGGCCGGGATTCCGGTTCTACGTCGAGGACTGGTACCGGCGCTCGACGAGCCCCTGGTGGACGGGGATCCTCGAACACGTGATGCGGGAAGACCGCTGCGCGGTCTGCGAGGGCCGGCGTCTGCGCCCCGAAGTCCTCGCGGTGACGGTCGACGGGCGGAACATCGCGGAGGTGAGCGACCTGACGGTGGACGAAGCGATCGAGGTCTTCCGGGCCCCCGCGCTCGCGCCGCAGGCCGCCGTCATCGCCGAGCAGCCGCTCCGCGAGATCCGGAACCGTCTCCGCTTCCTTGCGGACGTGGGCCTCTCCTACCTCACGCTCTCCCGGAACGCGGCGACGCTCTCGGGGGGCGAGTCCCAGCGGATCCGCCTCGCGACCCAGCTCGGCAACAGGCTCACCGGCGTCACGTACGTCCTCGACGAGCCCACCATCGGCCTGCACCCGCGGGACACGGAGCGCCTCCTCGGGACCCTCCGGGGACTCCGGGATCTCGGCAATTCCGTCGTCGTGGTCGAGCACGACGCCGACGTCATCCGGTCGGCCGACTGGGTCGTGGATCTCGGCCCCGGTGCGGGGCACCGGGGCGGAACCGTGACGTACCAGGGAGAGCTCGCGCCGATGCTCGCCCGGGGCGAGGGACTCACCGCGGGGTATCTGACGGGCGCCCTCGCCGTGCCGCTCCCCGCCCGCCGTCGGAAGTCCGAAGCCTGCATCCGGCTCCACGGCGCCTCGGCGAACAACCTCCGCGACATCGATGTCCGGTTTCCGCTCGGGTGTCTCACGGCCGTGACGGGGGTCTCCGGATCCGGCAAGAGCTCCCTCGTCATGGACTGTCTCGTCCCCGCCGTCCGGGAGGCCCTGACCGGACGCCGCGCGGCGTCCCGGACCTGGAAGCGAGCCACGGTGGAGGGCGATCTGGCCGAGGTCGTCGTCGTCGATCAGTCGCCGCCCGGCCGGAGCGGGCGGTCGAACCCGGCGACGTGCACCGGAGCCTGGGATGAGATCCGCACCCTCTTCGCAGCCCTGCCGCTCGCCCGGATGAAGGGGTTCGACGCGAGCCGCTTCAGCTTCAACACGGGCGACGGTCGCTGCCGGGCCTGCGACGGGCGGGGGGTCATCCGCATCGAGATGCTGTTCCTCTCCGACGTCTTCGAGACCTGCGAGGCGTGCCGGGGCCGGCGGTTCGACGGCGAGACGCTCACGGTGGAGTACCGCGGCCGTACGATCGCCGACGTCCTCGACATGGAGATCGGGGACGCCCGGACGTTCTTCGAAGCCCATCCGCGCCTGGTCGAGATCCTCGACCGCCTCGTGGACGTGGGCCTCGGATACATGCGCCTCGGGCAGTCCGTGGACACGCTGTCGGGGGGCGAGGCTCAGCGGCTGCGCCTCGCGTCGGAACTGACGCGGCGGACGACGCGGGCCCTCTACGTCTTCGACGAACCGACGACGGGGCTCCACTTCGAGGACACGCGGCGCCTCGTGGCGGTGTTCCAGAAGCTCGTGGACCTCGGGCACACCGTCGTGGTCATCGAGCACAACCTCGACGTCATCAAAGCCGCCGATCGGGTCATCGATCTCGGACCCGGCGGCGGTGCTGACGGAGGCGGGATCCTCGTCGAGGGCACGCCGGAGATCGTGGCTGCGGCGTCCGGATCGGAGACGGGCCGCTGGCTCGCGCCGCTGCTCGCGGCGGCGAGGCGGCGCCGCGTCGCGGAGGCGGGGACGTGATCGCCCGGTCCGACGGCTCCCTCATCGTCCAGACGGACGGCATGGTGCTTCTCGACACGCGGACCCCGGGGAGCGACGAGGCCCGGGAGGCCCTCTCCGGCTTCGCGGAGCTCGTGAAGAGTCCCGATCCGCTCCACACGTGGCGCGTGACATCGCTGAGCCTCTGGAATGCCGCGGCCACGGGGCTTGCGGCCGACGCGATCCTCGCCATGCTGGACCACCACGCACGCCTGCCCGTGCCCGAGGCCGTGGCGACGAGGATCCGGTCCGTCATGGATCGAGCGGGACGCGCGAGGATCCTGCGGGAGGGCGACGATCTCGTTCTCGAGGCGGATCCCGGGGCCGCCGACGAGATCTTCTCTCTCCGGGAGATCCTGAGCCTCGCGATCCGGGGGGCCGCACCGGAGGCCGGTGACGAGGGGCGCGTGCGCCTGCGGATCGAGCCCTCGGCCCGCGGCCCCGTGAAGCAGGCGCTGGCGAGAGCCGGTTTCCCGGCGGAGGATCTGGCCGGGTATGCCGCCGCGAACTGCCTGCCGGTTGCTCTCCGGAGCGTCACGGCCTCGGGCCGTCCCTTCGCGCTTCGTCCCTACCAGGAGGCGGCCGCGCAGGCCTTCTTCGCGGGGGGGACGGATCGCGGGGGGCACGGGGTCGTCGTCCTCCCCTGCGGCGCCGGGAAGACGCTCACGGGGATCCGGATCATGGAGCTTCACGGCCTCACGACGCTCATCCTCACGACGAACCGGACGGCGGTCCGCCAGTGGATCGACGAACTGCTCGACCGGACGGATCTCGATCCCGGAACCGTCGGCGAGTACACGGGGGAGCGGAAGGAGATCCGGCCGGTGACGGTGTCGACGTACCAGATCCTCACCCACCGGCAGAGCCGGACGGCTCCCATGCCGCACATGGATCTCCTCGCGCGGGGCGGCTTCGGCCTCGTCATCTGGGACGAGGTCCATCTCCTGCCGGCGCCGGTGTTCCGGGCCACGGCCGAGCTCCAGGCCCGCCGGAGACTCGGCCTCACCGCCACGCTCGTGCGGGAGGACGGACGCGAGGAGGATGTCTTCGCCCTCATCGGTCCCCGGCGCTTCGAGGCGCCCTGGCGGCGTCTCGAGCGGGAGGGATACATCGCCGCCGCGCGCTGCGTCGAGGTGCGCGTGCCTCTGCCGCTCGAGGCCCGGGCCGCCTGGGAGGCGGCAACGCCGAGGGAGCGGCACCGCATGGCCGCGGAGAACGCCGGAAAGATCGATGTCCTCCGATATCTCCTCGGACGGCACCGCGGCGAATCCGTCCTCGTCATCGGCCAGTATCTCCGGCAGCTCGAGGCCATCCGTGGCGCCATCGGCGCCCCGATGATCACGAGCGCGACGCCGGAGGAGGAGCGGCGCCGCCTCTACGGAGCGTTCCGCCGCCGCGAGATCCTGGTCCTCATCGTGTCGAAGGTCGCCAACTTCGCCGTGGACCTGCCCGACGCCAGCGTGGCTCTCCAGGTCTCAGGCACGTTCGGGTCCCGGCAGGAGGAGGCGCAGCGGCTCGGACGGATCCTCCGGCGGAAGTCCGATGGGCGCCCGGCCTCCTTCTACACGCTGGTCAGCGAGGGGACGTCCGAGATCGCCTTCGCCGCCCGGCGGCAGCGCTTCCTTCTCGAGCAGGGGTACGACTGGATCGTCGAACGGGCTCGCCCGGCGCCCGAGGAGGCGCCGACATGAGGCTCGACGATCTCATCGATTCCCTCTCGGACGGCGAGCTGCGGGACCGCCTGCGCTGCATCACGGGGTCGCCGCAGCGCCTCGTGGGGCCGAGATCCGGCGTCGCCGCGAGGCTGCGTGACGTCCTCCTCGACCGGGACCGCCTCGCCGCGCTCGTGCGGAGCCTCTCCCAGAAGCTCAGGGATGTCCTCATCGCGGCCCTGGCCGCGCCGGGGCTCCGCATCGACCGATCCGCCTTCGAGAACGGGGCGCCCGGCGCTCCGATCCGCGCCTTCGAGTACGATGCCGCAGCGGCGGCGCTGGTGGACCGGGCGCTCTTCGCGCCCGTGCCGGAGAAGCGGGGCGTCCACGAGATCCCTTTCGAGACCGGTACGATCCTGCGGGCGATCCTCTGCGCCGGCGAGCGCCCCGTCGAGTCCTTCTTCTCCCTCTGGTCCGCCGTCCACGTCCTCGACGGCGACGTCCTCCGGGCCCGCCTCGGAGCCCTCGATCTCGCCCCGGATCTCGCGGGAAGCCGGAGCCTGCTCGTCGCGCGCCTCGCAGACCCCGGAGACGTGCACCGGAGGTTCGCCCGGCTGCCCGATGCCGCCCGCGAGCCGGCCGGGCGGGCGCTGCGCGACGGGGGCGGCATCCTCTCCGCCCGGGCGGCCGGCGCAGCGGATCGCGACGCCGTAGCCCGTGCTCTCGAGGCGAACCTGCTCGGATCGGTCGCGGCACCCTCCCTCGTGGACTTCGGGCTGTCGATGCCCGAACCTGCCATCGTCCTCTTCGCGGAGGTCGCGGAGGCGCTTCTCGACGCCGGCCCGGCACCCGATGCGCCGCCTTCGGGGCCGGGCCCCGCCGACTGCCTCGCCGATCTCGGCGCGCTCCGGACCGTGCTCGAGAGCCACGAGGTCAAGTTGACACGGGAGGGCGAGATCTACCGGGCCACGCTCCGGCGGCTCGAACCTCTCTGTCTCCTGCCGGGCCGGCGGCCGGCGGACGACGCCACTGCCTTCGCGTTCCTCCTCGGCCTCGCCCGGAGCCTCGATCTCCTCGAGATGGGCCCGGACCGGCGCCTCGTCCCATCGGCGCGCTTCGCCACGTTCGAGCGCCTCGGAGTTCCCGACCGGGCCCGTGCCGTAAGGGACGTTCTCGTCGCGGCGCCGCCGGCTCCCTCGTTCCACCAGCCGCGCGTGCGGATTGCGGCGGCGGAGGGACTCGCAGCTCGGGGCGGCGCGCCCGCGCGTCCGTCGATCCTGGCCGCCCTCGCCCGAAACCGTCATCTCGCTCACCTCGAGCGGAGGAACCTGAGGGAGGCGTGGCAGAAGCGGTTCCGCGTTCCGCCGTTTCCGAGTCTCGCAACCCCCGATGAGCTCCTCCGGGACGCCGTGGCCTTTCTCACCGGTCCCGTGGCTCTTGCCGGCCTGGCCGAGACCTGGGTGGGAGCCGAGGGGGTTCTCGGAATCCGGATCACGCCGCTTGGCCGGGCGGCCTTCCTGCCCGCAGCGGCTGCCGGACGGGCGGAGCCGGCGGGACCCAGCGCCGTCGTTTCGTCCGATTTCGAAGTCGTGGTGCTGCCCGACGGCCATCACGCCCGCGTCCCCGGTATCCTGCCGAAGTTCGCGAGGCGGACGCGCTCCGACGTGGCCGTGCACTACCAGATCACACGGGAGTCCGTGGAGGAGGCTGTGGCCGACGGGCTCACCGGAGAGGACATCGTCGGCGAGCTCGCGAAGCTCGCCGGAGATGACATCCCGCCGAACGTCGAGCGGTCGGTCCGGGAGTGGTGCGCCCGTGTGGGCGTGGCGACGAGTCGACCCGTGCATCTCGTGACGGCGCCGTCGCCGGAGATCCTGGATCGCATGCTCGGCGTGCGGGAGTTCCGCGACATCGTGCTCCGCCGCATCGACGGGACATCCGTCGCCGTGAGCCGGGATCCTGCGCTCCCCCGCATCGCCTCCGCGCTCCGCGAAGGAGGACTTTTCGTCCGATGAACCGCCGGAGCGCGTCCGCGGCGTGCCTGGCTGCTTTCCTCGTGGCGGCCGCGCCGGCGCACGCTCTTCAGGATCCCCGGTTCCGGAGCCCTTATGCCGCGGAGCGGGAGGCCGCGCTGGCGGAAGCCTCCGCGGGAACCGATGGCGGGCGCGCGGTCTTCCGTGTCCTGATCTCCGACTCCGAGGCCCGGGTGCGGGGCCTCGGGGCCCGGGGGCTCGGCGGATCGGGCGGACCGGAGGACGCGGCGCGGCTCCGGGAGATCGCGGTCTCCGACCCCGATCCGGAGGTGCGCCGCGCGGCCATGGATGCGCTCGTGCGGCTTCGGTCGCGGGGACTCCTGGCGCCGGAATCCCTCGGAGACATGCCGGCCTCCGCCGCGACCCTCCGGGAGCGGGCTCTGTTCGCCTTCGCCGCAGGTCACTTCGCCGACATCATCGCGGAGGGCGGCGTCGCGGGAGTGTCGCTGTCGGCATTCCGCCGCTTCCGGCCCCTCCGGGAGCTCGGCGCGGCCGCCGCCCCGGCCCTCCTGCGCGTCCTGCGCGAGGGATCCGCGGACGTCCGGGTCCTGGCCCTCGTCGCCCTCGGCCGGTCCGGGCTTCCCGGCAGCCCCTTCGGCGGCCCGGAAGGTCTCACGCCGGAGGGACGCGCCCTGCTCGGAGATCGCGACGAACGTCTGCCGGCCGCCCTGCTCTTCGGCGCCGCCTGTGCCGGCGAGGCCTCGATCCCGTTCCTGAGGGAGGTCGCCGCCTTCGCCCTCGCGCCGAACCCCGAGCGTGCCGTCGATACGGCGGCTTTCCTGCTGCTGAATATCCCGGAGCACGTCCGGGAGGCCATCCGAGGGGATCTCGTGGCGGTGGGGCGGGCGCTTCTCCTCGAGACCGGCGAACGGCTGAGGAGCGCGGGCGCCTGGATGCTCGCCGTCCATCGCCTGCCGGAGCTCTATGATCCGGGAGTCGAGGCCTTCGTCCGCTTCCGCGCAGCGGAACGGCGCTTCAGCGCCTTCCGGATGCTGGCGGGACTCGGGGCCACGGCGGCGGCCCATCCGGACGGGGGGAGGGCGGAGGCGTTCCGGCGCCTTCTGCGGGAGGAATCCGACCATCCCGACCCCGTGATCCGGGGTTTCTGCCGCGCACAGCTCCGTGGGGAGAATGGAGGGGATTCCGGAGCCGGCGATCATGAGCTCGTGGCGGCCATCCTGGCCGTCCTCGGACGCGAGTACGATGAGACCTCCGATCCCGAAGGCCTCTCGAAGCAGGCGGCGGCCGAAGCCCTCGCCGCGCTCGGCGCCGGGAGCGCGCGTCCTGCCATCGAGGCCTTGCTCCGCCATCCGAGCGAGTCCGTCGCCATGATGGCGGCGCGCGCGCTGCTTCGTCTCGGCGACCCCGCGAGCGTGCCGGCACTCCGGCAGGCCGGCGTCGACCTCGACGAGTTCGCAGCGTCGGAGGCCACCGTGTCGCGGTTGCACCTCGGGGACCGGACGGCCGCCGCGGATCTCCTCGGCCAGCGGTTCCGTCACCTCTTCGTCAGCGTCCAGGAAGA
>CAYQRN010000159.1:0-10610 GCA_964419995.1 uncultured Planctomycetia bacterium
CATCCAGGGTTGCTTCCGGGCTCGCGCCTCGCCCCGCACGAGAATCTCTCGGCGAGTCTGTTCGCATCTGTGTGACGCACCACACTAGCGGGAGACCCGTTCCATGTCGCGACTCTTCGTTCTCGGATCCGGTGGGTTCGTGCCGACGCCCGCCCGGCAGACCTCCGCCTTCCTCCTCGAAACGCGCCGGGGAGCCTTCATCCTCGACTGCGGCACCGGACTCTCCCGCCTCTTCGACCCGATGCTCGCCGCCGTCCTCGCCCGGGCGGAGCGCGTGGCCGTGCTGCTCACCCACTACCACCACGATCACATCGCCGGCGTGCCCTGGCTGCCCTTCTTCCTCCGCGAGAAGGAAGTGCATCTCGTCCTGCCGCCGCGGAGCGTGACCGGGATCGCGGGGGAGGAGGCGCTCGAACGGTTCGGAGGATCGCCCTTCCTTCCGTCACCACCCTCCGAGTGGCCCTCGCGCTTCCCGAAGGGGTTCCAGATCCTCGAGATGCAGGAGGGGACGACCCGAGTCTTCGGGGAGAAGATCGGGGTTCTCGCGGCGCCGCACACGGGAGGTTCGGTCTCGCTGCGGATCCGTGACGTCACCTATGTGACCGACACCGTCGTGCGACCCGAGACGGCGGCCTTCGCGAGGGAGTCGGCCCTGCTCCTCCACGACTGCTGGCTCGACGAGGCCGGACGGGAAGCCGGGGAGAGCGGAGTTCACGAGCACGGCCACGTGCGGGGCGCCGCGGCCCTCGCCCGCGAAGCGGGCGTGGAGAGGCTCCTGCTCATCCACCTGAACCCCGCCTACGCCGCGTCGCGTCTCGAGGAGATGGCCTACGACGCGGCGGCGATCTTCGGCACGGCGCTCCTCGGGACGGATCTCCTCGTTCTCGATGCCGGCAGGAGCCGGGGCGCGGAGGAGGCGGGAGAGGCTGACCCGGGCCCTGCCGCCTGACGGCGACCGGTCGCCACCGCGGCGCCGGCGGTTTTCCCCCCGGCGCGCGGAGGCTATGCTCTGGTTGCCGTGTGGAAGCTCCAGGTCTTCATCAACGGGATCGAGGCTGCGTCCTATGAACTGAAGGGCGGACGCGACTATGTGCTCGGGCGGGATCCCACCGCCGGGCTGGTCGTCCCGGATCGGTCCGTGTCGCGCCGGCATTGCCGGATCACGGTGCAGGCGGACGGCGTCGAGTTCGTGGATCTGGGCGCCGCCAACGGGATGCGTTTCCGGAATGCCCCCGTGTCGCGCTGCGTGCTGCACGACGGAGACGAGATCCACCTCGGCACGACGCGGCTCCGGCTCGTGTCGGACACGACCCACACCGGACTCCTGAGCCTCACGGATCCGACGCTCGGGGAGACCACGGTGCCGGGGGCGCCGGGGGCGGAAGGAGTTCCGGGCGGACCGGCCCCGGCCACGCCGGCGCCGCTCGAGTCGGGGAAGAGCGCCTACCGCCAGCTCGAACACGATCGTCTGGCCATCCTCGTCGAGGCTGCCAAGAGCCTCTCGGCCTCCTTCGACGTGAAGACGCTGCTCCAGAAGATCGTCCACCACCTCCGCGAGATCATGACCGTCCATCGCGCCGCCATCGTGCTCGTGGAACCGGACGGAAGCCTCAGGCCGGCGGCCCTGCACCCGGAGACGGAGGTCGAGGATCTCTCCCGGATCTGCAGCCAGAGCATCATCCGGTCCGTTCTCGATTCGAGGGTGGGCCAGATCATCGACGACGCCCAGAAGGTGGGCGCGTTGAGCCGGCACCAGAGCGTGATGATCAGCAACATCCGAGCCGCCATCTGCGTGCCGATGCTCTCGCAGGATCGCGTCATCGGGGCGATCTACGCCGACTGCCCCGGCCTCATCTCGGAGTACCGGCCGCGGGACCTCGAGTTCCTCACCGCCTTCGCCGGGCTCGCGGCCGTCGCCATCGAGAACGCGACGATGCACGAGCAGCTCCGGGAGCGGGAGCGCATGAACCGCGAGCTGGAGCTGGCGAAGCAGATCCAGCGCGGCCTCCTGCCTCCCCTCGACATGGAGACGCCGGGTCTCGAGATGGACTGGGCCTACATCCCGGCGCGCAACCAGATCGGCGGCGACTTCTACGACGTGATCGCCATCGAGCCCGGAGTCTTCGGCATCCTCATCGGCGATGTCTCGGGCAAGAGCCTGCCGGCTGCCCTCTACATGTCCCAGGTCGTCGCTCTCGTCCGCGCGTGCTGCGCCTGCAACCGGCGCCCCGGAGAGGTGTTCACCGACGTGAACCGGATCCTCGGGCAGAGGCTTCGCGAATCGGAGGACGACGGGCGGCTCATGTACGCGACGGCGGCCTTCCTCGTCATCGACACCGTGCGCGGCACGGTGGAGTGGGCCAGTGCGGGCCACCCCGCGGTCCAGTGCCTCGAGACCGGGACGGGGACCTGCCGGGAACTCGGATCCCTCGACTTCTTCCTCGGCATCGCCCCCGAGCACAGCTTCGCGTCGGAGCGGTTCGAGTGCCGCCGCGGCGCGATCTTCACGCTCTACACCGACGGTATCCTCGAGGCGCGCAACCGGGCCGGCGAGCAGTTCGGCATCGGGAGGATCCGCGCGGCGGTGTCGGCGGCGTCGGAGCTCCTGCCGAAGGAGATCTGCCGGCGCATCGTGAGCGACGTCGATGCGTGGGTGAGCGGCTCGCCGCACACCATGGATGACATCGCGCTCATGGTGGTCCGTCTGCCCTGACGTCGCAGGCTGAGTGCCATTCGGCGGCCTTGTCGAAGATCCCGAAGAGCCCGCCCGTGTGCCAGAAGAGGATGGTCTCGATCCCCCTGAGGCGGCCGCGCTCGAGCGCGTCGATCATGCCGAGGAACGCCTTGCCCGTGTAGACGGGATCGAGGACGAGGCCTGTCGTGGACGCGATGCGCCGCATCGTCCGGAGCTCCTCGGGCGTCGACAGGGCGTAGCCGCGGCCCCGGTATCCGTCGAGGAGGAGCCCGTCGCCCCCCCGCGCCCGGAGCCCCGGGAGGAACCGCTCCCGCATGGTATCGAGAATGAGGTCGGCGCGGGCGGCAAAGGTGGCCGCGTCGTCGCAGACGGGGATCCCGACGATCCGACCTCCGTAGCCGTGGATCTCCGCCCCGGCGAGGAGCCCTGCGTAGGTCCCGGCGGATCCCACCGCCACGACCATGGCGTCCGGCCGCGCTCCCGTCGCGTCGAGCTGCCCGAGGGCCTCGCCCACGGCATCGGCATAGCCGAGAGATCCGATGGCGTTGCTCGCGCCCTCGGGGATCACGTAGACGCGGCGCCCGCGATCCGCCTCGTCCCGCCGGAACGTCTCCATGATGGCGTCCCGGGATGCCCACGCGTCCCGGTCGATGAATCGCACCTCCGCTCCGAGGAGCCAGTCGAGGAACAGGTTGCCCCGGAAGGGGGGATCGGCCGACCCCCGCAGGATGAGGACCGGGCGGAGGCCCGTGAGCCGCGCCGCGGCGGCGGTGGCGCGGCAGTGGTTGCTCTGGACTCCGCCGCAGGTGACGACCGTGTCGGCGCCCGTAGCGCGGGCTTCCGCGAGGGCGTACTCGAGTTTCCGGACCTTGTTGCCCGAGAGGACGCTTCCCGTGAGATCGTCGCGCTTCACGAGGATGCGGGTTCGGGGGTTCAGGACGCCGGCGGGAAGTTCCTCGATAGGCGTGGGGAGCGCGGCGAGCCGGAGGCGGGTCGGGATCGGCATGGTCGGCATTCCTGCCCGCGCGGGCGCTCTCGCCTGCCGCGGAGCGCCATGCTACAGTCGGTTCCGACGGAGTTACAGCGGCCGCCGGCCGAGGCGGTGACGGGAACGGATGCGGGTGCGGCTTCTGGTCTTCGGGTCGCTCACGGACGCCCTGGCGTCCGGGCGCGAAGTGGAACTGACGGAGGGGACCACGGTCCGCGACCTGCGGGCATGGCTCTCGAAGGAGCACCCGGAGGCCGGCGTGGTGCTCGCCGCATCGATGGTCGCCGTGAACCACGCCTTCGCCGCCGAGGAGCAGCTGCTGCGGGCAGGCGACGAGGTCGCCGTGATCCCCCCGGTGAGCGGAGGCTGAGCCGCCATGATCCTCATCACCGCCGAGCCGCTCGAGGGGCGGGATTTCGCCGCGGGCGCGGCCGGGCCGGCGGACGGAGCCCTCGCGACCTTCACCGGCGTCGTCCGGAACCACTCGGAGGGCAGGGCGGTCGAGCGGATCGAGTACACGGGCTACCGGCCCCTGGCCGACCGCGAGCTCGAACGGATCCGCGCGGAGGCCGTGCGCTGCTTCGGCCTCGGCGACTGCCGGATCATCCACCGCCTCGGCATGCTGCGCGTCGGGGAGGCGAGCCTCGTCGTCGTGGCGGCGGCGGCCCACCGCGAGGAGACGTTGCGCGCGGTGGCGTGGATCATCGACACGTTGAAGCACACGGTCCCCATCTGGAAGCGGGAATTCGGACCGGACGGATCGCACTGGGTCGGTGGCTGCGTCCACCCCGCGCGGGAGAACCCGTCGTGACCCACGATGAACGCGTCCGCTTCTGCACGAGCTGCGGGTCCGTGATCGGGTGGTACGCCCTCCACTGCGAACACTGCGGCGAGGCGCAGGCGCGCATGCCGGCCGGAGCTCCTGCCGAGCTGCCGGCGGAGGGCGGAGTCGGCGTCCGGGAGCGGGACTCGCTCTCGTCGCGGACGACGGCCGCGACGGCCGCCGCCGCCGCCGACGTGAGCCGCCAGATCTTCAAGGGGCATCTGCATCTCGTCCATCGCTACCGGGAGCGCGTGGAAGTCCTTCTCTCCGAGGCGGCGCGCATCGAGCGCAAGCTCGCCCGTGCCGTGGCCCGGGGGGGCGACCGGGGTCGTCTCACGGAGGAGGCGCGCTCCTTCGCCGACCGCATCGAGGACCTGCTGGACTCATGGGAGTCCGTCCAGACGGACTACAACCGCGACGCCCAGGCCCTCGACGACGATTTCCTCGAGCGGGCCGACGAGCTCGAGGTGGATGTGAACCTCCCCCCGGAACTCGAGTCGGCGGTGGCCGCCGAGATCGAAGCCTTCGAGCGGAGTCTCGAGACCCTCGCCGGGGACCTCGACAGGGTGGGGCGCCGCGCCCGGGAAGTCGCCCTCGCCGGGCGGCGGCTCCGCCTCCTCGCGCCCGGCCGCCTCGCTCCCGCCGCGGCGGCCCTCTGGTTCGCCGTCGCGGGCCTGCTCCCGGCTCTCGCCACCGCGGCCCTCGCCCGCTTCCGGGTGGGCCTCGGCCTCACGGAGTCTCTCCTCCTCGGCGCCCCGCCCGCCGTCCTCGCCGCGATCTTCCTTGGCGCCCGGGCCCTGCGGCGATCCCCCTGACCGACCCAAGTGCCGGGGGGGAGGGGCCTTCGCCCGGATTTCTCTCGCCTTCCCCGGCCCGAGGGGGGCATAATGCCGGCGGGGTTCGCCCGGGGATTCCCGGGGCCCTGTCCGGAGCCGATCCATGAGAGCCGCCTTCGCCCATCGCACCGCCGTGATCGCCCTCGCAGCCCTCGTTCTCGCCGGCACCTCCGGCGCCGACCCGGTCTGCGGATCCACGCCGACTCTTTCGCTGGCTTTCGTCCAGGGCCAGAGCGTCGAGCTCACTGCCGTCGGAACGCCTCTCGCGGAGGGGCGGCTCGACATGCAGATCCTCTGGTACGACTGGACGACCGGAGCGTACACGGCGGGATCGAGCCTGCTCCCCTTCGTGACCGACGCCTACGGCGAGTTCCGGGGGACGATGTCGCTCGATTACCTCTGCACGCTTCCCGACTACATCGCGATCGTGAGGGTGCAGATCCGGAACGCGCTCGGCGAGTGGGAGACGAGCGGAGCATGGCGCCTCGTCAAGGACTCCTCCGACGTCATCACGAACTACGCGAGCCCCCAGGGAGGCATGCCGAGCCCCGGCGAGGCCGGCGCGCTGCTTCCGCTCATCCAGGCCTACGTGCCCAAGTTCGTCATCGACGGCTCGGGCGCGGCCGGCGGGCAGGTCGTCTTCGCCGCCGGGCCCGAAGGCACGCTGACGGGCAACTAGGCAGGGAGGCGGTCATGTCTGTCCACCAGCAGTTGCTCGAACACGTGGCGCTGGCCGCCCGCGGAAGTCGCGACACGACCCGCCGGCGGATCCTCGAGGCGTTCGACGGACTCCTTGGGGCCCTGCGCCGCGTCGCCCTTCTCCCCGGAGCCCCCGCCGGGGCACGCCGCAAGGCGGCCGAGGTCCTCGACCTCCTGGCGGCTCGGGAAGCGGAGTACGGCCCGCGGTTCATGCTGCCGGCCTTCCTCCTCAACTTCGTC
Source organism: uncultured Planctomycetia bacterium (assembly GCA_964419995.1). GTDB lineage: Bacteria > Planctomycetota > CAYQRN01 > CAYQRN01. The sequence continues at coordinate 6,282 of CAYQRN010000159.1, forward strand.
GGCGAGGCCATGGTCCGAGTCGACTTCATCCACGATCCGATCGTCGAGTTCCTGAAGACCGGCCTCTACTTCTACGGGATCGAGTACATCGAGCGCCGCCTCCGGCCGCAGGCCGCGGAGTACATGGCGCTGCAGGTGGACGTCGCCGAGAGGTTCTTCTCCCGGGAGGCTCTCCTCGCCCTCGTGGCCTCGGGCCGGGAACGTCTCGAGGCGGGCCGGCCCTTCTGCGTCGTCCACGCCTGGGTGAACGGACTGCGCAGGGCCTTCTGGGCCTGGCGCCGCGTCTCCGCCGATGCCATGGACGCTGGCCGGGCGCGGAACTTCGACGGCAGTGCCGCGGAAGCGACCGGCGAGGCGCCCCAGGTTCCGAGCCGGGATCGGGTCCTGATCCTGCTCGGGATCTTCGAGCGCGATCTGACCGCGCTTCAGCGTGCGGTGTACCTCGCGAAGCACGGCACGTCCGTGGAGGCGGCGGCGCCGGCCCGAGACGCGGACGCCGATCCGGTGGCGCGGTGGATCGAAGCCTTCGCCCGAGGAGGCGATGACGAGGAAGAGAGCGGCGCTGATTCCTGGGCGGACGTGGCCCGGCGGCTCTCGGTGAGCCCGAAGACCGCGAAGCGCGAGTACCTGCGTGCGCTCCAGGCGCTCCTCAGGGAGTCCCACCGCGCCGTGTTCGGGGCCGAGCCGCCCCTCGGCGTCGTGCGGCGCGTCCTGCGGACGCTCCAGTCGGTCATCGACGCCAAGGATCTGCGGATCCGGGACGCCGCGGGGCAGGGGCTCGCCGGCCTCGTCGCAACCTGGGAGCTGGCGCTCCGGTGGGTCTTCAACCATTCCGTCCAGCACGCGTGACCTGAGGCGCGGCGCCGGGGCGCTGCGGAGCGGAGGGTGACAGGATCCGGGATCCGGCGGAGGCCGGATTCCCTCACCATGGCCAGCGGCTGCGACATCGTCGGCGCCTTCCTCGACAGCTTCCGGTCCGGCCGGAAGGAGAGCGGAGATCTCGACCGCGTGGGAGCCCACGTGACGGGTTGCCCTTCCTGCTACGCGAGGGTCTCCGACTTCTTCCGCTGCTTCGAGGTGAAGCCCTCCCAGTACCTCGCGGAGACCCTCGACGAGCTGTCGTTCTCGGTCTACAACCTCGTCAAGGCCATCCTGAAGCAGTCCCGGAGCGCCGCGGACTTCGAGATCGTGACCTTCGTCGAGCCGCCGGGCCCCGTCGAGGAGCACGTGGCCGACTCGTTCACGGCCCTCGACGACGTCGAGGACTGCACCGGAGCCGAGGTGGTCGGGGACACCGACGTCGGAGAGGTGCGGCGGCTCGTGCGGGATCTCCGCGATCCCAGCGCCTTCGAACGGCGCAAGACGGACCTCGCCGTCCTGCTCCTCGACCTCAACGCCCGCCTCGGCGGCAAGTACTCCCTCGATTCCCTGAACCTGAAGGGCGTCATCCGCTATTGCGAGGACCGTTTCGCCGAGGCCGAGGCCGCCTTCCACGCCGTCATAGGAGCGGACCGGCGGGATCTGTACTCCCGGACGGTCAACTTCCACGCCATGACGAATCTCGCCTATGCCCGCCAGCAGCAGGGGGACCTGGATGCCGCCGTGCGGTGGGCCGGGAAGGCCGTGGCCCTCGGCGAGGAACTCGGACTCCCCCTCTCGAGCGCCGAGGCCGGGCTCGTCTACTTCCTGCTTCTCCGCAATCTCGGCGGCGACCCGGATCGAGCCGCGGAGCGTCTCGCCCGGGCCTCCGAGACGGCCGAACGACGGGCCGAGATGGAGCGTCTCTTCAATCTCGACCAGAACGCGAAAATGAGGGAAGTGCTTCGGTCATCAGGACTTGCGGCCAGATTCCCAGGAATCTCCCTCCGGGACTGAAACTTTTTTCGCCGTTTCTCCGCCGTTTCCGGCCTATACGTCTGGACGAACAGACCGGGCCTCTTCGGAGGTTCGGAGACAGATTTGATCTTCCAGCTTGTCGGAGGCGGCATTGTGCGTCTCCGAAGATGGCAGGGGAGCTGGAGCGATCAAGGCGAGGGCGCGCGCGAGCCTGAGTGTTACGGCTCCGCGCGCCTTCTCTTTTTCCAGGCTCCCTATCCGAGCATGCGCGGCGCACCGGCCGCCGCCGTCTCCGCCGCGCGATCCATGTCGAGGATCCGGTCGGCCCACGGCTCGTAGGCGCGGTTGCACGTCACCATGATGATCTGATGGTCCTCGAGGTGGCCGAGCAGCTCGCGGGTGACCTTGAGCCTCTCCTCGTCGAAGTTCACGAAGGGGTCGTCGAGAAAGAACGGCAGCTTCGTCCGGCGTGAGAGGTGCCGTGCCATGGCCACGCGCATCGCGAAATAGAGCTGGTCCCGCGCGCCCTGGGAGAGGGAGTCGGGATCGATGTTGACCCGGTCACCCCGCTCGAGAACCGGCTCCATGGAGCCCGTGAGCCGGACGGTGACGTAGCGGTCTCCGGTGATGCGGGCGAAGAGAGAAGAGATCTCGGTCTCGAGCCGGTGGACGTCGCCCTCCTGGAATTCGCGGACGGAGTCGTCCAAGGTGTCGATGGCGACCCGCAGAGCCTCGCGTTCGAGTTCGAGATCGGCGAGACGCCGTTCGTTGTCTCCCACGCTCTCCTCGAGGGCGGCGAGGTCGAAGTCCATGCGTCCGGCGATGCGGGCCTGCTCGACCCGGGCCTCCGCGTGGCGGTGCTCGAGGGACTCGAGTTCCGCGGTGGCGGCAGCGACGCGACGGCGCATCTCCTCGATTTCGCGGCCGAGGTCCGGGCGTTCGCCGGCGGCCTGGAGCCAGGGCGATGCGTCGGTGAGCGATTGCAGGGTCGTACGCGCATGGCTCTGCTCGAGGGCGGCCTCGCTGAAGAGCCGTTCCGCGGCACTCCGGTCCCCGAGGGCGCGGAGCGCGGCGACACGCTGGCCCCGCTCGTCGCGGAGCGCCGTGTATTCGCGGAAGCGGACGCGGAGAGACTCAAGATCGTCGTCCTCGATGACGTCCGCGAGGTCGGCGCGGATGGCGGCGATGCGCGCCTCGCGCCCGGCGGTGGTCTCCTCCGCCTTCCGGATGACGGCGACGAGAGCCGCGCGGGTCTCGCGGAATCCCGTGCCCATGGCCCGACCGGCGAAGAAGAGCGCGGGCGCGAGGACGGCGGCGGCTCCGGCGAAGAGCGGCAGGGTGTAGCCGAGGGCCGCGCCTCCGCCGGCAGCGGCCGCCGCGCCGACGATGGCCAGGATGACGCCGAGCCGCGTGTTCGGCACGGGCCGGAGCGTCGAGAGCTCTCCGCGGTTCGCCGTCAGCTCTGCGCGGTCCCGGGCGCGATCCTGTTCCTCGGCGATGAGCGTCCGGATGTTCTCGTCGAAGTCCTCCTTCGTTCGGAGGAACTTCCGGTAGCCCCGCTTGATGCGGGCCTCGACGTCGGCCATGCGGGCCTCGGCCTGGCCGAAGGCGTCGCGGCGGCGCAGCGCCTCCTCGAAGCGGCGGTCCGCAGTCTCGGCAGCCTGCCGGGCCGCGAAGAAGGCCTCGTACTTCGCGAGGGCCGCCTCGTCGGCGGCCTTCTCCTCGCCAAGCGACAGGATGCGCGTCTCGATCCCGTCGATCTCGCTCTCGAGCTCGACGCTGCGGACGAGGAGGTTTCGTCCGTCCTCGAGACGCTCCATGTCGCCAAGGAGGCGATCCTCGGTCCGCTCGATGAGCTTGCGGTTCGAGCGGGCGGGGCCCCGCCAGGGGTTGCGTGTCGTGAGGTCGGCGAAGCGGGCGTGGAGCTCGTGGAGGGCTCCGCGGTAGTCCGCGCTCGACGAGCCGGAGATGAGGCGCCGGATCTGATCGGTGATGGACGTCTGGAGGCTCGACTGGCCCACGAAGACCGTGTTGCGGAAGACGGTCTCGTCCTGGAAGCCGAGGATCTCGCCGATCTTCCGGAAGTAGCGCGCGTCGGACTCCCTGGACCCGCGGGGACTGGCGCTGCCCTCGAGGACCGTCGTCCAGACGGTCCGATTGTCCCCGTCCCGCGTCTCCTCCTCGATTCGGGCCGTGCCGGCGCGGAAGTCCCTCTGGATGCGGATGCGGACGCCGGCGTCCGTGAGGAGCGTCACCGAGCCCGCGTAGGCCGTGTGCTCCTCCCAGGGCTCGAAGCGCGACTGGAGGTTCTGGTCGCGGAATCCGAACAGGATGCCGAAGGCCGCGTTGAGCAGCGTGCTCTTCCCGGTCTCGTTCCGGCCCACGACGAGGCTGAGGCGCGAATCTCCGAGGTCGACCTCGAGGCCGTGGTTGAACGCGCCGAACCCCTGCAGGGAGATCTTCTCGATCCTCATGGCGCCTCCGCCTCCATCG
>CAYQRN010000160.1:0-10582 GCA_964419995.1 uncultured Planctomycetia bacterium
CGTACCACCGCGACGCGGGGATCAGCGCAGGGAGCTCCGGCGGAAGACGCGGGGGAGGAGGACGGCGAGGGACGTGCGGCGCCGGCGCCCGCGGGCGTCCACGAGGAGGATCGGCAGGTCCCGTGCGAACTCCGCGAGGACCTGTCGGCAGGCTCCGCAGGGCGTGACGCCCGGTCCGGAAGCCACGGCGAGGGCAAGGAACCGCGTCTCTCCGTCGGCGACGGCCCGGGCGACGGCGTTCCGCTCGGCGCAGACCGTGAGGCCGTAGCTGGCGTTCTCCACGTTGCATCCCGCGTGGATGCGTCCCGATGCGCCGAGGAGCGCAGCGCCGACGTGGAAGCGGGAGTAGGGGGCGTGGGCGGATTCGCGGATGCGGACGGCGGCGGCGACGACCTCGTCGAGACGACCGGGATCGGGAGTGGTCTTCTTCATGACGTTCCGAGGACGGCGACGAGGAGAGGTGCGAGGGTTCGCGCGGCGCGTTCGCCGGCGCGGAGCACTTCCTCGTGGCTGATGGTCCCGGCGGAGAGGCCGGCTGCCCGGTTGGCGATCATGGACACGGCAGCGACGCGGAGACCCATGTGGCGGGCCGCGATGACCTCCGGAACCGTCGACATCCCCACGGCGTCGGCCCCGAGGGCGCGGAGCATGCGGATCTCGGCGGGCGTCTCGTACTGGGGGCCGCGGACCGCGGCGTAGACCCCTTCGGCGAGGGCGATGCCGAGGCGGGAGGCTTCCTGTCTCGCCCTCGCCGCCAGGTCAGGGTCGTAGGCCGCGGACATGTCCGGGAAACGCGGTCCCCACGACGCTTCGTTCTCCCCCTCGAGGGGAGAGAAGCCGAGGAGGTTCAGGTGGTCCCGGATGAGGAGGAGGTCCCCGGCTGCGAGACCGTCCCGGATGCCGCCGGCGGCATTGGTGAGCAGGAGCGTGCGGGCGCCGAGGGTCGCCGCCACGCGGATCGGGAAGACGATGTCTCCGGGGGCGTGACCCTCGTAGGCGTGGACGCGTCCCCGGAGGGCGAGGACGGGCCGGTCGGCGATCCGCCCGAATCGAAGGGTTCCTGCGTGGCCCGCGACGGCGGAGGCAGGCCATCCGGGCACCTGCGACGCCGGGATCTCGACGGCGTCGAGGACGGCATCCGCCACGGCGTCGAGGCCGGATCCGAGGACGAGGGCGGCTTCCGGGATGGCCCGGATGCCGGCCCGTTCCCTGAGCCAGAGGGCAGCGGTGTCGACGCGGTGTCTCACAGGAAGATCCCCGCGATCGTGGACGTGAGGCAGGTGGCGAGGGCTCCCGCCGTCATGGCGAAGAGGCCGAGCCGCGCGAGATCGCCGCGGCGCTCGGGCGCCAGCGGCGCGATACCGCCGATCTGGATGCCCACGGACGCGAAGTTCGCGAAGCCGCAGAGGGCATAGGTGGCCATGGTCACCGAGCGGGGCGAGAGGCTTCCGGCGGCGGTCATGGACTGGAGCTCCGTGTACGCGACGAACTCGTTCACGGAGATCTTGAAGCCGAGGAGGCTTCCGAAGGGTGCGGCGTCGGCCGCGGACACGCCCATCACCCAGGCGAACGGGGCGAAGATCCACCCGAAGAGCCGCTGGAGGCTGAGCGGTTCGCCGCCGAGAACGACGGTGGAGAGGGGCCAGTCCGCGAGCCGGATCACGGCCACGAAGGCGACGAGCATGGCCGCGACGTTGAGAGCGAGCTTGAGGCCGTCGGTGACGCCCTCGGCGACGGCGTCGAGGAGGTTCGTGTGGGTCCTCTCGAAACGCAGGGTCGCCCGGGCCCCGGTCTCCGATTCGGCCGTCTCCGGGAGCATGATCTTGGCGACGACGAACGCCGCGGGCGCCGCCATGATGGATGCGGAGAGGAGATGGGGGCCGTAGGCCGGACCGAGCATTCCCATGTAGACGCCCATGACGGAGCCGGCGATCGTGGCGAAGCCTCCGCACATGAGGGCCATGAGTTCGGAGCGCGTCATGCCGCGGATGTAGGGCCGGACGACGAGCGGGGCCTCTGTCTGCCCGACGAAGACGTTGGCCGCCACCGAGAGGGACTCGGCGCCGGTGACGCCCATGATGAGGATCATCATTCGGGCGAGACACCACACGACGACCTGCATGACGCCGATGTGGTAGAGGATCGCCATGGCGGCGGAGACGAAGAGGATCGTGCCGAAGACCTTGACGAAGAACACGAAGCCCGAGGGGCCGCCGGGATCGGCGAGGGAGCCGAAGACGAAGGCGGAACCGCCGTCGGCGTAGCCGAGGACGCGGGTGATGAATTCCGCGAGACCCCGGAAGACGGCCTGGCCCGCCGGCGACTTCAGGATGACGCCGGCGAGGACGACCTGGAGCAGGAGACCGAAGATCACGACTTTCGCCCGGATGTTGCGCCGGTGGCGCGAGAGGGCGAAGGCGATGCCGAGGATGGCGACGACGCCGAGAAGTCCTCTGAGCATCGGCATCGTCAGTTCCTGCTCTCGGCCGGCCCCGCGACGCGCCAGCGGATCTCGTCGGAGACGTCCACGGTCCCCGTGGCCGTCGCCGCATCGGCCAGGGCGTCCCGCAGCACGATGCCCGTATCCCGCAGGTCCCGTCCGGCGGCGAACATATCGTAGCCGTCGCCGCCGTGGGCAAGGAACGAGTTGGTGACGACGAGGAAATCGTCGGCGTCGCCGACGTCGCGGCCGTTGCGGCGGATGGAGGCGATGCTCCAGTCTCCGTCGCCGTTCCGGAACGCCGTGACCTCGATCCCCGAGACTTCGAGGGCGCGCGCGGAGCGGGCGAGGGCGCGCTCGAGGATGCGCCGGAGGACGGCGCCCGTGACCCGGACGCTCACGAGCGTGTTGTCGAAGGGGGCGATCTCGAAGATATCCCTCGGCGCGACGGGCCCGCGGGCCAGGTCCTTCCGGATCCCCGTGCGGTTGTGCAGGGCGATGTCAGCGCCGGCGGCTTCCCGCATGACGTCCGCGACCCAGTTCCCGAGCGGCGAGGCCTCCCCCGGGCGGTTGGCCCGCCGCAGCGTCCGCGGGGCGGTGGCGATGGGGCGGTCCATGGCCGCCCCGATCACGGGCTCCGCCGCGCGGATCAGAGTCTCCGAGGCCTCGTGGCGCGCGGCGGGATCGTGGAGGATCTCCCGGACCCGCCCGCGACGGTCCGCGATGCGGCGCGTGGTCCGGTGGACGTCGATTTCGACGATCCCGAGGCCCGAGCCCTTGGACGCGGCCTGGGCCACGAGCGTGCCCCGGGGCGGAACGGTCCTGGCGGTGCGGAGGATCGAGGCGTGATTGTGGCCGCCGATGATCACGTCGAGGCCCTCGATGTCCGCCGCGTGGCGCGTGTTCTCGGCGGCGCCGACGTGGTTCACGGCCACGACGATCTCCGCGCCGAGCCGCCGGAGCTCCGCGACGCCGCGGCGGAGGCCGGCGGCCTCCTCGTCGAAGACGAGATCGCGGGCGATGCGGGCCGAGATGACCTCGGGCGAGGTCTCGGTGATGACCCCCGTGACGCCGACGCGGAACCCGCCGCAGTCGACGATCAGCGCGCTCCGCACGTAGGAGCGGACGGTGATGCCGTCCTTCTCCATGAGGTTCGCGGCGATGAAGGGGAAGCGCGCGCGGCCGGCGAGATCGATGAGGCAGCTCTCGCCGAGATCGAAGTCGTGGTTGCCGACGGCGACCGCGTCGTAGCGGAGTGCGGACATGAGATCCACCATGAGGGCGCCCTTCGGCACGATCCCCTCCGGCGTTCCCTGGAAGATGTCTCCGGCGTCGAGAAGGAGCGCAGGTCCGCGGCGTCGCTCCTCCTCGATGGCCGCGGCAAGGGTGAGCCAGCCCCCCGCGGCGGGAGGAGGCTCCTCGCGGCGCCACGTGGCCGGGAAGGGGCGGACCTGGCCGTGGATGTCGTTCGTGTGGAGGATCCGGAGCGTGATGAGATCCGGCGCCGACTCCTGGGCGAGGGTCGCTGGGCGCGCGGCGAGGAACAGGATGAGCGCGAGGACGATGCGCCTTCCGTCCGGCATGGGAATCTCCGTGGCGGCGATGATAGCCGTGTCGTGGCGAGCGTGGCAACGGCGGCGGCCGGCTTCCCGCTCGCCGGGCCTTCCCGTAGCATGGCGGGCACGGAGGCGGACCCATGAATCCGGAGATCTTCAGGGAGTACGACATCCGCGGGATCGTGGGGACGGACCTCACGGACGCGTCGGTCCGGACGATCGGACGGGCCTTCGGCAGCCTGCTCGCCCGCGAGGGCGGTGATTCGGCGGTCCTAGGCCGGGATGTGCGGCTGTCCTCCGAGGGGTTCGCCCGCGCCATGGCGGCGGGACTCGCGGAGACGGGGATCGACGTCATCGACGTGGGCCTCGTGACGACGCCCGTCCTCTACTTTGCCGCGCTCCACCTGTCCGCGGCCGGCGGAGTCATGATCACTGGGAGCCACAACCCCATCGAGTACAACGGCATCAAGCTCTGCCGGGGCATCACGGGACTCACGGGCGAGGAGATCCAGGGGCTTCGCCGTTCCGCGGAGGCCGGGAGCTTCGCGACGGCATCGCGGCAGGGCGCCGTGTCGCGCCGCGATGTCATGGAGGCCTACGAGGCCGATCTGGCGGCCCGTTTCGCGTTCCGCCGCCGGCTCCGCGTCGTCGTGGACGCGGGGAACGGCGTCGCCGGAATCGTCGCGCCGCGCGTGCTCCGCCGCCTCGGACACGACGTCGAGGAACTCTGGTGCGAGCCGGACGGGCGCTTTCCGAACCACCTTCCGGATCCCGAGGTTCCCGAGTACGTCGTCGAGCTGGCCCGGCGGGTCGTGGCCTCCCGCGCGGATCTCGGCCTCGGGTTCGACGGGGACGGCGACCGCGTCGGGCTCATCGACGGGTCGGGCCGGAAGATCAGCGCCGACTGGTTCCTCCTCGCCCTCGCGCGCGAGCAGCTCCGGCGCCATCCGGGGGGCACCGTCCGGTTCGACGTGAAGTGCAGTGACTTCCTCGAAGCGGACATCCGCGCCCGGGGCGGCGTGCCGCTCATGGGCCGCACGGGCCATTCGATCCTGAAGCGTGACGTCGTCGCCTCCGGCGCCGTTCTCGGCGGCGAGCTTTCCGGCCACATCGTGTTCGGCCGCGACTTCCCGCCCATCGACGACGCTCTCTACGCCGCCGCCCGTTTCCTCGAGATCCTCGATCGGACGGGGTCCACCGCCGTGGAGATCTTCGCGGACTTTCCGAGGACCTTCTCGACCGCTGAGATCAAGGCGCCCTGTCCCGACGGCCGCAAGTTCGCCGTCGTCGATGCGGTCCGAAAGGCCCTGTCGTCCCGGGGGCGCATCATCGACCTCGACGGCGCGCGGGTGGAGTTCGACGACGGATGGGGTCTCGTGAGGGCCAGCAACACGACGGCCTGCCTGACGCTGCGGTTCGAGGCCCGGTCCGATGCGGCTCTCCGGCGCATCCGCGACCTGTTCCGGCGGGAGCTCGATCGCCATCCCGAGGTGGACGGGAGCCTCGTATGACGGGGTCGGTCGGGCGTCTCCTGTGCGCGACCGCTCTCCTCGCCGTCGCGGCAGGCAGCGGGCCGGGACAGGAGTCCGGGCCGCCGGAGGACGGCGGGTGGCTTCTCCTCGCGGAGCGCCGGGTCTCCGATCCCGCCGCGTGGCGGCCCCACCTTCTCGGGCCGGACAGCGACGAGAGAGCCCGCGCTCTCCGCGCCGCAGGCTCCGTCGGAGACCCCGCGCTCCGGGATCTGGTTCTCGAAGCGGTCCGCGCCTTTCCCGATGACGCGGAGGGAACGCTCCGGGGGGCGGCCTTCGCGCTTGGAGGCATGGGAGACGCCGGCGCCCTCGACGCGCTTCTCGCGCTTCCCGGGAGCCTTCCCGCGGCGGATCTCGCGCTGGCCCTCTGCCGGCTCGACGGCGTGCCGAAGGACATCCAGTCCGCGCGAAGCGACGCCATCGCGGCGGCGCTGCGGCGGGCGCCGCTGCCCGGCGACCGGGCGCCGGCGCCGGACAGGAACGGCCGTATCGTCGATGCCTGGACGTCCGTGTTCCTCCGTGTCTGGAGGCTCCCCGGGCCGTCTTTCTCGGGGGAGGCTCGCCGCGTCCTCCAGGGATCGGGGCATCCCGGACTGCGCCGGGCGGCGGCCTTCTACGTCGCTCGCTCGCGCCGGCCCGGCGACAGGGACTGGTTCCCCGCGTTCCTCGGCGACCCCGATTCCGAGGTCCGGGCCCAGGCCGCCGCGTTCGTTGCGGCGGTGAGGCACGGGGCCTCGGCAGGCGCGGTGACGGCGGCATTCCTCTCGACCCCGGAACGGGGTCCGCGGATCCGAATCCTCCGCTCGGCGGGAGCTCTCGCGGACCGCGCCGCCTTGCCGGCGGTCCTGTCCGCCCTCAAGGACCCCGACCCTCACCTCCGCCGTACGGCTCTCGAAGTCGCCGGCGGCCTCGCGGAGGCCATGGACCCCGGGGACCGGGAGGGGCTTGCCCGCTACGCCGAAGCGGCTCTCGAGGCCGATCCGGAGGAGGACGTGCGACGGGCTGCCGTGGGCGCCATCGCGCGGCTCAGGCCCGAGGCGCTCCCGGGACTCTGGCGACGGTTGCGCATCGCAGGCTCCCCCGTGCTCCGCGCGGAGCTCATGCGGTCTGTCTCCCGCTTTCCCGGCAGCTTCCGGGATCAACTCCTGCGCCACGCGGAGAACGAGACCGACGCGCGAGTCGTGGCAGCCCTTCAGGAGGGGCTCATCGAGACGCCTCTCTCGGAGGCGGGTCTCCGATTCCTGAGGCGCTCCGTGGCGCTGGCCTCGGACCCCGTGGTCGTCGCCACCGCCGTGGACGCGCTCGCGGCCTGGAAGGCTCTGGACGTTGCCCTCGTCCGTCAGGCCTTCCTGCGCATCGCCCCGGCGGAAGTCGAATGCCGCCAGAGCCCCCTTCGGGCGGCGGAGTCCCTGCCGGTCGAGGAGGCCGTCGCTTTCCTCGAAGACGTGATGCGTGCGCCGGCGCTGCGGCCGACGCGGAGCGACGCGCGCGCGCGCCTCGCGGCCCGTGGCAGGGACGTCTCTCCGGCGGGGACGGAGGAGGAACCCCTGATCGAGGCCGTCGCGAGGGCGAGGAACCGCGGCGACCGGCCCCTCCGCGCCGCCATCGAGACCTCGAAGGGCGCCATCGTGCTCCGTTTGCTTCCGGAGGACGCGCCGGTGACGGTGGAGAACTTCCTCGCGCTGGCGAGGTCGGGCTTCTACGACGGCGTCCTGTTCCACCGCGTCGTGCCGGACTTCGTCGCTCAGGCGGGGTGCCCGAGAGGCGATGGTTTCGGCGGCCCCGGATACGCGATCCGCTGCGAGCTCAACGACCGAACGTACCGGCGGGGCTCCGTCGGCATGGCCCTGGCCGGGCGGGACACGGGAGGGAGCCAGTTCTTCATTGCCCTCGCGCCGGCGCCCCATCTCGATGCCCGCTACACGCTCTTCGCCGAGGTCGAGGCCGGAATGGAGATCGTGGGCGCGCTGGTCCAGGGCGATCGCATCGACCGCGTCACCACGGGCGAATGAGCGACGCCGGGCGGCGGGGCGCCGCCCTTACTGGGTCGCGATGTCGATGAGCTCGACGTAGAAGATGAGCGTGGCGTCGGGGCCGATCTTCGGAGGCCGGCCCCGGGAGCCATAGGCGAGGGCGCCCGGGATCTCGAACCACGCGGCGCCGCCCTTCCTGAGGAGCTGGAGCCCCTCCGTCCAGCCCGCGATGACCTGGTTGAGCCCGAAGATCGCGGGCTCGCCGCGCTGGAAGGACGCATCGAACGGAGTGCCGTCGGTGAGCCAGCCGGCGTAGTGGACGGTGACGCGGTCCGTGGGGCGTGGCGACGGCCCCTCTCCGGGGTTCACGATCTCGTAGCCAAGGCCGCTCGTCGTGCGGGTCACCTTCCAGCCGCCGGTGGGACGGAAGGCGGGAGCGGGGAGCTTCTTCCGGACGTGAAGTTCGAGTTCCCAGACCGTGCGCGACCGGGGAGGCAGATCCGCGCCCCGGTCCTGGTCGCCGAAGGCCAGCTCCGGCGGAACCTCGACGCGGCAGCGGGAACCGGGCTTCATGAGGAGGACCATCTCCTTCATGAAGGCGAGGGGCAGGGTTCCGGCTTCCCCGGTGAGTTGGCGCCCGGCAAGCTCGGCGCAGTCGATGAGCCGGCCGGCGGCGGACCAGACCGCGTAGTAGAGCTCCACGGTGTCGGCGGCGGTGGGGCAATCGCCCTCGCCCGCCGCCAGCATCTCGTAGACGAGACCTGACTCCGTCGTGACCTGACGGTCCTTCACGGCCTCGCGGAAGGCCGGCAGCGCGGGACCCGGCTCCACGGCGAGGAGCTCGACCTCGAAGATGAGGGTGGCGCCCCCCGGGATGACCGGCGGCCGTCCCTTCGGGCCGTAGCCGAGGTTCGGCGGGATCGTGAGCTTGATCTTCGCTCCCGGCGTGACGAGCGCGAGCCCCTCGTTCCACCCCGCGATGACCCGGCCGAGGCGGAACTCGGCGGGCTGGCCGCGCTTCCGTGAGGAGTCGAACATCCGCCCGTCCTCGAGCCAGCCCGTGTAGTGGACGCGGACGAGGTCGCCGAACGTCGGCGCCGGGTCCTTGCCACCCGGCGCGAGGATCGAGTACTTGAGCCCCGACGGCGTCGTGACGACCTCCGTGTCCGCGGGGATCGCCGGTTCGGCGGGCGGGCGGGACTCCGGCTCCTGCGCGAATCCGGGAAGGATGGCGAGAGCGACGACGGCGGCAGAGAGGAGGGTCGGCACGCGTTTCTCCGCGTAAGGGGAAGCAGGAATCTAACGCGATCCCGACCGCTCCACCCGCGCCCGGAGTGCGGAATCTACTGGCCGGACCCGCTCGGCTGGGACGTCGGACGGCCCCAGTTCTGGAAGTTCTGCATGAACTGCTGCATCTGCTGGGAACTCTGGGCGGACCACTGCTCGATCTGCTGATACTGGCCCGGATCGAGGTAGGACTGGGTCTCCTGGATGGAGGTCTGGAAGGTCTCTGTGACCTCCGTCGTGGCTGTCGCCCGCTCCGCCTCGGAGATGTCGGGGTCCATGAGCGTGAGCATGGCCGGCGTCGTGTTCTCGATGGCCTTGTCCACGGTCTTCTGGAGCTGTTTCGTCTGCTCCTCGTTCAGGTTGAGCCGCCGTGCCGCGTCGCGGACGCCCCGGCGGGCCATGCCCTTCACGAAGGGCGCCATCGATCGCGCGAAGCGGGATCGCTGTTCCTTGTCGCGGGTCTTCGACTCCGTCGCCGCGAGCTCCTTGAACCGGTCCTCGACATACTGGCCGAGGTCGATACGTTCCTCCTCGCCGGTTTCCTTGCGTCGGGTGACTGCGAGTCCGGTCCCGGTGCCGGCCCTGAGCGCCGAAAGTTCGCGCTCGCGCTCGGCGAGGCTCGTCTCGAGGGAACGGATCTTCTCGGCCTGCCCCTTGAGCTTGAAGAGGATGTCGTCCCGGAACGTCCGCATGTCCGCCGACGCGCGCCGTTCGATGAGGTCCTCGACGTCGGCCCTCGTCACGACCGGCGTGCTCGTCGATGGGGCGGGGGTCGTCCCGGGGTCGGTGCGCGTGAGGATCACGGCGACGAGCGCCGTCACGGCCACGAGAAGGACCATGTTGAAGACCACGATGGTGCGCATGCCATTCCTTTCCCCGTTCGCCGGCCGGCGACACGGGCGGGGCGATTCGTCTCGTTTCGGGGACACGGTCGTATCCGGTCCACGGAGGGACGGTCATCGGCGGCTGACCTAAGGCAATCCGGATCAACCGCTTGCACTGCAGTTGTCCCGATTCTGTCGGTCGGGGACAACCCGGACGGAAACCGGCACGGGCTTTGTTCTCCGTCCCCTGTCCGGACCGTCGTCCACGGGACACGGTCCTGGCGACAGGAAAGGCGAGCGCGGGCCATGGCGCGGCTTCAAGTTCACGCCAGCCAGATCCGCTCCATCAACGTTAACTTAGAACTTGTCGTGACTTAGGGTCACAGGGTCGCGTCTCCGGCGTGTCGCCGGAGCCCGTGCCTGCCCTCCCTGTCCCATCGACTCGCCGCGCGAACGGCGGGTCAGTGACCGGCGCCGCGGACGAGGCGGATCGAGCGGACCTCGACGATGGCGGCGTCGGCGCCGTCTACCCGGGCCCGTCGGACGACGCCCTTCACGCAGGCGGTTCCCGCCGTTGCCCTGCGCCGTCGCCACGATTCGAGGGCCGGATCGCCCTCCGCCATGGCGAAGCGCACGTTTCGGTGGACGAAGACGAGGAATCCCCGGAGGGGCAGAGGCGGCTTCCGGAACGGTGTGGGGGGGACGTGGATGTGGATCGTCCTGCCGGCATGGCTCCGGCCGCCGGAGGCCCAGAAGGCGGCCTCCTCGGCTGGCGTCGGACGCACGTAGGAGCCGGTGGGCCCCTGGGCCGCGGCGGCGAGGGAAAGGACGTGGGTCGCGACGAGTGTTGCTGCGGCCAGAAAGAGGCCGCGGCAGCGGACGGGAACGTGAGGCAGGTGCATGGCGTCTCCGGCGGGCTAGTGTGGTGCGTCACACATACCGTGACATGTCCCGACGAGGACCAGATTCACTT
>CAYQRN010000161.1:0-10533 GCA_964419995.1 uncultured Planctomycetia bacterium
GTAACACCCGACCCGGCGGCGTCCTCCACCCCCCCGCCCGGCCCGCCCGCCCGCGGGCGCGCGCCGCGCGCGACGATGGCCGCACGGTGGATGTCGGGAGAGGGGAACGACGCCTCCTGGGCGCAGGCCTACGACCGGTGGGATCCTGTCATTCGTTGCGTCGCCGCCAGCGTACTGGGCCAACGCGGCCACCTCTCGGCACGTGTCGTCAGCACTCTCCTCGACGACGTCTCGATCCTGACGTGGGAGCGGCTCTTCGCCGAGGAGGATCAGCGCCGTCGCTACGCCGCGGACGAGCGAAGGAGGGTCCTCTTCGTCGCTCGAATCGCCTCTCTGAGCATCCTCCGCGACCGGTCCCGCCGCAACGGCAACACGACGCCTCTTCGCTCCGGCTCGCTCCCGGGGAAGACGCCGCCCCAGTTCTCCGCCGCGGCCCTCGACGAGGTCCTTGCCGATTTCGGCTCCGCGCTCACGAAGCTGTCGCCTCGCGAACGTCGGGTTCTCGGTGCCCGGTTCGCGCGCGTCGCTGATCTTCGGACGATCGCACGCGACGAACATCTCAGCGTGTCCAGGACGTCCCGCGTCTGCCGTGGGGCCGCCGAGCACCTCCTCTCTCTTCTCCGCGGAGAGCTTCGCCCGGCTCCCTTCGCCTCGACCTGGACGTCGCCTCCGCTCCTCGGCGAGTTGCTCAACCTCCTCCCGCCTCGGCGAGGAAGCGCGATCCCGGCGATATCGCCGGCCAGGGGCGGCGGGGCGCGATCGCGGGGCGATCAGTAGACGCCGAGGACCTCGGCCACGACGCCGGCGGGGCGGGTGGGGTCGACATGATCCCGCAGGGCAAGGCGCAGCGGCCGGACGTCCCGATCGCCGATGATCCCGAGCGCCAGAGCCGCGGACGTGCGGGCGGGTTCGCAGTGTCCGAGCCGATGGGACTCGAAGACGCGCAGCGCCGCCGCCAGAGCGCGTTCCTCCCTCATGTGACCCATGAGGAGCGCCGCGGAGGTTCGCAGCGCCGGAGAGGTTCGGCGATCCGCGAGGACGTCTGACGCGGCCTCGATCGCATCCGGGCCATCGAGCAGGGCGAGAGCTTCGAGAGCCCGCCGCATTCGCAGCGGATCGCGGCCGTCGCGAAGAAGGAGGCGGACGGCGGGCACGGCGCCGGCGTCGCCAAGGAATCCCAGGGCCACCGCCGCATGGCCCGCGAGCCGGGCGGAGCCCGCGTGGGACAGCGCAGAACGGAGGGCCGGGGCTGCGTCGCTCTGGCCACAGAGGCCAAGGGCCAACGCCATGGCGCTCCGCTCGTCAGCGTTCCGTGTCGCCAGGAATTCCCTCTGGAGCACCGGACCGGCGCGGGCGGCCAGGTTCCTGTCGACCCAGCCGGCGAGGCCGACGGCGAGCGCGCCGAAGGTCCGGGCGTCGCCCGATCCGCTCTCGAAGATCGAGATGAGCGCATTCGACAGAGCCGGATCTCCGCGGTCGGCGAGGCTCAGGAGCGCGAGGGCCCGGGTGGCGCGATCGGGATGAGATCGGGCGCGGGACAGGAGCTCCGTCGCCACGACCCGCCCGCCGGTATCCGGCGCGACGGCGAGGGAGACGATCGCGGCGCGGCTCAGACCCGCGGAGGGACCCGACAGAATGGACAACAGATCCGGGACCGCACGAACGTCGGACAACCTGCCGAGAGAGGCGGCCGCCTGCGCCCGGAGACCGTCGGCCGCGGAGGGGTCACGCAGGATCTCGAGGAGGCCGGGCACGACCTCGGGCGCGCCGGCGAGACCGAGGGCGAAGGCGGCGGCCGTCCGCGTGTCGGCCGTCGCGCCGCTGCCGGAGGCCACCCGCTGAAGCTCGTGGATGGCGCCGCGAACGGAACCGAAATCGCGGAGACCAAGAAGTCCAAGCGCCACGGCCGCGAAGGCCTGGCGCCGGGAGTCGATGGCGTGCCCGCCGGAGGCCGCGCGAGCCACCGGGGAGTCCCGCAGCATCTCGATGAGGAGCGGCACGGCTCCCGGGCGACCTCGGAGGCCGAGAGCGAGCACCGCCGCCTCGCGGATGCCGCCGGTTTCGTCGCGGAGCGCGGCCGAGATGGCGGAATCCGCGTCCGGATGATCCGTGCGGGCCAGGGCGACGATGGCCACGGCCCGGGTGTGGACACAGGGGTCGCTGCATGCCTCCGCAAGGGCGTCCGCCGCCGCGTGACGGCGCCGTCCCTCCGCCTCGGCGTCCCTCGCCGGGGAGGAAGCGTCCAGCAGCTCGATGTCGGTGTTGCTCTCCCGCAGCGAGGATCCGCGGCGCCGGAGGTGTTCCTCGATGAGAGCCTCGGCGCGGAAGTCCCAGATGGACTCCCACGAGAGATGATCGCCGCCGGCCGATTTCCGTGTCCGACCCGGCAGGGCTCCCCGTCCGCCCGCGGACGGCACGCCACCCCCGAGAGCTCCTCCACCCGGAACCGCCCCCGCCGCAGGCGGGCCCAGGGGCTCCGGTCCACCCGCAGCGCCGCCCGTCGCACTGCCGCCGCCTCCCCCGACGAGGCCTCCGCTTCCCCCGGCCGGATTGACCCCGCCCGCCGGTCCTGTGTAGCCTGGCGTCGCCCCTCCGCCGGAGGGGCCGGAGTATCCTCAGATGAGCGCGAACGAGCGCGGCGCGAGTGCTCCGAGCAGGACCAGAATCCCCACCATCAGCTGCGTTGTGCTCATGGCTTCATCTCCACATACGAGAACTCCGGGCAGGCCGGCGCTCCAGCGGCCATCCCGCGATGCAAGACTCATTCCCCTGCCCGCGAGCCGGCGACCATGTCCGTCCGGCGCCATCCTCAACCGCGAATTCTCGTTCGACTTGCGAATCTCCGGCGGCGGGACTCCTCCGGAGTTTCTCCGTCGTGGCGACTCCCCGGCGAGTTACCGTCGCGTAACCTCCGGCGGCTTTCCGAAACGCTCGCCCGCCCCTCGCGCCATGCCGAGTCGCAGGCTCTGCGGTGAGGCCTGCGCGTGTCGATCGAGCATCGAGATCGGGTGGGAGGAGACGCCGTGATGTTCGAGAGGTTCGATCCGGCGGCGGCACGGCCACGACGGCAGCAGGTCGTCCTCGATCAGGTCATCAGGATCGTCGCGGGTCTGGGCACCGTGGGATTCGTCGCAGTCCTTCTGGCACCCCTCGTGGGCATCGTCACCGGCGACCAGGCGGAATGGCGCGGCGCCTTCCGGGGCGCTTTCGTCATCAGCGGCTGGCTGAGCGTTCTCGTTCTGCCCGCCGTCCTCGTCCAGGCGGTTCTACGGATCGTCGGAGCCGCGAGACCGGGAACGGTGTATGCGGCCGTCCTCGTCGTGCCGGCGGTCCTCGCGTGGATCGGCGATGCGACCAGCTCCGAGACGCTCTTTCGAGGCCTGCCCTCCATCGCCGCCGCCCTCGCACTTCTTGCCGGGCTCGTCGCCTGGCCATTCCTCCGGAACCGGGCGCTCGGCGCCCTCCACAAGGCCGGCTGGGCCGCCGCCGCGGTCTGGGGGATCGGATTCCTCGCATTCAGCCTTCTCGCTCCGTAGCAGGCGCGAGCCTTCCTGGGCGGCGGCGCGGTCGGAATCGAGGCGACCACTCCCGCGCTGATCGGGGCGGGCGACGAGGGGTGGCGGGGGAACCCCGACGGGACCCCATGGATCGGGGGGCGGCCGGGACGCCCACGGCGATGGAAACTTTCCAGGCACAAGATCTTGCAGAAGTTTCCACTATGGACTACACTGGGCGGCGCGGCGGTTCTTCATGAGCGCGCGGGACTGAGACCCGCGCGGTCGACCTGATTGTGCGCCCCCGGGGCGTCGGCCCCGGGTCCAGAGGTCCATGCGATCCCGGAGGCGGTACCTCTTCACCGGGGGCGGGACGGGCGGTCACGTCACCCCGGACATAGCCATCGCAGAGGAGATCCGGACACGGGATCCCCGGGCGCGGATCCTTTTTCTCGGGATCCGCGCGGGCGCCGAGCACACCATCGTTCCTGGCGCGGGCTTTCGGATCCGCTACATCCTCGCCCGGCCGTTCGTGTCTCCACGACATCCGGTGCGTTGCTCGTGGAACCTCGCCGTCACTCTCCTCGGCGCCGTCATCGCGTTCTTCCGCATCGCATGGTTCCGGCCCCACGTCGTCGTGGCCACGGGCGGGTACGTCTCCGTCCCCGTGGTCCTCGCGGCCTTCCTCCTCCGCCGCACGATCTTCATCCACGAGCAGAACGCCCACCCCGGCCGCGCCAATCGCCTCCTCGCGCGATTCGCCAACCGCATCGCCGTGTCCTTCGAGGACACGCTGCGCTACTTCCCCGCCGACAGGACGAAGCTCCTCGGATATCCCGTGCGCCGGAGCCTTGCCGCGGCGGCCGATGCCGCCCGTGACCGCTCGCGCTTCGGCATCGACGGAGAGACCAAGGTCGCCTTCGTCCTCGGCGGAAGCATGGGCGCCCGCAGCATCAACCGCGGCATCGTGGAAGGGCTCCGCACGCTCCTCAAGGAGGAGAAGATCGCGGTCCTCCACTCGACGGGGCTCCGCCACGCCCGGGACTACTCGGCCTTCGACGACACGAGGAGCCTCCTCGAACGCCAGGGGCTTCACACCGAGGTCCCGGGACGATACGTCTGTCGCAACTACTTCGACCCGATCCAGGAGCCCTACGCGGCCGCCGATCTCATCGTCGCGCGGGCCGGCGCAGGCACGGTCATGGAGCTCGCGGCCCTCGGCAAGCCGTCGATCCTGATTCCCAAGTCCGATTCGCCCGGCGACCACCAGCTCTGGAACGCCCTCGCCCTCAAGGACCGGGGCGCCAGCGAAGTCCTGTTCGAGGAGCCCGCCCGCGAGGGAGGCAGGACCGTGACCCGCGTCCACGGCGACGTCCTCGCACGGCGGATCCGCGAGCTCCTCGGCGAGCGCGAGAAGCTCGATCGCATGGGCGCCGCGGCGCGTTCCCTCGCCATCGAGGGGGCCCTCGACCGGAACGTGGACGAAGTCACGCGCCTCGCCGCGGGAGAACTCGGCGAGACCGTCACCCGCGTCACCCTCGGCGTCCTCCGCCGCCCCGTCCCCGGCGGGGATCTCCCTCTCGTGTTCCGCACGAACCTCGTCTCCGGCGGCCGCCTCGCCGACGTGCGCCTCGCCGATCCCGGGAGTCCGGACCGCATCCTCATCCGCCGCTCCGGCGGCGCACGACCCGAGTTCCGCGCGATCCCCCGGGGCGGCCGTGCCGCCGTGAACGACGAACCGCTCCTCGAGCCGCGGACCCTTGCGGCGGGCGACTCCGTCGCTCTCGGCGGCGAGCGCTTCGACTTCGACCTCCGCGAGGAGGAGGTCCGCCGCGAGCACATCCCCACGTCGGTTCCCTGGCGCGTCTTCGTGACGGGTCTCGGCACGCTCATCTCCCGGATCACGGGATTCGGGCGGGAGGTCGTCATGGCCGCCGCCTTCGGGCTCGGCGCCGTGACGGACATCTTCGCGGTCGGGCTCCTCGTGGCGAACTTCTTCCGCCGCGTCTTCGCCGAGACGGCCATGGACGCCGCGTTCCTGCCGACCTACACGAACCTCGTGGCCACGGGCCGAGGCCCGGCGGCAGGCCGCCTCTTCCGCAGCGTCCTCACGCACACCTTCGCTGCCACGACGGCCGTCTCCCTCCTCGGCATGCTCACGGTGCCGCTCTGGATGCCGCTCCTCGCGCCGGGCTTCGCCGCCCGCGGCCTCATCGACGACGCCGTCGCCACGACGCGCCTCATGATGCCGTACCTGGTCCTCGTCTCCCTCGCCGCCCTCTTCTCCGCGACCCTCCGCGCCTTCGATCGCTATGGAGTGCCGGCGTTCTCCTCGGTCCTTTTCAACATCGGCGTCATCGCGGGCGTCTTCCTCGTCCCGTCCTTCGGCCTGCCGGGACTCGCCCTCGGCGTGCTCCTCGGCGGCGCAGGCCAGCTCCTCATCCAGGTCCCGAGCCTCCTCGCCCCGGGAATCCGCCGCTCCGGTGCCGTGTCCTTCGCGCCGTCCCTCGCCCTCTCCCCGCCCGGAATGAACAAGGTCCTCGGCGCCACGCCGAAGATCTTCGCCGACACGGCCGTCTCGCGCCTCAACGATGTCATCGACAAGGTCCTGGCCACGCCGCTTGCCGCCGGAGCCGTGAGCGCGCTCCACTTCGGCATGGCGCTCTTCCAGCTCCCCTTCGCCCTCATCGCGCAGTCCATCAACACGGTGGTCCTGAAGGAGCTGTCGGAGGCCATGGCCGTCCGCGACAGCACCGCGACACGCCGCCTTCTCGCCCGCGAGATCTCCTGGACCCTGTTCCTCCTCCTCCCCGTCTCCGCCGCCCTCATGCTCCTCGCCCTCCCCTTCTCGCGGCTCGCGTTCGAGTACGGCCGCGTGGGTCCCGGCGAGACGCGAGACATCGCCCTCGCGCTCCTCCTCTACGGCGCCGGCCTCGCCGGCTGGGGCATCCACAACCTCACGGCCCGTGTCTTCGCGGCGACGCACCAGCTCACGCTCGGCCTCGTCACCAACGTGGGCGGTCTCCTCTTGAACGCCACGCTCTCGATCCTCCTCGTGCGCACGCCGCTCGGCGTCGGAGGCATCGCGCTCGCCACGTCCGTGGCGTTTTCGACCATGGCCGTCGTGCGCCTCCTCCTCATCGAGCGCCTCTTCGCCGCGGAGGGCGAGGGCCTCCCCTGGGCGCAGATCCGCGCGTCCGCCCGGGCCTCCCTCTTCGCCACCCTCGCGGCCGGCGTCGTGGGCGGGATCGCCTGGCTCGCGGTGCGGGACTACAGCGGTCTTCCGGAGGTCCTGTCCCGCATCCTCGTGGCCGGCGCACCCCTCGTGTTCGGAGCCGTCTCCTTCGCCGTGGCGGCGTCGTTCCTCGGATCGCCGGAGATGGAACAGGTTCTCGTCCGCCTCCGCCGCCTCGTGCCCGGGGAGGACAAGGCGCCGGCGGCGGGCCGCGTCGCGGACGTCCGCACGCTCCGCCCGGAGGCGCTCCTCCGGGAGGTCCTGCGCAACCCCGGCGTCCACGGCCAGAACCTCGCCAGCCGCGTCGCGTACCTCCTTCTCCCCGATAACCCCTGGCGGAACCGCTTCATCGGCGTGCGTCTGGCCGGGCTTCTCAAGCTCCAGAACGCCGCCCCGGACCTCGTCCGCATCCTCACGAACCGCGAGCGCCCTGGGCTCTTCCTGCGGCTCCTCGGCGCCCACTTCCGGGAACCGGGCTTCGTGCGCCGGGAGGCCGTCGTGAGCCTCGTGGCCGTGGGCGGCTTCGACGCCGGGGTCGAGGAAGCGCTTCTCGGCGCCCTCGACGACCCCTACTTCGAGGTCCGCACCCAGGCAGCCCAGGCCGTGGGACACTTCGCGACGCTCCTCTCGGGGCCGGGGCGCGAGCGCGCCTACGCGATCCTCACGCGGCTCGCACGCTCCCGCCGCTTCGATGTCGCCGCTTCCGCCGTCGGGGCGCTCGGTCTCGTGGCCCTCGACGACGGCGTCCTCGCCCTCCTCCGGTCGCTCCACTACCACCCGAACTGGAAGGTGCGGAACGCCGTCGTCCACTGCTACCAGAACGTCTTCCGCCGCGACATCGTGAAGGATCCCCGCCGCCTCCTCGAGGCCCTCGACGACGTCCTCATCACCTGCGACGCCTTCACGCCGCACTTCGAGCTCAAGGAGAACATCTCGCGCTTCCGCCGCGCCCTGACGTCCGGGGAGCCCGGCCCGTGATCCCGCTCCTCTACCGCCTCTTCGACGACACGCTCGCCGGCGGGCCGGCCCGCCTCCTCCACTACACGACCGTGCGGGCCATCGGCGCCTTCCTCCTCGCCTTCGCCCTGGTCTATCTCTTCGCCCCCCGCGTCATCGCGAGCCTGTTCCGCCGCGGCTTTCGCGACCGCATCCGGGACTACGGCGAGGTCTTCAGCCAGACAAAGTCGGGCACGCCCACCATGGGAGGGCTGCTCATCGTCGGAGCCGTCGCCGTTTCCGGCATCGTGTTCGCCGATCTCCGGAGCCGCTTCGTCCCGCTCCTCCTCCTCACGACGCTCTGGTTCGGCTTCACGGGGTTCCTCGACGACCTCCTCAAGATCCGCCGGGGCGGCTCCGACGGAGGCCTCTCGCGATCGGCGAAGCTGCTCCTGCAGTGCGGCTTCTCCGCGTTCTTCGCCCTCCTCCTCCTCTCCGACGGAACGTCGCCGCTCCCGGAGGCCGTGCGCACGCGTCTCTTCCTTCCCTGCTTCTCGAAGGTCTCGTTCGCCCCGGGGCCGGAGGGCACGCTCCTCCCCGTCTACTCGGCCTTCCCCGATCTCGGTCTCCTCATCCTTCCGGTGATGGTCGCGGCGATGGTCATCATCGCCAACGCGATCAACTTCGCCGACGGCCTCGACGGACTCGCCATCCTCCCCTCCTGCTTCACGGCCATCGTCTTCGGAGCCTTCGCGTACGTCCTCGGCCACACGGAGTACTCGTCGTTCCTCTTCCTCCAGCACCTCCCGGGCGCCAACGAGGTGGCCGTGTACGCCAGCGCTCTCGTGGGAGCCGGCGTGGGCTTCGCGTGGTTCAATGCCTACCCGGCCCAGATCATCATGGGGGACACGGGCTCCGAGGCCCTCGGCGGCACGATCGCCGCGCTCGCCATCCTGACGCGGCAGGAACTCCTCTTCCTCGTGGCCGGAGCCGTCTTCGTTTTCGAGTTCGTCTCGGTCCTGATCCAGGACCGCATCGGCATCGCCAAGGTCGGCCGGCGCTACTTCTACCGGACACCCATCCACCACACGTATCAGTTCCGGGGCGTGGCGGAGCCCAAGGTCGTCGTGCGGTTCTGGATCGCCGGGGCCATCTCGGCGCTCCTCTCCCTGGCCACGCTGAAGCTCAGGTAGACGCTCCATGGCGCTCCACCCCTACGAGCGGCTCCGGAGCGAGGAGCTCCACCGGAATGCCTGGTGCGCCGTGCGCCGGGATCGCATCCGATCCGTGGACGGCCGGGAGCGGGACTACTACGTCATCGACATCCCCCATGCCGTCACGGTGGTCCCCGTCCTGCCGGACGGGAGGCTCCTCATGATCCGGCAGTACCGCCACGCGGTGTCGGCCGTGTGCTGGGAGTGGCCGTCCGGACGCGTCGAGCCCGGAGAGCCTCCGGAGAGCGCGGCGCAGCGGGAACTCCGGGAGGAGACGGGCTACGTCGCCGGAAAGCTCACGCCCCTCGGCCGGCTCCTCCCGCTCAACGGCATCGCCAGCCACGAGAGCCGCTTCTTCCTGGCGGAAGATCTCGCCCCGGGCCCGTCCGCCCGCGAGGACTTCGAGGACCTCGAGCTTGCGCCGCTCGCCCCGGCCGAGATCCTCGCTCTCGTCGCCCGCGGAGAGATCATCGACGGATTCGCCCTGGCGGGAATCCTCCGCTACCTCGTCCGGACAGCGGGTCCGGAGGCGCTCCTCCGGGCCTTGGGCGACGCGCGCCCGTGACCCGTGCCGCCCGCCGGCGGATCAGCTCATCCCGAAGATCACCGCGCCGGCGACCATCCAGTAGATGAGGTAGATGCAGCTCAGGATGAGGCCGATGAGGCTGCAGACGAAGCCGCCCACCCGCATGCCACCGGGGTTGAAGGCCTCGGGATGAGCCATGGCGAGCCCCTTCGCCTTGGAGGCGAGGGCCAGGCCGACGATCCCGAGAACGAGACCCACGATGGGAATCCAGCAGAAGACGAGCGAGATGATGCCGCAGACGAGGCTCCCGACGGCGCCGGGCGGATTGGGTCTCATCGGACCGTAGCCCGGGGGCATCATCGGCGGCAAGGACGAAGGCTGGTTCATAGGGGGGTCTCCGACGTGGCGCAACGATAGGGCGGAAGCCCCGGAGCGTTCAAGCGAGACCCGCGAACCTCAGGAGATCCCCTCCTCCGCCGTGCGGCCGCCGGCGCCCATCTCGGCGAGGAGCGCCGTGGCGAAGGACCCGCTCGGAAGCGTGAACTCGAGGACCACCGCCTCCCCTTCGGATGTGGCGCGCGCATCCCGGACGGGCACGCGGAGGGCGCGGCGCTCGCCGGGCGCCCCGGAACGCAGCGCGACTTCGGCCCATGACGCCGGAAGCGATTCGGCCGCCAGGAGGCGCCGTTCGAGATCGGCGGGGGCGAGGCGCGGCTCCTTCATGCGCGGGCCGAACATGGGCCCCGTCGGACTCACCTCGAGGCGGTCGGCGCGCGGTTGCTCGGCGGCGGGGTCCGTCACGTCGAAGACAGCGCCGTTCTCGTGCTTCATGGCGAGGTCGCCCTCGAAGAGCGTTCCGATCCCGGCTCCGCGGGCCGCGACGCAGGCGTTGAAGAGGCGCGACTGCCAGACCGAAACCCAGATCGAAACGTCTCTCGGAGCGAGGGCGGAGAGGGCGCGGGCCGGATCCCCCGTCCGGGCCATCGTCCGGACGAGGCTCTGCTCGGCCCGGGCCCCCGGGGGGAAAAGGGGGAGCGCCGCGGCGAAATCCCCCGCCCGGCAGAAAGCCCGCGCCTCCGCCACCCGCTCCCCCTCCGGCCAGTCTGGAATTGTTCGCGTCGAAGCCGC
>CAYQRN010000162.1:0-2456 GCA_964419995.1 uncultured Planctomycetia bacterium
AGTTCGACATGGGTCGGAGCCTCCTCGTCGCCCGTGCTCTTCGCCTTCGTGTCCGCGATCCAGCGCGCCAGGGTCTTCCCCGCCACGAGTTTCATGGCGATGAAGGGCTGGCCCTTCGCCGTGCCAGCCTCGTACACCGGGCAGATCCCCGGGTGGTCGAGCCGCGAGGTGATCGCCGCCTCCCGCCGAAAGCGCCGCAACAGAGATCCCGTCGGGTCCGTGAACCCCTGGAGGATCTTCAGCGCTACCTTTCGACCGAGCCGGACATCCTCAGCAAGGTACACCGCCCCCTGGCCCCCCGACCCCAGCATCTCGATCAGGCGATACGAACCGACGACTTCGTCCGGTACGCCCATCGTCGAATCCCCGTCCACGGTCGGGGTGCGGTCCGTGCTTCCGGCCTTCCGGAGCCGTTCGTACTCCCGGGCGATCAACTCCTCCGCTCCGGGGAATCGCCTCTGGTACTCGTCGAGCGGCTGCTGCCGTCCTGCCTGCAGATCCTCGAGGTAGATCCTCAGGAACGCGTGGACGAGAGCCTCGTCCCGCTTCTCTCCGTCATCCGAATCCGTGGTCGTCATGCTCCCGCGCCGATTCCTGTGCTGGCCTACCCGCTTCGGCCGCCCATCCTACACCGGACACCGCTCCCTGTGAAGGTGCCGATCCCGGATGTGCGTTGGCGCGAATGAGACGGCGCGGCGCCATCCCCCGCGAGGGCGGGATTGGCGCCGCGCCGGCGTGCGTGGAGGCGAGCTACTTCGATCCGGGAAGATCGCTCGAGGTGGCGATTTCGGCGGGATTCGACACGATGATCTCGAATGGATACAGGGATGTCGCGTTGACGGCGACCCACTGGAGAGTGAAGCGGCACGGCTCGAGCGCCATCACCGGCGGCAGCTGGACGGCCGCTGCGCCTTGCGGGGATAGGAATGCGCCAGGGTCCGCCGCGTCGCGGTTGAGACCATCGACGACGACCACGAGACGGGAAGAGAATGCCAGGATGAACGGATACGTCGACTCGTTCTGGCGC
Source organism: uncultured Planctomycetia bacterium (assembly GCA_964419995.1). GTDB lineage: Bacteria > Planctomycetota > CAYQRN01 > CAYQRN01. Next base: position 1,028 of record CAYQRN010000162.1, read on the forward strand.
CAGACGGTGTCCGTATCGGCCAGGAGGATAAAGGGCGCACCCGCGGGACCGCCGGCGAGCGTCGCGATCGGCCCGATCCGGTCGATCCAGCTCGTGGCGAGGGAGGGGACGATCTGCCCGAAGTTCATGGCCAGCGGCGTGGGACCTGACAGGGCGAGCCACTCCTCCGGCACATCCGAGTCCTCGATCACGACGCGCTGGAGCGAAGGAAGGCCCGGGACTCCGGGAAGGACCGTGGCCGGGAGGCCGGTGCCAGGGCCGGCCGGGGCCACCGCGTCGAGAATCTGCCCGCCGGCATTCCGAAGGACGACCGCGGACCCGGTGATGGCGATGTCCTGGAGCGAGGCGATGACGAAGACCTCTCCCGCCGGCGACGGCCCGAATGCGGCGGAATCCGTGACGACCAAGGTCCCATGCGGGGCGAGGAGCGTCCCCTCCGGGAACGTCACGGTAGCGAGCACAACCCCTGCGCTCTCGACCGCCAGCGAGCCTCCTGCCAGCGCGGAATCGGCGTTGCCGAGGTTGGCGATCTCGACGAAGTGCGGAGTGCTCAGGTGGATCTCGTTGATCCGTTCCCGGCCCTCGTTTGCAGCGAGGGGCATGACATACGTGTAGACCGCCGCGGAATTCGCCGCAGCCCAGGGCTGCTGCACGGTGATGACACCGGAGCCCGGCAGCCCGGGGGGTGTGAGGCATGTGATCTGCCAGTCGTTGATGACGACGATATTGCTGGCGGGCACTCCGTGGACGAGCACCTGAGTGTTGCAGTCGCCGAATCCGGAGCCGTAGATCGTGAGGGGCTGGAATCCGGCCGCAGTCCCCGCCGGTGGAGCGAAGCCCGTGATGCTGACGGGACCCTCGTAGGTGAATGCCTGGGAAGCGGCCGAGCCCCAGGGCTTGTCCACGACGACCTGGGCTGGTCCGGCGGAAGAGGGAGGAGTGACGCAGGCGATCTGGTTGTCGCTGGCGACGGTGACGCCGGTGGCGGGGATGCCGTTGAAGTAGACCCCGGTCCAGCAGCCCAGGAACCCGGAACCCCAGATCGTCACGGGCGTTCCTCCGGACGACGGGCCGGAGCACGGAGAGATCGAGGTGATCGTGACGCTTCCCTCGTAGGTGAAGGCCTGGGAAGCGGCCGAGCCCCAGGGCTTGTCCACGACGACCTGGGCTGGTCCGGCGGAAGAGGGAGGAGTGACGCAGGTGATCTGGTTGTCGCTGGCGATGGTGACGCCGGTGGCGGGAACGCCGTTGAAGTAGACCCCGCTCCAGCAGCCCAGGAACCCGGAACCCCAGATCGTCACGGGCGTTCCTCCGGCCGACGGGCCGGAGCACGGAGTGATCGCGGTGATCGTGACGCTTCCCTCATAGGTGAATGCCTGGGAAGCGGCCGAGCCCCAGGGCTTGTCCACGACGACCTGGGCTGGTCCGG
>CAYQRN010000162.1:2556-5317 GCA_964419995.1 uncultured Planctomycetia bacterium
GCCGTTGAAGTAGACCCCGCTCCAGCAGCCCAGGAACCCGGAACCCCAGATCGTCGCGGTCGTGCCCCCGGCCGACGGGCCGGAGCACGGAGAGATCGAGGTGATCGTGACGCTTCCCTCGTAGGTGAATGCCTGGGAAGCGGCCGAGCCCCAGGGCTTGTTCACGACGACCTGAGCCGGTCCGGCGAAAGACGGAGGAGTGACGCAGGTGATCTGGAAGTCGCTGATGATGGTGACGCCGGTGGCGGGGATGCCGTTGAAGGTGACGGTTGTAGTAGAGCCGCATGAGAACCCGGAGCCCCAGATCGTCGCGGGCGTCCCTCCGGCCGACGGGCCGGAGCAGGGCGAGATCGCTGCGACGGCGAGGTTGGCGTGGTAGCAGAATGCGGCCGGCGGAGACGATCCGCCGATCGTCGTCACGACGACGGAGCACGGCCCCGGCGCACCTGGCGGGCTGACGCATGTCATCAGAGAGTTGTTGATGACCGACACGTAGCTGGCCTGGTTACCGGAGAACGTGACGATCGGCGTTGATGTCGAGAACCCGCTGCCGGCGAGCGTCACGGACGTGCCTCCGGCGGATGGACCGGCAGGAGGAGATACCGAACTCACCACGGGCGGCGCAGGCGGCAGCATGGACCACGCGAAACTCCCCTGCGCCTGGAAGCCGGCTCCGTCCGTCACTCGGACGATCAGGTTTCCGGTTCCGGTGACAGCAGGCACTCCCGTCAGCGTGCCAGCGGTCGAAAGCTGAATGCCCGTCGGTAGCCCCGAGAGAGCCAGCCAGGAATAGGACCCCGCACCACCCTGCGCGGTGAGTGCGTGCGAGTACGCTGTCCCGACCGTGCCGGCGGGGATGCTGGTGGACGTGACGGAGAGCTGAGCGAGAACGTCCAGAGCGATGGGCGCTGTCGCCACGTTCGATGCGGCGTCGTGCACCCGAAGCGTGAAACTCCACATCCCCGCCGCGCCGGCCAGGGGCGTTCCGCTGAGCACCCCCGCCGTCGTGACCATCACCCCCGGCGGGTACGTGCCCAGGAGACTCCACGAGTACGGCGCAAGACCACCTGATGCGTTGAACGGTACCTGAAGAGCGTGACCGACCATGGCTGTCGGCGTCGTAGCCGGGCCGCTCAGCGTGAGAGGCGGAAGTGGGGGCGTCATGACGGCGTCCGCGTAACGCGTCCTCGCGGCGACAGTGCCGACATCAATCTGGACGGGCGTCGCATTTCCGGATGTCACTGTCGCAAGGCAGTTCCCGCCTTGCACCTGAGTGAGCAGCCAGGTGCCGCTCGCGGGTGCGAGAGTGGCGGCGAAAAGCGAGCAGGACGAGGACGCGACCTGGGACAGATTCTGAATGGGGATCGTCGCCCCTTGCGCCGTTACGGTCCTGAGCCACGTACTGCCCTTGCTCCAGACGACCGGAGTCACCGCGGGCGGCCACTCGGAGGTCATCGTGCCGCCACTCAGATGGGTGACGATGGGCAGCGTGCAAGGATGGTTCGCGGGAGTCTGGAGATCGGAGACGCTGAAATCCTTGATCGAAGCGTGGCTGCGTGAGACGTAGTAGACCGGTGCGTCTGACGTTACCCCCTTCAAGTTGGCGGACGACACCGCGACCACGCCATCGTCCTCCGAAACGCCTGGTCCGGGTGCGTTGTCGTACCCGGCCACCGTCAGGAGCCGCCCGGACGCTGCGCCGCCGAGGTTCTGGAAGAAGGCCTCCCAGGCGTCGTAGAGGTCCCAGAGGAACTGGCTGCCGCGCGCCATCTGGTTGACCTGCGGACCGAACACGGTGGAGGAGCCAAGCTGGAGCCACCCGCCGAACGGAGTGCCGAGCGTGATGATGCGGTCGATGCGACCGGCGGGGTAGGGAATGACCGTGCCGCCGCCGACGGGCCTGGCCAGGCCCGAGACGTAGGCGCAGGCCACGAGCCCGCCCATGCTGTGGGCAAGAAGGTGGACGGAGCGGCCGCCGCCGGGAACGAGCGGGTACTTCGACGTGTTCAGGAATGCGTGGAGACCACCCGCGACCTCGACGATGTCGGGTGCGTCGTTGGCAAACTGGCTGGTTCTGTAGCGCCAGCTGCGTACCGGCCAGCGAAGGCCCTGCGGGTGCGCCACGCCGGTTTCGAGGATCTGTTCAAGGGTGCCGAAGGTGTCGGGATCGGAGCCAAGTCCATGAAGCAGCACGACGGGGGCCCGATCCACGATCTGGATGACGTTGACATGGTGCAGCGTCGGAGCGGCAACGCCATCGACGCTGATCTCGACGTCCATCACGTAGTCGCCGGAAGGCTTTGCAAGGGGTGTGCTGTTCGGATTGGAGCCGAGGGTGTTCCAGTCGAAGGCGTACCAGGCATGTCCGTTCGGCGACACCGTTGCCGTGTGATAGTTGGACGTGTAGGCCCAGGCGGTCTGGCTGGCGGGCCTGAGGCGGACCCTGGCGGTTATGCTGTGGGACACCGAGTCCGGATTGGTGAGACGGATCTCCATCCGGATCGTGTCGATGGGATGAAAGGTCCAGGAGCGCCGATGCTCCACCGCTCCGCCGGGGAGATTCCACGTCGGCTCGAGGGCGTTGACGTCCTTGCTGAGAATGTCGTTGATGGGGTCGGCGATGGTCGGCGGCGCACCGAAGGGCGCCACAACGAGTGAGTGGGTGCCGATGTTGTTGTTCTCGTTGCTTTCCTGGATCTGGTTCAGGTAGTCGGCCGTGGCCTCGACGGAGTGGCTGCCGGTGGCGAGAGACGGGATGTTC
>CAYQRN010000162.1:5417-10516 GCA_964419995.1 uncultured Planctomycetia bacterium
GTGATGCCTATCGTCTGGCCTGCGACGACGTTGGACGGCGTGAAGGTGATGTCCTCCACGATGAGGTCGGGGAGGAGCGGAGCGCCGACGGTGAAGGACTCGGTGCGGGCGTTGTTGTTCTCGTTGCTTTCCTGGATCTGGTTCAAGTAGTCGGCCGTGGCCTCGACGGAGTGGCTGCCGGTGGCGAGAGACGGGATGTTCGACAGGGAGACGGTGACGGTCTCGTTCACCTGGACGCCGTTGACGGCGTAGAAGGTCGCGGTGCCGACCTGGGCTCCGTCGATGCGGAAGCGAACGCTGAAGTTGTTGAAGGCTCCGGTGCCGGCGGTCCCCTGGTTCTTCACGTGGGCGGTGATGCCTATCGTCTGGCCTGCGACGACGTTGGACGGCGTGAAGGTGATGTCCTGCACGATGAGGTCGGGGGCCGCCGCCGCCGCCGCCGCCGTTGCCGTGAGAGAATAGCTGGACGTGGCGCTGGAGTAGCCCCGCACCATGATGTACCAGGTGCCGGAGGCGATGGGCGGACTCGTCGCCGACGTCACCGTCACGGTTTCGTTCGACGAAGACAAGTACGGGCGAAAGTCCCACGTGGCCGTGGTGGGCGGCCCGCTCCTGCGGACGTACAGGTCGGCGTCGTTGTTGCCCGTCATGGTGACGACCAGGGTCGGGGAGCCGCTCGGGACGTTGAACGTGTATTGGCGCTCCTGTCCCTGAGAAACCGTGCTGCTCACGGAGACCCCGTTCTGCAGTAGCTGCCCGCTGACGGTTGCGGGGAGGGCGGCAAGAAGGATCGCAATCAGGGCTCTGACGAACGAATGGGCGGAGATCATGGATATCCTCGTGGCTCCAGTGGGGTGGCGCGATGGTGAGTCCACGAGTCAAGGTCCTGACGTCGCACGATGTGACAGACGCAGCGCTGCGGCCCTTGAGGACGACGGTACGTCGGTCCACGCGACAACCTGTCGTGCCGATGGGGGAGGCTCGGCGTGCTCCCGTCGCTCCGCCACGAAGGGGTCCCGGGCAGGGCAGGTTGCGGACCTCGGCGTGCAGGATCCCCTGTACGCCGCACCCGGCTCAGGGATCGAGGCGGCGGACGGGGCGGAGGGCCACGAGTGGCTCGGGGTTCGAGGGGTCCGCCGCCTGACGGTATCTGACGTCCGTCGTGAGGTCGTTTCCGAGCTGGCGCCCTCGTCTGCTGATGTGGCAAGTCCGCGCCGCGAGCGCTTTCCTGTGGGTTTCCGTGTCGGGATCGTCGCGGAGCCCATCGCCGTCACGGGGGGGCGTCGGTACCCTCGCGAAGATCTCCCGGCAGAACTCTGCAGGCGTGTTTATGATTCCCTCGATGCCAAGTCGCGGCGGTGGAGTCGGCTTCGAGTCCGTCCCGATCGACCACTCCGAGCGGGCGGCGAACTCCCACTGTGCTTCCGACGGATGGTCAAGGCCATGGCGGAGGAAGACGTTCCGCGCCTCCGTCCAGGAGAGTCCCACCTTCGTTCGCATGGAGCCTCCGGACGCGCCGTCCCCTGTGCTGAGACGGCTCCATTGGGCCTCCGTGACCTTGCTCTTGGCGAGAAGGAAGGGGCCGAGACTCACGGACTGCTCGCGGTCCCGGAAGCCCCCCAGCGGGAATCTGCCACCCGGAACGAGAACGAAGATGACACCGGCGTCCAGTCCGACCTCGAGACTGCCGTCGGAGTTGCGGCTCGGGGCGGCGCCGCTTGGGAGATACACGAACTCCTGGAGTCTGGTCGCCGGGTCGATTCCGATCGGAAGGAACCCGAAGAGGGGCGTGAGGGGGATCCAGGGCCAGAGGAGGGAGACGTCGGCGAGCGCCTCCTCCCAGGCGCGCTCTGCCTCCGGTGCATCGAGCGACGCATGACGGAGCGTCCGGAGAGACGCCTCGTGGTCGTCGCACATGCTGGCATGTTCGAGGCGACCCCAGAGGTCACGGAGCATCCTGCCATTCGCGGATTGCCGGAGGTCCGTGATGCCTATACGAGGCCTGTAGCGAGCCAGGAACGCCTGCACAGCCCTGCGGCATTCCGCGATCGCGTCAAGGGCGCGTGCCCCGAACCTCCTCGACCCGATGCACTCGGAGAGGTGCTGTTCGAGAGTCGCGGCCTCCGAGATGAGCCCGTTGATCTCGAGGTCGTTGAGAGGAGCGGGCGCGACGCGCGGCAGAGGAGCATGGATCCGCTCCGGACCGGGAGCATCCATCATCGGAAGGCGTCGTCGCGCCTCGAGTTCGGCGCGTGATCGGAAGAGCAAGAATGCGAGGATCGCGCAGACCAGGCCGATGGCCGCGAGTCCGGCATGCAACGGTCTGCGGCGGATCCAGTATGCTGCCTTCGTCGCCCGCCTCGTCCTCGTGCCCGAGGGCGGATCGCCGCGCCGGACGCGAGCGAGGTCATCGCCGAAGGCGGCCGCGCCGGGGTAGCGGAGCGCCGGGTCCTTCTCGATGGCCTTGTACAGGACTGCCGTGAGTGCCTTCGGCAGGGCGCCGTTGCGGACGCGCGGATCGAGGGGCCGCTTTCCGAGGACCGCCGCCCTGATGCTCTCGAGGCCATTGCCGGGGAACGGAAGGCTTCGGGTGAGCGTCTGGTAGAGGGTCACGCCGAGCGAGAAGACGTCGGTGCGCCGGTCGAGCGTTGCCGCGGGCGCGAACTGCTCCGGCGACATGTAGGAGGGCGTGCCGACGATCTCGCCTCTCTCGGTCACGGTCTTCTCGCCGGGCGCTTCGCCGCGGGCGAGTCCGAAGTCCACGACCACCGGTTCGCCTGTTCTCCGGTCGATGAGGATGTTGCCGGGTTTCACGTCGCGATGGATGACTCCGGCCTCGTGAGCGGTATGGAGGGCCGCGGCGATGCGTTCGAAGAGGGCGAGGATCTCCTGGATCGCGTGCCGGGTCACGGGCGGCCCCTTCTCGGCGATGCGGTCGGAGAGAGAGTCGCCCTCGATGTACTTCATGGCGATCCAGGCGGTCTGGCCGGAGCTGCCGACGTCGTAGATGGCGCATATGTTCGGGTGTTCGAGACGGGCGAGGATGTTCCCTTCACGGGCGAACCGCTGGAGGGCCGCGGCGTTCTCGAGGAAGTTCCGGTGCAGGACCTTGAGGGCCACCTGGCGTGGAAGGCGCGCATCCTGCGCGAGGTACACGCGCCCCTGTCCTCCCTGGCCGATCGTCCGCAGGATCCGCCAGGGGCCGAGGGTGTGGTCGGAGATCGCGTCGCTCCGGCCAGGGGTGTCGGCGGCGGGCGCGATCGCCCCGCGCCTCGTGGACTCGAGGAGTTCCCGGTACTGCTCGGCGATCTCATCGCTGAAGGAGGGCCAGCGCTGCTGATAGGCGTCGAGAGGTTTGAGAGCGTCCTTCCGCAGGTCGGAGAGGAAGGCCGCGAGGAAGAGGTTGCGCATGTCCCCGCGTTCAGGCGATTCTGCGGATCCGGAATTCATGACGCGGACGGTGACATAGAGGGGTGGCGGCCCGCCGACGGAACATCCGCCGCGCAAAGCCTCCCGTGAACAGAGGGAAGGAACTCGGCCGGCATCTGGCTCTCCGAGGATCATCGCAGCGCTTCCCGCCCGGTGTCCGAACCGGTCCCTGGTGTCCGAAGCGCCGGTGGGCGCTCTCGAGCGCGTCTCAGTCGTCCAGGAGTTCGTCGAACACGGCGCCCGACAGGCACTTGTGCAGGCGGCCGAGAGCGCGGGCATAGCGTTGCCGGAGCGTGGCTTCCTTCTCGTTCAGCCGCTCCGCGAGGGCCCCGTACGGTGCCCCCTCCACGGCGCGCTGGATCACGAGTTCGCGATCCTCGGGGTCGAGGCCATCCAGGCAGTCGTCGACCTTGCGGTTCATCTCGCTTTCTGACGCGCTGCGGACGAGGTTCCGCAACCTGGCCTCGATGCCATCCCAGATGCCCCCGGCGCCGGTCGTGGAGGGTGTTTCCGGCTCCCGGCGGCGAATCTGCTCCCGGATCTCCTTCCGGAGCGCGTTGTTCGCCACGTGCACGATCGTCGTCGAGAGGTACTTCAGGAAGGAAGGCGTGAACCGCCCGTCCCGTGGCTCGATGGTCGGGCGTTTCTCGATGTAGATCCGCCAGGCCTCGGCGACGACATCCTCCGGATCGATCCGACTGCTGCGGCCTATCCTGCGCCGGGCCACGTTGAGGAGGAGCGGGTTCACGCGCTGCACGACGCTCCCGAGGCTTGCGAGGTCGCCATCGAGAGCCTTTCGGAGCTGGAAAGACGTGATGTCGCTGCGTTCGGGCGTTGGGGTCACGGTCGGGGAAGCCTTGGGTTCCGCGATCGTACACCGGCGGCAGCGAAGCGGGCAAGAGGCGACTCCGACATGGCTCGGCGCCAGGCTCAGCGCGACGAAGCTCCTCACCATCCCGCTCACGGCGGACATGGGCGCGAGGCCTCGCATGGCCGGATCCCCATCCGGTGCCGGCCCGGCGGGAAGCACGCGCGGCCTCGTCCGTCCTCCGCCCGTACCCGTGATCCCTGCGCCCCGTCCGCGTCACGGCGCGGCCGATGCCCGACCTGCCGCCACGCCGGCCCTCCTCGCGGATGCCGGGCGAGCGCAGGCGAGTGCAAGGCTTACGGCCAGGGCCGCGAGGATGGTCCGGGGGAACGCCGCGAAGATCTGGACCGGAAGGTTCCGGTCGATGGACTCGAGTGCGGATAGTCCGCCCTCTGTCTGGGTGGTCGCCGTGGCGCCCGCGACGATGAGAAGGGTCAGGAACGCGCGCCCTCTCACGCGACTGCGGGGTCGCGCGAAGGCGGCGGCGGCGGCCAGCCCCGCTCCGGCCGCAAGAAGAAGCGGGCCGGCGTGCGGCGCCGCCGGAAGCCAGATGCGGTCCCTCAGAGCGCGACCGGCGTCCGACCGCTCACCGCCGGCCGCCGTGGGGAGCGCCATGGCGGCAAGGGCGCGCCGCGCCTCGAAGGCTTCCGCGCTGTATGGGAATCGATCCGCCACGAACCGGAAGCCGATCTCGCCGGCCTCGCGGTTGGCTCTGGCCATGGCACAGGCCTTGGCGTGCACCTCCACTGCCGCGGGCCCGGAGAGCCAGAGGTGGCTCGTGCCCGTGTCGACGAGCAGCGGC
>CAYQRN010000163.1:0-10247 GCA_964419995.1 uncultured Planctomycetia bacterium
GTCTCGCCAGCAGCGCGCCCGCCGTCCCCGCCGTGTCCAACCGCTGAACGCTTACTCGCTGCGTTCGCGCCAGGTCGCTTGACAACCGGTGGCAACGCGTCTACGCTCATCTCCGCGTGGGAGGCGGAGTGCGCGCCGGATCGGGGGATTCGGTGGCCTTCCATGTCCGGGACCCTGGCCCGTGCGTCCTCGCACGGGACTCCATCCGTCCGCGATCGCGGCTCCGCCCGCCATCGGGTTCCGGAGTGCCGCGCGACGGGAGATGCACCATGGAGACGGACAGTAAGGACTCGCGAACCGGATTCCGGACGTGGCTCGCCGACGGGCAGCACGCGTGGGGCTTCGCGTTGCCCGCTTCCGGGGACCTGATGACGCGTTACCGCGCGATCATGGACAAGGCCTCGCGTCTCGGACTCAGGACGCGCGAGTCCGCTGCAGACTCCTATCTCGCGGCGGGCGTGCTCCATCGAGACGAATGCGCCACGACCATTCTGATGCGAATCATCCGCGGCCAGGTGCGGAGGAGGACTGCCGGCCGATTGCCGATCGCGGGTTGTCTCCCCTCTCGTCAGGCGTCGAGCGATCTCCGGGAGGACATCGTCTCCCGCGTTGTCTTGCGAGTCATACGACGACCCGAGCTCGTCCTCCGCTTCGCTTGCCGACTCCGTGCATTCCTCATGCGGCTGGTCGAATGGGAGTGCGCACGTTCTCGGGCCCCGGCGCATCGCGGTGAGCCGGAACAGGCGTGCGATCCCCCTGAGCCTCGAACCGGCACGCCCGCCTCTCTGGATGCCCGGGATGAGCTCGAGAGGATCGGTGGCGTCGTCGGCCGGGTCATCGCTTCCTTTCGTGCCTCCCTTCGGGCGGAGACACGTGCTGCCCAAGTTCCCGGCTCCGCAATGACCCAGGGGCAGACTCGGCCGAGTGCGGTTCCGCGCGGCGCGGCTCTCTCTCCCCGTATCGCGCGGGCATTCGTTCTTGCGGTGCATCGGCAGCTGCCGAGTATCCCGGTGCCGGAGACGACATGGCATCTTCGGCGAATGGTCGCAACCCTTGTCCGGGTCTACCGGTGGAAGGTCGACCACGAAGCGAGAAGCGGCGTCTCTCGAACGGGCGCGAACGAACCGTGAATGAGCCGTACGTCGGGGGGTCTGCTCGCGAAGAGGCTTGGTCTAGTGTGGTGCGTCACACATACCGTTACATATCCCGAAGAGGACCAGATTCACTTGCTCCATCTCGCCGGATCTTCTCGCGCGGGGCTTCGTTGCTCGCCCTCCCCACAACCCATCCAGGGTTGCCTCCGGGCTCGCGCCTCGCCCCGCACGAGAATCTCCCGTCGAATATGTTCGCATCTGTGTGACGCACCCCACTAGCCTCGGAGATCGCACCACGCGATGCAGACCCGAGGCGGGCCGGGAGGCAGTTTTCCGAAAGTGCTTCGGAAGGAGCGGTGATTAGTCATGTGGATCCGCTCGAGCAGCGCATCGGGGGGATTATGCGCCATCCGCATGATCTCGGCGCCACGGCGATCCTGCAGTCGATGCCGGGCGTTCCCGGCGGAAGGAAGTGGAAGGCATGAACAGGCTCTGGGGTGTTGCGACCCTGAGTCTGGCGACGTTCGCCATAGGGCTCCTCGCACTTGCGGCAAGCGAGGAGAGGACATGGACATCCGTCGGTGTGAGCGCCAGCAATGGTGCGAACAACACCACCATCACCGTGACCGTGTCGGGGCTGCCGGAGAACGAGAAGTGGAAGGACGTGCACCTCTATGCGGCATTCGGCAGCAAGCTCCCGCGGCTTGGTGGCGGTGGCGGAAGCACCGTGACCGTGACGCCACAGGGGGGGGGCAACGGGCAGTCGTGGACGAGATCACGAACGGAAAACGGGCGCGTTCTGAACATCTACGCTGACGGCGCCAACGGCTTTGGCGACGGCACCTACACGGTGACGATCGAGTGGAACGCCGGCGACTTTGCAAAGGCAGCCCAGCGGGCAGCAACGTGGAAGGCTACGCGCGACGGGAACAACGAGGCGGGCGCTGGAGATGTCATAGGGTCAAGCGATGGTCAGCAGGCCCCCAACGTGCCTCAGATCACGGCCATGATCAACCAGGACGACGACATGCGCCTGTTCCTCGACACGACGCGCACGGCGGAGATTGCAACGGAGCCCGGTTTCGCCGACGCACCGTACGAGGTGTACGCTTCGACGCGGCTGAATCCGGACTATACGGATCCCCTGGGAATCGGGATCGAAACCGAGGACTACCCGGTTCCGACCTCCTGGAACCTGACGTTCGCGAACTTCACGGGACTGATCGATGCGGATGGGCAAACAGAGTGGCACCCGTCCATCACAGTGCCCGACGACGACGACATCGTAAGGAAGGTCTTCTACCTCGTCTTCGCGGTGAAGGATGACGGCGTGCCTGGAATCGCTTCGGCGCCGATCCAGTGCACGATCCTCGCCCCGTAGTCGGACGGAGACGGGAAGGGCCGGCCGCCCCGCGAATCGCAGGGAGGCCGCTTTGCGCGGCGGGGGCGGGGGGTGTTCAGGGCATCCGGCGGCGGGCTTCGAGGAAGCGGAAGATCTCCGGGAGGGATGCGCCCACGACCAGGAGGTGGTCGAGGTCAGGAAGATCGAGGCGCGTCACGGCCACGCCAGCGGCCGCGGCCCGGTTCGCGGTGCGGAGGGCGCCGCCGCGGGCCGGGTCGAGTTCGCCGTTGACCACGAGGACCGGGACATGGACGGCGGCGGACCAGTCCGGCGACGCGGGCGACATCCAGCCTCCGGCGATGGCTGTGATCGACGCGAACCGGCGCGGTGCAGCGAGAAGGGCGGCCCAGGCGGCGCCGGCGCCCATGGAATGCCCGATGAGGTGGACGCGGGAGCGGTCGATCGGAAGGAATGTCGCGACATCCTCGAGGACCTCGACCGCATCGGAGGGTGTCTCGGGGCTCGCGAGTGCGAAGCCGCGGCGCTCCGCCTGACGCACGGCCTCGCCCGCTCCGCAGGCGTCGAAGAACATGTCCTCGTTGCCGCCGGCGCCATGGAGGACGAGCACGAGCGGCACGCCCCCCGGATTGACGGCCCCCTTGGGGGCGAGAAGGCGGTAGCGGGCGCCGCGGGCCGTGGCGCGGTGGCTGTCGCGCGGAACGTCGGAGGAACGGAGGAGCCGCGGTGTGCCGTCGTCGTCGGCGTCGATGCAGGCGACCAGAGCCGCGGCGTGCCGAACGTCGGCCGGGATGTCCGGGACGAGATCGCCGGCGCGGCCCGCGAAGGCCGCGTCGATGCGGTCCCGGAGGCGGCGGACCGTGGCCAGGAGGCCCGGCGTCGAGCCCTCGGGGAGGGACTCCGGAAGCGAGGCGATGCGGCCTCCGAGCCGCGTCCACGCGTCGCGGGTTCCGGGGCCGACGAGGACCATCTCGGCGAGGATGTGCCCTGCGGGCCGGCCGCGACCTTCGGCGGCCTCCGGTGTCGTCGCGGCCCCGGCGTCCACGATGCTGAGGTCGAGGATCACGCGGAGAAGGCCCTCCGCCCCGGGCGCGGGCCCGAGGTCGATGGCGGTCTCCGCCCATTCGCGGAATGGGCGAGGTCGGAGGCGTCGCCAGGGACCCGCCGGAGAGGACGTTCCCCGCTTGCCCAGGGCGACGGCGATCCCGAGGATGAGGTCGTCGGGCGGGGGCGCGCCGAGGGGGACGAGGCGCCCGGTGAGGTTCGGCGCCTTCGCGTCGAGGGCGATCCAGAGGGGGAGCGAGAGGCGGATTCGTTCGAGGGCCGCGCGCGTTGCGTCGAAGGGCTCTTCCCGAAGGTGCGCCCGGGCGTCGTTGATGCCGTCCATGACGCGACCGAACGCGCCCGTGAAGAAGCCGGCGACGGCTCCCGAGAGCCGGGTGGCGATACCGCGGCGGCGCTCGGCGAACGCGTCCGGCCGTTCCAGGATGTCCCCCTCGAGAAGGCGGAGCCGTGCGGCCAGGTCCCGGCGTGTCGGTCGCTCGCTGCCGCGGCCGGAACGCGTGTCCTGGGCCGTGGACGAGTTGAGGCCGCAGGCGAGCGAGAGGAGCGCGGCTGCGACGGCGTCCCTGAGCATGGGGGGGTCCCTGTCGGGAGATCGCGGGCCGCCCCGGGAGGCCGGCACGCGACGATCGAGGCAGGTTATCATCGCGCCGATGCGCGCCACCGTCATCCTTCTTTTCGCCGCCGCTGCCGCGTGGACGTCCGGCGCTCCTGCCGCGGCACAGACGGCCGAGAGCCGCGAGGCCGCCCGGGCGCCGTTCGCCGAGAAATACCTGAAGGCAGGTCTCGCGGCCGAAGCGGCGGGAGACATGGCCGCCGCCCGGAATCACCTCCTCCTCGTCCTCGAGCGGGCGCCGCGCCACGTGCCGGGCCTCGTGGCCCTGGCGCGCGTGGAGAAAGCCCTCGACCTCCGCGATGCCTCCGCGTGCCATGCCGCCATGGCGGTCGAGGCCTTCGAGGCGATCCTCGCTCCGCTCCCCGAGGAACGCGCCCTGCGGACCGAGGCCCGTGCCCTCCTCGAGTCCCTCGACCCCATGGCCCGGAAGGCGGATGCCCTCCTCGGTCCCCTTCCGAAGATGCTCCTCGACGATGCGCGCGCCTACCTGAGGCGGGGCCTGTCCCTTCCCGCGCTCAAGGCTCTCGAGCGCCTGCGGGCACTCCGGGGCGGATCGGCGGAGGTCGAGGATCTCATCCTGAAGATCCGGCGGACCGGGGGCGACGACGTGGCCGTGGAGGATGCCCTCGGCGGCGAGGATCCGCTGAAGGGCGTCTCGCAGGCGTGGGTCGAGCGCGAGGACGCCGCCCACCGGACGTGGGAGACGGCGTACGTGAAGGATACCGAGCACTACGTGGTCCGCACCAACGCGGGCTACGAGATGCTCGAGACCGTGGCCCTCGTCATGGAGCCGCTCCACGCGTTCTACCGGTCTTTCTACGGCATCGAGGCCTCGCGGAAAGTGCCCCGCGTGGAGGTCCGGGTCTTCGCCGATCACGCCGAATTCGTGGCGACGGCGCCCGAGTCCATGAAGACGTCCGGGGGGTATTTCACCGGATCCTCGATCGTGACGTACGATCCCCGCCCGACGGGAGGGGCGATGGGCTCGCTCATCGAGACTCTTGCGCACGAGGCCAGCCACCAGTTCACGTCGCTCATCTCGCGGGGCTGGCAGCCGCCCTGGATGAACGAGGGGACGGCCACCTACTTCGAGGGCACGACCCTTCTCAGCAATCGCACCGTCCGCATGAACCTCGTGCCGCGTCATTCCGGAAGGCTCGAGACCTTCACATCGCACCGCCGCTCCCCGGAGCGCTTCGACCTCCGGACCCTGCTGACCACGGCGGGCGGCCTCGAGAACTACACGGGCGTGCACTACGCGTACGGGTGGGCGCTCATCTACTTCCTCTGGAACTTCGAGGACGAGGAGGGCGGAAACCCCTTCCGCGAGCCGCTCCGGGCCCGGATGACGGAGGGGTTCCGGGCGGAGCAGGACGGCGTGGCCCACGTCGCGGATTTCGAGGAGCGCATCGTGAAGGCGGCGAAGGTGGCGGGGGTCACCGACCTCCGCGCCTTCGAGGAGGCCTGGCAGCGATTCATCGATGATCTCGCGGAGATCCACGGGGGGCGGCGCGATCCGGCGGAGCGGGACCTGGCGAAGGCCCGTGCCATCGCGGCGGGGAAGAATCGCAGGGCGGCCCTCCCCATCTACGAGCGCGTCCTGGCGCGGCGCCCGGCGGATCCGGACGTCCTCTTCGAGAGCGGGCTCCTCGCGCACGAGACGGGCGCCAAGGCCCGCGCGGCCCACCGGATGGCGCTCTTCCTCGAGCACGCCGAGGGCCGCGTGGATTCGAAGGACCAGCGGCTCCGCAAGGCGCGGGACCTCGTCGGCAGCCTCGATCACGAGTTCCTGCGGCGCCGGAAGACCGAGAGCGAGACCCTCGACCGGCACTTCGCCCTCGCGGCGGAGTACCGTGACGCGGGCTTCCCGATGCTGGCTCTCCGGACCCTCGATCGCGCTCGGATCCTCGGGCGGCGCCTCCCGGAGATAGCGGAAACGGCCCGCGCCGTTCGCCGCGCCACCGGAGCGACGCTCCGCACCTGGCGGCTCCTCTTCAATGAGCGGGACGTCCGCGAGTGGACGTGGGCCGATGCCTCCGACAACACGTGGCGCGTGGAAGGCGAGGATCTCGTCTCGGAGTACACGGCGACCACGACGGGGCCGAAGACGGCGACCATCCACACGCGGCAGCTCTTCTCCCGCGAGCCCGCCGGGGGCGACTTCGCCTTCTCGGCGGGCATGAAACCGGACGCCGCGGGCTGCGAGCTTCTCGGCGTCTGCTTCGGCATCGCCGGTGGTGAGCGCTTCCAGGCCATTCTCGTCCTTCCGAAGTCCGCCACCATCGACGTCGCGGAGAACGAAGGCGGCGCGTGGCGGCTCATCGATCGGCGCGCCGTGGATCCCGCGCTGCTCGCCGACTGGTTCACGCTGCGCATCGAGCTCCGTGGCGAACGGCTCGTGGCGACGCTGGCCGACCGGCCCGTCGTGGACCGTGTCTTCCCGGACGGCGCTGCCCGCGGGCGCTTCGGCGTCCTCATGGGAGGCGGGAAGGCCCGCTTCCGCCACATGCGGATCTTCGAGCCCGATCCCGATCCCTGACTCCGGAGTGGAAACATGCGGGCCGTCCTGCGGGCGAACGGTGCGAGGTCGGGGCCGGAGCGGCGGCCCGCCGGCGCCCCTCCGGAATCGCAGGTGCCGGATCCCCCGCCGCGGAGGTGCTCATGCTGACATCGGCGTCCTGTATCCTTGTCCTCGCGCTCCTGGCCCAGGTCGACGGTCCGGCGGCCTTCGGTGAAAGCGAGATCCGGCACGCCATGGCCGGCGTGGGGGATGCCGAAGCGTCCTGGACGATCCGGGTGGAGACGACGGGACGGGGAACGCCGGGGTCCTTCGAGGTCCGGCGGAACGGCGGGAACATCGTCGTCGCGGGCGCGGACGAGGCCGGGGCGATGTACGGGGCCCTCGAGCTCGCGGAGCGCGTCCGGCAGCGGGGGGCGCGAGCTCTCGAGGATGCGCTCCCGTCCGGGATCCCGCGGTTCCGCGACCGTGGCCTCAACATCTTCCTCACGCTTCCCTGGGACTACGCGAAGTGCGCGACGGACTACGACCCCGCCGCTCTCACGGACGGCGCGCGCTGGTGGTTCCACGACGAGGACTACTGGCGCACGCTCTTCGACCTGATGGCGCGGGCGCGGCTCAACTGGCTCGATCTGCACGGCCTCTGGGACATCTCCGTCACCGACGCTCCGAACCTCTACGCGTACTTCGTCACGAGCGCCACCTATCCGGCCGTGGGCG
Source organism: uncultured Planctomycetia bacterium (assembly GCA_964419995.1). Lineage (GTDB taxonomy): Bacteria > Planctomycetota > CAYQRN01 > CAYQRN01. Next base: position 7,371 of record CAYQRN010000163.1, read on the forward strand.
TGGATCTCGCCATCCGCGAGGCGAATCTGCGCCGCCTCAACTGGATCGTGGACCGTGCCCGGGACCGCGGCATCCGCGTGAGCCTCATGTCCTACGAAGCGAAGTTCTCGATCCCCCATCACCGGAAGCCGCCCGTCGAGGCGTCGGAGGCCGCCATCGCCACGTACACGCGGGAGGCCGTCGAGGCCATGATCCGGGGCGTGCCCGGCCTCGGCGCCATCGGGTTCAGGATCGGCGAGAGCGGGAAGAGCGCCCGATTCTTCCAGTGCTATGTCGATGCGGTGGAGCGGAGCGGCCGCGACATCCCCCTCATCACGAGGAGCTGGATCACGACGAAGAGCCAGGTCGTGCCGCTCGCGCGGCGGGCCCGCGACTTCACCGTCGAGATCAAGTACAACGGCGAGCAGTGGGGACCGCCGTGGCCCATCGCGGGCGGCCGCGCCGCCGGCTGGTACAGCTACTCCTTCGAGGACTACCTGTCCGACTCGGGCCCCGGGGCCGCCGTGGCGCTCCGGCGGGGCCGTCCCGCCGGGAGCGGAGGCGAACGGTGGCCCGACCAGCCCTACGGAATCGTCTGGCAGGTGCGGGCCAACGGCACCCACCGCGTCTTCCCCTTCTACGAGCCCGGCCTCGTGCGCCGGTCCATCGAGGCCATGGCCCTCGGCACAGCGTCGGGCTACACCGTGGAGCCGCTCCACGCCTACTACCCCCCCTCGCCGCGGTACCTGCACGTCGATCCTGCCGAGATCTCCTGCCGCTGGACGCACGAGCGCGACTTCCCCTTCCTCATGCTCTGGGGACGTCTCGGTTACGACCCGTCGACGCCGGACGAGGACCTCGACGCGGCCGTGGCGGTCCGCTTCGGCGAGGCGGCCCCGGACCTTCTCAGGGTCTGGAAGACCGCGAGCCGGATCGTCCCCTGGATCTTCACAGCCTGGTCACTCGGCCCCGACCACCGGAACCACGCGCCGGAGCTCGAGTGGGGCGGCGACTCGGAGAGCGTCGCGTCCGCGGAGCCCTTCGACTCGCACGTCTTCATGTCGCTCCGGCAGCGGCTGGCGCTCGCGGCCACGGGCGGGTCCGACGGCCGCCTCACGCCCCTCGATGTCGCCGCGATGCTCGATGACGCGACGCGGGAGATCGACGCCTTCGTGCCGCCGCCCGAGCAAGGCGCGCCCGCAGGGGAGCGCACGGCGCGACGCGAGATCGTCCGCACCGTGCGAATGCTCGGCCGACTGGCGACCTACTGGAGCGGTCGTTTTCGCGCGGCCTGGGCGGAGGCCGCCGCCGAGGCGACGGACGACGAGGGAGAGCGCCGGAGCCGGCTTCGCCGCGCGGCCCTCGAGATGGACCGGGCGGAGGCCGCGTTCGCCGACCTGGCGCTTGGCGAGGACGGGAAGAGCTTCCGGCCTTTCACCGAGCGGTTGCGCATGCGAACCAATACCTTCCACTGGAAGGACGAGCTTCCGAAGGTGCGATCCGAGGCGGCGCGCGTGCGACGCCTCGGCGACGGGGCGGCGGAGCCCGCCGCGGTTCCCGCGGCGCGACCGTTGCCGCCGGAGGCCGCCGGCGTCCGCGTCGAGTGCACGGGAGACCGGGTGCGCCTCCTCGTGCGGGCGCCGGGAGCGGCCCGGGCCTGGAGTCTCGAGAAGCCCCTGCCGAGCGCGACGTTCTTCCACCGGCGGCCGATGGTCCGGCAGGGAGAGGATCTCGTGGCAGAGTTCTCCCGCCTTCCGGCCGGCCATGCCCTGGCGGCGGACGTGGAGATCGGCGGGGTCGTGCACAGGCTGCCCGATGGCCGCCGCGCGACTCCGTACCTCGTCGTGCCGGCGCGGGCGGCTCCCACGCCGCTCTACTACAACAGCAGCGAGGCCCTCCGATTCCTGAAGTCGGGCACCCTGAAGCCCGAGAAGCACGGTCTTCTCCTCATCGCGACGCGCGGTTGGAGTTTCCACCGGGGCTTCGACGTTTCCGTGCAGCGGAAGATCCTCGATGCCGTGGCGCAGGGCATGACTCTCCTCGTCCTCCAGCAGGACTACATGTCGGGCCGCTATCCGCTCTCCTGGCTGCCGGTTCCGCCGGGGGTCGAGAACCACGCGGAGGCGACGTTCGATCCCGCCGGCGCCTTCGGGCTTCTTCCCGTGACATCCGGGGGGATCCTCGCGCAGCGCTTCACGCCGGCGCCGGGGTGGACGATCCACGGCAATGGCGGAGTGGCCGAGACGGCGCACGGCCGCGGTCGCATCGTCATGGTGCAGGCGCGGCTCATGCAGCGCATGCACGTGCCGGCGGCGGCCCGGAACCTCGTGACGCTCCTCGCCCTGCAGGGCCGCGAGCGCCCCGTGGTCGTCATCGATCATGGCACGGAGGGCGCGCACTACGTTTCGTCGGCGTTCACCGATCTCATGAGCGCCCACGACATCCCCTTCATGACTCTCGGCGAGGTCATCGCGGAGGAGCAGGGGACGGACTCCGCGGAACCCGTGCCCGGACCGCCGGTGCCCGACCGACTCCTCAGCGGGAAGCCCGCGGACGCCGTGAACGCCGCGCTTCTCGCGGAGGTCCGCGGGCGGGCGGCGGCCCCGCTTCCCGAGGACGCCGGAGCGTTCAGGGCCGGACAGGAGCGGGCGCGGAGAGAGGTGCTCCGCTGCCTCGGGCTCGATCCGCTCCCGGAGCGGACGCCCCTCTCGGCCCGGACCACGGGCGTGCTCGAGCGGGACGGATACCGCATCGAGAAGATCGTTTTCGAGAGCCGGCCGGGATTCCCGGTGACGGCGCACCTCTACATCCCGTCGGGGGCGGAGGGCAGGAGGCTCCCGGTCATCGTGAATCCCCATGGCCACTGGCGCTGGAAGAAGGACCAGCCCGTCGTCCAGG
>CAYQRN010000164.1:0-10180 GCA_964419995.1 uncultured Planctomycetia bacterium
GGCCGGCGCCGGGAGCGCGGCAGCCGGCCGGGGCGCCTCGGCCGCGGCGGCGGGCTCGAGCCGCGGCGGCGCGGCGGGGGTCCGGGATGCCGGCGGCGCGTAGAGCGGCTCGACGGCGTCCGTTTCCACGAACTGCTCGATGCCGAGCCGGAGCGCGTGCTCGAGGGTGCGGAGTTCGCGTTCGGTCTCCGGACCGCCGTCGACTCCGGCGCGGGCGCGGCTCGCCTCGATCTTCGCGAGCATCCTGCGGACGAACGCGCCGCGGATCGTGCTCTCGTCGCGGATGCGCGAGATGAGCGCGCTGTCCACGACCCGGGAGCGATCGACGATCTCGATGTGGTGGAACTCGGCGGCGACGCGTCCGAGCAGGTCCGCAGGGGCGACGAGGAACTCCTTGCGGCCCGTGAGCGTGATGCGGGCGATGCGGTCCTCTCCGGAGTGGGACAGGATCGCGCACTGCAGGGCCTGGACGTCCCGGATGGCCTCGGCGTCGAGGTCGATCGCGACGTCCACGAGCGTGCGGCGGCAGGCGGGACGGAAGGTCGCGCGGGCCGGAGAGCCCGGAGCCACCTCGACCTCGACGAAGCCCTTCTTCCCGAACTCGCCGGCGAGGAAACCGCGTCCCTCGAGGCACCCGCTCATGGCGGCCACGGTTCCCGCGAGGGGCACGAGGCGGGTGTCGTGCTCGCCGCCGAGCGCGACGTAGTCAAGGCCGGAGGCTTCGAGGACCGCGGGCGGGATCTCGAGGCGCGTGTGGCGCCCGTCGGCGCCGGAGTCTGCCAGGCGGCCGTGGAGGAGCCCGACGTGGATGCCCGGCGCATCCGTGCGCGTGAAGCCCGGGAAGGGGGATGGCGTGACGCCGGGCACATGCGCGATCCCGTAGAAGTGGAACGGCACGCCACGGATCTCGCGTGCGAGGGGCGCGCCGGGCGACGCCGCGGTGAGAATGTCCACGCCGGGGAGGCGCTCCGTGCGCCAGACGGAGTCGCGGTACCCGTACCCGTCGTGGGACCCTGGAATCAGGATGACCGGGATGCCGGCGGCGGCAAGCCGCGTGAGGAGCCCCTTGGCGAACCCGAACACTTCCGGCGCGGGCCGGTGGGACTCGAAGAGGTCTCCGGCGATGAGCACCGCGGCGATGTCCTCGCGGGAATCGAGGGCGCGGTCGATGACGCCGCGGAAGGTGGTCCGGAACTCGTCGGACCGCTCGCGGGCCCGGTCGCCGAGATAGGCATTGTCCGCGCCCAGATGGACGTCGGCGAGGTGCAACAGCTTGATGACCATGGGTCTCTGAGTCCTGTCCTGCCGCGTGGTCGTCGCCCGTTTCACCGCCCGAAACGGGCCCGTGCATCGTACTTCCGTGCACGTGTCCCGTCAAGAACATGCAACAAGCGATTGGGTTACAGACGGACGATGACCCCAGCTCGTCGTTGTCTTCAAGAATGGCTGTGGCGGCGAGCAGCGGCGGGGAGGGTTCGTCAGTCCGGGAGGCGGAGCGTGATGAGACCTCTCGTCTCGATGATGATCGGTCCGGTGCTCAGGACGCGGTCGCGGCTCTCGAGCAAGGTCGTGTAGCGGCCTGGGAGGATGGCAGCGATGCGCCCGCGACCGCCGGGATCGAGCACCGTGACGTGGCGGCGGGGGGCGGGGGCGGACTCCGCTTCGAGGAGATGGACGCGTGCCCCCGGCGCGGGGGCGCCGCCGGCGATGGCGATCTCGACGTCGACGGCGGCGTTCACGGTGAGTTCCGCTCGCGCGGAGGAGCCGGCGGCGATCCGGAGGCGGCGGGCACCGGGGGCGTCGCGGAGGAACGTCGCGTCGTCGTCGGGAATCCAGGCCCTGCCGAGTCCGTCCGCGACGAGGGCCTCGCCCTCGGGGAGGCCGGAGGCCTCGGCCAGACCGCCTTCGTTCGTCTCGATCCGATGGAGCCGGCCCGTCCTGTCGAGGACGAGAAGCGGCCGATGGCCGGCGGCCGACCCGCCTTCCGTGCGGGCGAGCACGGTGAGGCGGAACACGGGATCCGCCACGAAGGTGCCATCCTCCGGCGAGGACGGATCGAGCGACCATGCGCTCTCCGCGACGAGAGGGTGGCGGACCCGGAGGACCCCGTCGGGGAGGATGTGACGGAACTCGAAGAAGCCGCTCGCGCCGGTGCGAGTCGTTTCGATCACGTCGCCGTCAAGGCCGTGGAACGTGACCTCGGCGTCGTGGAGGGGCGTCGCACGGTCGGGGTGCAGTACGGTGCCGCGGCGCGTGACCCCCCCGGGCAGGCGGATCTCGATTTCCGAACCTCCCGGCCCGAGTTCGATTCCGACACGCCGGGGAACAGTGAGGACCGCGGCGGCGATCTCGATCTCGTAGGCGCCAGGCGGCAGCGCCGGGAACCGAACGTGTCCCGGCCGAATCTCCGGGTCGGCGGAAACCCACGCGGCGGAGCCGTCGGGCCGGATCCTCGCGCGGAATCCCGCGACGGGATCGCCGCCGGGCTCGTGGAGGATGCGGCAGGCCGGGACCGCGACCGCCGGCGCGGCAAGGCGCGGCGCATCGCCCTCGAGAGGGACCCAGGGTCCGGCGGGCACGCCGAGGACGAAGAACCGGGCCATGACGGTCTCGCTCGCCGCCACATCGACGGTGAACGTTCCGCCGGCGTCGGGCCGGATGGACCGGAGTCCCGTCGCGGCCTGGCGCAGGGCGATCCGCGTGCGCGGCAGCAAAGTCCCTGCCCCGCCGCCGGGCGACAGGATCCCTGAGACGCGGCGCGGCGCCGGCAGCCGTATCTCCGCGGGCGCGGCGGCGGCGGCTCCTTCCGTACCGAGTTCGCGGGCGACGGCAGCCTGGCCGGCGGCCTCGACGGCAAGGAGCTTCGCGCCTGGCGAGAGCGCTTCGAATCGGACCTCGCCGCGGTCGTCCGTGTGGCCCCGGGCCTCGACATGGGGCCAGGAATCGGGGCTGGCGGCTGGGAAGTCTTCCGGGAAGCCACCCGGAGGACGGGGGAGGATCGTCACCCGTGCGGCGGAGACCGGTCGAGCTGCGGCGTCGAGCACCACGAGCGCGAGGCGTGCCGGAGGGTCGAGGACGATGTCGAAGGGGGCGTCGGGGGCGACCGCCGCCGGACGGTCCGTTCCGCGGAGCGCCGTGCCAGTGCCCGGCGAAGCCGCGGCGAGGATGCCGCCGGACGCCTCGGACGGCAGGACGAGGCGGAATCGCCCCTGTTCATCGGCGGCCGTCGTGACGATGGCGTCCCACGGCGCCGCGGCTTCGAGAGCGCCGAAGGGTCGGGGCCACCATCGCACGAGGGCGAAGGGGGCAGCGACGCCGGCTGATTCCATGACGCGCCCCTCGATGACGCGGGCCGCTCCGGCGGCTCCATCGGTGGAGGTTGGAGGGGGCGACCGGCGAGTGTCGGGCCGGCCCGGTCCGCGTGAGGCGTCCCGGTCGCGGATCGGAGTACCCGCAGGCGCGACGCGGCCTCCCCGCGGCGCCGCCGGCGGCCGATCGGGGCGCCGGCCTCCGTAGTCCCTGAGCCATCCGAAGAGCAGGACGAAGGCTGCGATGAGGAGGGCGAGCGGAAGCGCCCGGGCACGGCGGGTCCGCCCCCGGTCCCGACGGGGTTCCTCCTTGGTCTCGCGCGGCGGCACGTATCGAATCTAACAGGAGCCCTGTCGGCAGGACCCGGCCCCAGGCGGCAACTACCCTGACGCTGGGGGAGAAGCGACGCGCAGCGGAGCGTCCCCTCCTGAACGACGGGGCGCTCCTCCCTGGCCTGGGGAAGGGGCCCGCACCACACTAGGCTATGCCGGCACGGGGGCGGGCGTGGCGAGGGCGCGATCGAGGTCGTCGAGGCGGCCCGCCGCGAGGAGATCGCGGAGGTCGGCGCCCGCGAGGATCCTCGTCGCGGAGCCTGCAGCGCCTGAGCGGCGGTCCCTTGGCGGTTCGAGGAGGAAGGAGCAGCAGAGGACCTCGGCGAGGGATCGGAGGAAGGGGCCCGGCTCGCCGGTCTCGGCGGCTCGCCGCACGAAGGAGAGAACGCCGCGCTCCGAGACGGCATCGACGGTGGCGAGCACGAGCCGCCCCGACCGCGCTGCGGAGGCGAGGGAGACGAGGGATACGGGATCGACAAGACCGTCCACCGCGAGGACGTCCGCGCCGAGGACCAGGGCGTCTCCGATTCCGTGGCCGAGGCCGCCGCGGAGGCGCTCCGTGTCCCGGCGGACGAGGATGCCGGACTCGCCGGTGAACGACCAGCCGGCGCGACCCGAGAAGAGGCAGGCGAGGACCGGCCGCGTCGCGAGGCAGTGGTCGAGGAGGCAGGCGAGGGCGGCCGAGGCCGGCGCGGCGGGGCCCCCGGCCAGGAGGATGAGGCCGCTCTGCGCGGCCTCGATCCGGGCGACGTCGGCAGGGAGGAAGCCGAGGGCGGCGGCGCCGGGAATCTCGCGTCGCGCGGGGTGGAAGATCAGGGCGACGCGGCCGTGGTCGTCGAGCACCTCGACGCGGAACGTGCCCGCGTCGGGGCTCATGTACCACGCATGGGTCTCCTTGAACTCGCGGAGGTCGCATCGCTCCTTCTCCGACAGGAGCGCTCCGAGGAAACCCTCGATCTCCGTGTCCGTGACGGGATCGTCCTTGAGCGTGGCGAACCCGCCCGTGGCCTTGACGCGGGGCCGCTCGTCCGGGCGGATGAAGAGCGCGGAGCCGCCCAGGTCTGCGAGAGCGACGAGGAGGGCGTCGAAGGCCGTGACGGAGTAGCGCGCGCGGGAGGGTTCCGCGCGGCGGGCCATGCGCGTGAAGATGGCGTTGAGGCGGTTCTTGAGCTGGTCCTCGATCCGCTCGCCCACCCGCGCCGCGACGTCGGTTTCCGCTCCGGCAGGGTCTTCCCGGCGCGTCTCGTCGAGATGGCGGGCCACCTCGAGCAGGAGGTTCTGGGTGTCCGTCCGGATATTGACTTCGCCCGGGGGACGGTCGAACTCGATGGTGAACGTCCCGGCGGTCCAGAGGAAGAGGTTGAACGCGGCCCGCTCGCCGGTGTTCAGGTCGTCGTCCGTCGCGGCGACGACGGCGCCGTCGCGAAACTGGATCGTGCCGCGTCGCTGGCCGTTCACGAGCGTGATGCGCGCCGTCTTGCGCCCGGCCATGAGGGTCTGGGCGATGTCGAAGGGGCCGAATGTCGCGAGATCCCCGCTCAGGACCCCCTTCGGAGGATCGGCGAGCGTGCGCCCGCTCATGCCTGCCTCAGGCAAGGACCTTCTCGCGGCCCGCCGGGGCCGCCGGGTCCGCGGCGGTCAGACGCTCGAAGAGGGCCTTGTTGGCCGCATGGGGCGCGGCGTCCGCGGGATCCACGAGGCCGCGGCGCACGAGATCGGCGATGGCCGAGTCCAGGGACTGCATCCCGTCCTTCCGGCCCATCTGGATGGCCGAGTCGATCTGGTGCGTCTTGTTCTCGCGGATCATGTTGGCGATGGCGGATGTCACGACGAGGATCTCGATGGCGGCGACGCGCCCGCGTCCGCCCTTCTTGTTGAGGAGTCGCTGGGCCACGACGCCCCTCAGGCTCTCCGCGAGCATGACGCGGATCTGCTGCTGTTCGTCCGACGGGAACACGTCGATGATGCGCGCGATAGTCTGGGCGGCGCTGTTCGTGTGCAGCGTTCCGAAGACGAGGTGCCCGGTCTCGGCTGCCGTGAGGGCGAGCTTGATCGTCTCGAGGTCCCGCATTTCGCCGACGAGGATGATGTCGGGGTCCTCGCGCAGGGCGGCGCGGAGCGCGTTCGTGAAGGAGTGCGTCGTTGAGCCCACCTCGCGCTGGTTGACGAGGGATCGCTTGTTCCGGTGCACGAACTCGATCGGATCCTCGAGCGTCAGGATGTGGGACGGCTCCTGGGTGTTGATGTGATCGATCATGGCGGCGAGCGTCGTGGACTTCCCGCTGCCCGTGGCGCCCGTGACGATGACGAGCCCCCGCTCGAGATCGCAGAAGCGCAGGATCGGGGCCGGAAGGCCGAGCTGCTCGGCCGTGAGGATCTCCGTGGGGATGAGCCGGAACACGCCGGCGATGCCGTTCTTCTGCTCGAAGAGGTTGCAGCGGAGGCGGGTGACGCCCGGGATCTCGTGGGCGAAGTCGATCTCCTTGCGTTTCTCGAACTCCGTCACCTGGGCCGGCGTCAGGAGCTCGTAGAGGAGCTTGCGGTTGAGCTCCGGCGTGAGCGCTTCGTACTCGATGGGGACGAGGTCGTTGTTGATGCGGAGCGTGGGCTTCGCGCCCGAGGACATGTGGAGGTCGCTCGCCCCGTGTTCCTTGATGAGCTTGAAGATCTCGTCGATGGCCGCCATCGCATCCGCCTCCGGGGAGGGACGCACCCCTCGCGTGGTCGCCGGTTCCGCCTGCGCGTTTCCGCGGGGCACTCTTCGGCTTCCGTCCGGGATGGGCTTGAGGTGCGGCGCCGCCGGGCCGAAAGAGAGGGGGAGCCGGAGGCGCGGATCTCTGACCCGGAAACAAGAGCGCGCGCCGCGGTGACGCGGCGCGCGCGGGCTGAAAGGGGTTAGAAAGGGAATGACTGGATGTCTCCGGGTCCGGCGGAAACGCCGGGCGGCGGAGCGGACGTTCCGGCCCCGTCGGGCCGACTCCAACCGAGCGTACCCGCGGTTTCCGGCACGGGCAAACGCCGGCGTCCGCGCCGCGTGAGTTTGTCGGTGACGCGACCGCCGCGCTATACTGGAAACGAACCGCCGAGGTGCGAGACGATGAGCAAGAAGCCGTCCCTTGAGATCATCGAGAAGAGGAAGTTCCTGCGGCTTCAGGACTACTTCCGCGTCGTTCTGACTCCGGAAACCGCCGGGACGGCGGCACCCGCCGTGGGTTACTCGAAGAATCTCTCGGTGGGCGGGCTCTGTTTCATCGCCGCGGAGCCTGTCGCGGAGGGGACGCGCCTCCGGGCCGACATCCAGATCCCCGAGCTCGGAGAGCCGCTCGCGGTTACCGGCGAGGTCCTCCGTGTCCGTCCGGTAGAGGGCGGGCGCCACGAAATCGTCCTCCGTTTCGTCCACGACGCCATGGACGACGAAACGCGCAACCGCCTCGAGCTGTTCATTTTCGATCACTTCCTGTGATCGCGGCGTTGCGCGTCGTTGGCCGCGCGGCGGTACGGGCGGTATGCTGAGGTCGGGGGGGGCAGGCGTCCCCCGCTCAGGCAGTCGTGACTGGGACCGAGCCCGTGGATGCGGTGAGGCGTTCAGGCGCCACGCCGGATCCCTGCGGCGGCAAGGATCGCCCGATGCGCGAGTTCCTCGCTCGACACAAGTTCTTCTCAGGCCTCATCGCTCTCGTCTTCGTGTGGGACCTCGTCCTCGCGCTCAGGCTCATCACCTGACCGAGGCGTCCCGGAGACGGATCTCGGCGAGGAGTCGGCGGAGCGGATCTGCCGGATCCGGCGTGGCGCTCCCGGAAGCGCCGCCCGCCAGGTCCCGCTCGAGCGCTGCGAGGACATCGAGCGCGACCTGACCGAGGTCCCTCCTGCCCTGAGGCAGAGCCAGTCCCGCGATGGCCGTGCGTGCCCGATGGACGTCGCCGAGGAGGCGGATGGGGTCGCGTTCAGGGTCGGCGAGGAGATCCGCGAGGGACTGGAGCGTGCTCCGGAATCTCAGGTAGTCGGAGTCGGAGAGAGCCACCATCCGCGCGATGGCGGGTGCTCCCGCGCGCGTTCGGAGGGGCGCGGCCAGGAGGGATGCGGCCGTGATGAGCAGCGTAATCCACGCGATCACAGTCCAGCGCCTTCCCTCGCGGAGCGCCGGCGCCCCGGCCGGGATGATCGCCAGGGCTGCGAATCCCGCCGCGAACCCCCCGGCGTGGGCGGCCTGGTCGATCCCTGGTGTCACGACGCCGAGCACGAAGATGATCGCGGCCCAGGTGATGAGCTGGGTCCTGATCCGGGCCATGTGCGGATCGCCGCGCCGCCAGAGGGCCGCGATGACCCAGCCGAGGAGGCCGCAGATGGCTCCGGAGGCTCCGAGGGACCAGACTTCGGCGTGGCCGGTGGCGAGCCGCCACGCCGCGGAGAGCCCGTTGCCCGCGACGCCCGTCCCGACGAAGAGAACGAGGAGCCGGCGCGGTCCGACGAGGAACTCGACGAGCGTGCCGAGCTGGTGGAGCGCGAGGGCGTTGAAGGCGAGGTGGATGAGACTGCCGTGTAGGAAGATGGCGGCGACGAGGCGGTAGAGCTCGAGATCCGTCACGAGGCGGCGGGGGCTCAGGGCGCCGAGCCGCGCGCCGACCTCCACGGGGACGGCGCCGAGGTGCAGGAGTCCGCCTCCGGAGTCGAGGCGCCCCGACGCGAGCACGACCGAGGCCAGGAACGCAGCCACGACCGCAAGCAGGAGGAGACGCGTCATGCGCAGGTTGGAGAGAGTCGCCAGGCGGCGGAGTCGACCGGAATCGGGCATGGTCGTGGACGTGCTCCTCGGGACGGGGGCTCGGCGCGGGACGGCCCGCGGGTCCCGATTGTGTCACGACACGACCGTGGCGATGAAGGCGATCAGATCCTTGCGGCAGTCCGCGGAGAGCCCGGTGAAGGCCACCCCTGTGGGCCAGCGGCCGTCCTCCGCCTCGGCGACGGTCCAGATGACCCGGCCCTCGAGTTCGATGGGGTGGGGCGGCTCGCCCCCGGGGCCAGGGTCGATGACGAGACCGACCGTGGCCGGCATGACGATTTCGTGGGGCATGTCGAGCCGAGCGCTGTCCGGCGTGAGGGACGTGAGGAGCGCTTCGCCGGTTCTCTCCGTCTCTCCGTGGATCGTGCAGCGCACCGGACGCGTCAGGCGGACACGTGCGTGAGCGCGCCGGCCGCCGCCGCCGCGGGAGGGCGAATCGGCGGCGTGGTCGGATTTCCCGGGAGTCGGCATGGGGTGGCCCTGCTTCCCTATCGGGTGGCGTGCGCCAACCCCTTGATACTGCGTCAGAAGGGGGCGTCTGCCGTGGCGAGGACTCGGGTGTCGGCGCCCACCCCGGTCAGCATGCGGACCAGAGGGGCGAGCACCGACTGCTCCGCCGCGGGGTCGTGAGCGAGGATGACGACGCTTCGCGCCCTCCCGTCCACGAGAGCGGCGAGAGCCTGCCGGTTGAGTGCCGGAATGGAACGGCGCGCCACGCGGCCTCCGGAGATGGCGCGGCTTGCCTCGAGAACGGCCGGGGGACGCGCGGCATCCCCGAACCGGTAGGGACTCGGATCGAATCCGGCGAGGAGGGGATCGGGCTCGAGGTCGAGGTCGGGGAGGTCGGGAGCAGGCTCGATGGCGAGACCCCGCTCCGTCGGGCGGGCCGTCCCGCGGCGATCGCGGCCGCGGAGGATCTCCGGAAGCCGGAGCGCGGCCTCCCCGTGGACGAGGAAGGGCGCTCCGCAGGCTGCGATGAGCCGCGCGGCGCCGTCCGGCACCGGAGCCCAGGGGATGACGGGGATCCTGGCCTTGACGGCGAGGTCCCGGAGTTCCTCCTCGACTCCCGTGCCGCCCCGCGTCGCGGCGACGATGGCCGCGGCGCCCACCGTGATCGCGTGGTCTGCGAGGTCGTCGGCGGTGAAGGGCAGCACATGGCCGTCGACGACGGCGGAGCCGTGCCCGCAGGCAGCGAGGGATGCGGCGGCCACGAGAAGCCGGTGCGGGGGGAGCACCGCGTCGGGATCCCGCCGCTCGCGGGTCGGGCGCGCCAGGAGAACGTACATTCCGCGACCATGGCGACGACCCCCGAGGATGTCAAGAGCCGCGACCGCGATTGCGTCGTCCCGGCGTCGCGGCGATGATGTCGCGATGGGACGGCGCGTGATCCTCTTCGACATCGACGGCACGCTCATCGTCGGTCACGGCGCCGGCCGGCGGGCCATGGACGCGGCGGCCCGGACCCTCTTCGGCGTGGAGCGGGCCTTTCACGGGATTCCGATGCACGGCCGGACGGATCCTCTCATCGCGCGGGACGGATTCCGCCGGCACGGTCTGCCAGAGGATGCGCTCCCCGCCTTCTTCTCGCGCTACGTCGAATTGCTCCCGGAGGAGCTCTCGAGGACGCCTCCCGACGCGGCGCCGGGGATCCCCGAGCTTCTCGCCGGGCTTCGCAATGTCCCGGACGTTCTCCTCGGGCTCGTGACGGGGAACATCCGCGCGGGGGCCGAGCTCAAGCTCCGCGCCGCCGCCATCGATC
>CAYQRN010000165.1:0-10163 GCA_964419995.1 uncultured Planctomycetia bacterium
TGTCGCGGGTCCCGGAGGCGCTGGCCGATCCCGAGGCATTCCGCGCCGGCGAGAGGGCCGGAGGATTCGCCATGTTCGACTTCGCTCCGGTCGGTGTGGCCGTGGCCCTCGTGTGCATCGCCTTCCTCGTCCTGGTGGGCTGGCGCCTCGTCCCGGCGCGACAGCGGGAGCCGCAGGACGGCCTGAGCCCCGGCAGTTACATCACGGAGGCGCGGGTGAGCACGGGGTCGAAAGCCGCCGGCCGGACGCTCCACGATGTGGAACAGCAGCTCGAGGAGTCGGACGCGCAGGTCGTGGGCATGGTGCGCGACGGCTTCCGCGTCGCGATACCCAGCCGGCGACAGAGGATTCGGATCGGCGACATCCTCGTCATCGAGGCCGATCCCCGCTCGCTGGCAACGGTCCTGTCGGGGCTCGGCCTCGTTCTCGAGGAGAACGTCCCTCTCGCGTCCCGGCCAACGACGGAGGAGGAAGGACCGTCACCGCCGCAGGGTGGCGGTGACGAAGCGGAGGACGCGGCACGGGGGGAACGGCCACCCGAAGATGTCGAACTGCAGGAGCTCGTCGTCATGCCGGGCTCCGCGGTCCTCGGCCGCTCGGCGCGGGATCTGCGACTCCGCACGCGCCACGGGCTCAATCTCCTCGCGATCTCCCATCAGGGAGAGCGCCCGGCCATCCGGCGCCTGCGTTCGACGCCGCTCCGCACGGGCGATGTTCTCCTCGTCCAGGGAGGACCGGAGACCATCACCGAGTTCGCGGCGAACCACGGCTGCCTGCCCCTCGCGAAACGGTCCATTCGCCTCCCGGACCGCAAGAAGACTCTTGTCGCCGCCGGCGCCATGGTTCTCGCCATCGGCGGGGCCGCCTTCGGGCTCATGCCGGCGGCCATCGCCTTTGCCGCCGCGGTCCTCATCTTCGCCCTCTTCCGCGTCGTACCGGCCAGGAGCATCTACGATGCGGTGGACTGGCCCGTCATCATCCTGCTGGCGGCGCTCATCCCCGTGGCCGGCGCCATGCACACGACGGGCGCCGCCGACGCCATCGCCCGGTCCCTTCTCGCCGCCGTCGCACCCGGCCGGCCGACTCTGGCGCTCCTCGTGATCCTCGTCGTCACCATGACCCTCTCGGACTTCATGAACAACGCGGCCACCGCTGCCGTCATGTGCCCCATCGCCCTCAGCACAGCCACGCAGTTCGGGACGAGCGCGGACCCTTTCCTCATGGCCGTCGCCGCCGGAAGCTCGTGCGCGTTCCTCACACCCATCGGGCACCAGAACAACACGCTCATCCTCGGCCCCGGCGGTTTCCGCTTCGGGGACTACTGGCGTCTCGGTATCGTGATCGAGATTCTCGTCGTCGCCGTAGGACTGCCGGTCATCCTCCTCGTGTGGCCCTTCTGAGCCCGCGGGCGGAGCCGCGTCAACGACCGTGATCCTGCACCTCGATCTCGACTGCTACTTCGTTTCGGTCGAAAGGGCTCTCGACCCGCGCCTCCGCGGCAGGCCGGTGATCGTGGGCGGGCGACCCGAGGAGCGGGGCGTCGTCTGCAGCGCCTCGTACGAATGTCGCGCCTTCGGCGTGCACAACGCCATGCCCTCGGCGCAGGCGATACGGCTCTGCCCGGATGCCGTCTTCATCCCGCCCCGTGGCCCGTATCGCGAGGTCTCGGCGAAGGTGCGACGGGTCCTCGATGAGCTCTGCCCGGTGGTGGTGGCCGGCGGCCTCGACGAGTTCTACCTCGATCTCCGGGGATGCGAGGCGCTGTATCCGCCCTCGGCGGCGGCGATGGATCTCACGGCCCGGCAGACGATCTCCGGGGTTCCCTGGGTGGGTGAGGTGGGGCTAAGGGCCAGGGAGCAGCTCCTCGCAGAACTCGAGCTCCCCTCGACGGTGGGAGCCGCGCGCGTGGACGTCGTCGCGAAGATCGCCAGCAAGGTCAGCAAGCCCGGCGGCCTCCTCACGGTGGCGCCCGGTCTCGAGGCCGACCTCCTCGCCCCCCTCCCCCTCTCCCGCATGCCCGGGATCGGGGAGGCCACGGAGCGGGCGCTCGCGGCCCTTGGTTTCCGCACCCTCGGCGACGTGGCCCGCGCCGATTCCCGCCTCCTCGAGCGGAAGCTCGGGTCCTTCGGGCATCACGTGCAGGCGCGGTGCCGCGGGGAGGGAACGAGCCGTCTCGATGCGTCGGAAGGCCCTCCCCGCAGCATCAGCCACGAGGAGACCTTCCCCGAGGACGTCACCGACGGGGAGCACCTCGTCCGGGAGCTTGCGGATCAGGTGGCCCGGGCCGCCTGGCGCCTCCGCGGGGACCGCCTCTTCGCCCGCAACGTCACGCTCAAGGTGCGCTTCGCGGACTTCACCACCGTCACCCGATCCGTCACGATCGAGCCCTCCGATCACGACGATGTCCTCCGCGACGCCGCCCTCCATCTCCTCGAAGGCCTGCATCTCGAGGGCAGGCCCGTCCGTCTCATCGGCGTGGCCCTCCGGGGCCTCACCGAGGCCGGACCCGCCGACCTCTTCGCCGACCGCGGACTCGACGAGCGCCGCCGCCGCCTCTATGCCTCCCTCGACCAGCTTCGGGACCGCGGCCTCATCTGAAAGGCCGTGATCCCGCTCGCCATCCTCAGAGGATGATGCGAAGCTCCACGCCATTCGACGGCGCGAAGACGCCGTTCGGAGCCAGCGCGCTCATGGCGAAGGACTGGAAGAGGACGGATGAACCGGCGAAGCCCGGAGGGATGAGGAAGTGGAACCTGGATCCCGACGGCGCGACGACCTGGTAGATCGGACCGACCGCGCCGTTCACGAGGACGAAGGCTCCGAGGTTCAGATGGACGAAGGGCGAGATGCTCGGCGGCGGAAAGCCCGTCGGGAAGACCTGGGCAGCCAGGACCAGCGGAACGAGATCGTACGTGTGCATCGGGGAGAAGTTGTCCACCGAGAAGAGATCGCCGGCCTTGCCCGTGTAGACCTGCGTCCCGTTGGTGTAGGGCGTCTCGTTGGTCCCGCCTGCAGCCCGGTAGTCCGTGCCGGGAGCCGTCGGGTAGGTCGAGCTGCACCCGACGCACGTGACCCAGATGACTCCGGAATCGGTGTGCTGGGACTGCGTGCACATGTAGTTCACGGGGTCGCCGGTGGCGGAGCCGCCCGTGAAGCCGATCGCGGCGGAGCCGCCCGCGGGCACGGTCAAGCTGGCCGACGAAGAGACTCCGGTCTCGATAACCAGCGTGTGGCCGGCGCCACTCGCGTCTGCGAAGGTCACGCTCGCGCCGCTCGACACCGTCGTGCATCCCGGCGTCGCCGACGAACTCGTGAGGTTGATGGTCGTCGCCGTGCTCCCCGGACACTGGCCGGGCAACGAGACGCCCGAGAGCACGAACCAGGCAGCCAGCGAGGCGGTCAGAAGGGGCTTCATGTCATCGCTCCCGGTCATCGGCCATGGAGAGAGAGTCTCGGACCTCGGGTCGTCGGGCGCCGCTCCGGAACGCGATCGAGTCTACGCCCGGCGCGCTCGCACGGTCAAGGGGCCGGAAACCGCCTACGGCGCCGTGATCCGTCGCGCGGGGCGCACGCCGAGCGTCTTCACGCGGTACCACGGCGCACCGCGTGCAAAGGCCGAGCACCGCGACTGGATCGCGTTCTCGGCGAAGGACCCGCCGCGGATCACGTGCGTCTCGGACCATCCGGCGGCCTCGTGGAGCCCGTCACCAGTCCTGTGCGTCCCCGCGGACATCGGTGCGTCCACGTCCCGGCACCACTCCGAGACGTTCCCGTGCATGTCATGGAGACCGAAGAGGTTGGGTTCGTAGGACCCCGCGGGTCCATGAATGACCCATCCGTCATCGAATCGTTCGAAGCCATCCTCGGGCTGCCACGGCATGCGGGCTCCGCGGGCAGCGGCGTCCGCGAGATTGGCGAAGCCCCGAAGGCCTCCCCGGTCGGATCCCGTCGACCATGGAGTTCCGGTCCCCGCCCGGCACGCCCGCTCCCACTGCGCTTCCGTGGGAAGCTCCAGGTTGTTGCGATCGAGGACCTCCATGCAGTCCTCGAAGGAGATCCTCTCGACTGGGTGGACAGGCGTGACGGTCGATCCGAGAACCTCGAGACCGACTCGGAACCAGCTCGGATTCGCGCCCGCAAGCCGGAGCCACTGGCCCTGCGTCACTTCGAACTTCGACAGGAAGAAGGCATCGAGGCGGAGTCCGACGACGGGGCTCTCGCGATCCGGATCGGCGTCCGGGTCGTGGTGTTCTCCGGAGGCATCGTCGCGCTGGGCGCCGATGCGAACGTCTCCCCCGGGGATCAGCACGAGCACGAGACCCGTTCCGGGCGCCATGACGACCCGGCGCGACGTCGGATCGCGGGCCGGACGCTCGCCCGATCCCATGTGCCAGAACTCCCACAGGCCGGCCTCGTTCTTCCCGAGGGGGACGAGTTCGTACTGCGGCGCGAGCTTCAGGCCTCCGTACACGGGCAGCGTCGAGACATCCGCGATGCACGTCTTCCAGTCCCCTGCCGGGTCGCCGAGCGTGTCGGACCGTGCGGAGAGGACGTAGTCCCGCCGCGCCGCGACCTCGTCGCGAACGGACCGGAAGATGCCGATCTCGCCCGCCAGTTCCTCGAGGCGCCGGAAGCGTGCCGCGACGGCGGGATCGCGAAATCGGGGATTCCAGCGCCGCGTCACGCGCGGGTCATCCTCGATCGCAGCCTGCTCCGCCTCGAGGCGGTCACGCTCCTCCGCCACCGCGGCGGCCCGGCTCTCCGTCACGCGACCCGCCCGCTCCGTCTCGATGGCGCCGAGCCGAGTTCGAACCGCATCGAGGCGTGCATGGAGATCCGGATGCGCGGCGCGGCTCCGCACCTCGTCGGCGAGCCGCTCGGCGGCCGACGGCGGCTCGGCCGCAAGGATCACCTCGTCCCGGGCCGCCGCGTGGACGGGATGCCGGGCCACGATCCCGTCGGCCTCCTCGAGCCAGGCGTTCATGGCTTCGAGCCGGTCCGGGTGACGGGGCCAGAGGTCCTCGGCGGCCTCGCGCCGCAGCCGGTAGATGGCGCTCCGGTCCGCGTGCTCTCGGAGCACCGAGAGACTGATCTCGAGTGCCGCCGCGTTCGCCGCCGCCCTCGACTCCGCCGCTCGGGCCTCGCCGAGGGCCGCGCTCAGCGCCGCCTCCTTCCTCTCGAGCTCGGCCCCGCGCCGCTTCGAGATCCCGAGGAGTACGACGGCGACGCAGAGGCCCGCGGCCAGCGACAGGAAGAGGCCCGAGACGGACCACGCCACGGCCGGATTGCGGCGATACCAGCGCCGAAGCCGGACGAGGGGGCCGGCGGGACGAGCCAGGATCGGCCGCGACTCGAGGACGCAGCGGAGGTCCTCGGCGAGGTCGTGTGCGGTCTGGTAACGGCGCTCAAGATCGCGCTCGAGCGCCGTTTCGAGAACGACTTTCAGATCCGATGCGATCGCCGGATTGAAACTGCGCGGGTCCGGCGGGGTCTTCGTGAGGATGGCGCGATAGAGCTCCTGGCGCGTCGGCTCTTCGAAGGGGCGCCGGAGCGTCACGCATTCGTAGAGGGTCACGCCGAGGGCGTAGACGTCCATGCGCCGATCGATGCCGATTCGCCGGCCCATGAGCTGTTCCGGAGCCATGTACGCCGGCGTTCCGAAGATGTCGCCCGACCCCGTGAGGGTCGGATGCGCCGAATCCAGATCGAGCGCGAGGCCGAAGTCCACGAGGACGGGCTGCCCTTCCGGCGTCACGATGATGTTCCCGGGCTTGATGTCGCGATGCACGATTCCGGCTTCATGGGCCACGTGGACCGCCTCGGCGGCCTGCCGGATGAGATTCACCCAGGGGCGGACATCGCGTCTGCGCGCGGTGTCGCCGGTCGGACGGTCCGATGGCGCGGCTCCCGCCGGGGCCTGCGACAGGTCGTGGAACTCCCGTTCCGTAGGCCCCGTGTCCGGGTCGCGTTCCCGGGCGATCCGCCGCGCCAGGTTCTCGCCCTCGACGAAGCGCATGGCGATGTACGGGACCGGGCCCGCCGTCCCCGCCTCGAAGACGGCGCAGATTCCGGGATGGTCAAGACGCGACGCCACCTCCGCCTCGCGCCGGAAGCGCGCGAGACGGTCGGCCGGAAGCCGCCCGACGCCAGAGAGGATCTTGAGGGCGACACGACGGCCGAGGCGGGTGTCCTCGGCGAGGTAGACAGCGCCCTGTCCGCCGCGCCCGAGCTCTTCGAGAAGCCGGAAGGGTCCGACGCTGTCGGCGGCCGCGGCGGCAGGTCCGGCCGGCGCCGATTCTCCCGCGGCCATCCGCTCGCACTCGAGGTCGAGATACGCCGCTGCGATCTCCTCCCGCGGACCTCCGAATTCCCCGAGGTACTCCGCGAGGGTTCGGACGTGTCCGAGAGCCCGATCGTCGCGGTACCTTGCCCGGAATCGCGCCAGTTTCCCCGCGTCGGGATCAGCACCGGAGCCGGGATCGGCCCGTGCATCGTCGGCCGAGCCTCTCATGACCGGCATGATACCAGGGATCCGGCTCCAGCGCCCCCGCCCCTGCGCGTCAGTCCGGGAACTCCGCGAACACGGAATCGGGAAGGGCCGCCCGGAGCTTCTCGAGGGCGCGGCGGTATCGCACGGCCACCGTGTTCGGGGCCAGATCGAGCTTCTCGCCGATCTCGGCATTCGAGAGTTGCTCGAAACCGCGAAGGAGCAGGACTTCGCGCGAGGGGCCGTCGAGGCCCTCGATGGCCTTCGCCACGGCTCCCCGCATTTCCCGGCGCATGGCCTGCGTCACGACGCCCGTCTCGCCTGCGTCCAGCGCCGGAGCGCCGGCGCCCGTGTCATCCGCCGGCCCGGAAGGAGCTTCGGCGATCCGTTTCCCGTGCCTCTGGAGGACGTTGCTGAAGGTGAAACGGAGCGTCGTCGCGAGGAACCGCATGAGGACCGGTGTGAAGCGCCCCATCCGCGCCGGCAGACCCCGGAGCCTCGGCAGGGCGACGGTCCAGACGCCGGCGACGAGATCCTCGGGATCGCAGATGCGCCGGAGGCGCCGTCCGAGCAGGGCCTCGGCCCGGGCTAGAAGGAGTGGGGAGAAGCGCGCCACGACCCACGAGAGACTTCCGGCGTTCCCGTCCATCGCCTCGCGGACTCGCATGGACGTCTCGCCGCCTTCGATGCGCGGCGCCCTGCCGGAGTCCCCGTCGTCGGTCGGCACCATGCCACGATCATAGTCGCAGCCGCCGGGCCGTCCAGACGACGCGCCAGGAAGAACGCGGCGCCGGGCGGGTGGTCCGCCCGGCGCCGCTGCACCGACCCCGGCTATGGAACCCAGACCGTCACCTGGAACGCCTCGGAGAGGACCGCTCCGCCGAGAACCGTCGCCTGCGCACCCTGCAGCACGACGGAGTCGATCGCGCCGGCCGGCAGGTTGAAGGAGATGGTCAGGGGACTGGCGGCCGGGCCGAGGAGGACCAGGCTTGCCGGATCGAGCATGAGGGTCCCGGAGGCACCGAGGGGAAGACCCGCGAATCCCGGGAGGCTCGCACCGAGGTACACGAGTCCCACGCCCGTCGCGTTCACGGTGACCGTGCAGAGAGGGCTCCCGGCGTAGGGAACGCTCCCGAAGCTGATCACCGGCGCTCCGGCACCTCCGCCGCCGCCGAGGTATGCGGGGATCCCGAGGAACGCGCTGCCGCGGTGCGAGCGGACCGGGAAGGCCGGGAAGGCCGCACCCGTCATGAACTCCAGCACCTGGCCGCCGGCGTACGAGATCCACGTCGTGCCGGGGGCCACGTGGCAGAACTCGACACCGGTCGCCTGGGCCGGGAGCACGATCGGCGACACGAGGGGCGCCGCCATCCAGATCATCGCCATCGGATCGAAGATCCAGAGATCGGAGTTCTCGTCGACGGCGTAGATCATGCCGTCGAAGGGATTCCGCGCGAGTCCCGTGAGGAGGATGCCCGACGCCACGTTGGGATAGGCGAACGGACCCGCAGTGATGACCCCCGCCGTGCCGGCCGCGGCGGGAACAAGGTAGTGGACGAGCAGCTGGCCATCGGTGACCCAGAGGGCCCCGGTGGCGACCGACGGATCGTCAGCCATGCCGGTCGTGTGGTTGAAGCCCGGAGGCTGCAGGAAGTCGAAGGCCGGCCCGGCGCCGCCGATGCCGCTGAAGGCGAGGCGCTGGATGTGCTCGGTGGCGATGCCGTTGCAGTAGTAGAGACGGCGGTGGACGTTGTCGGCCGCCATCGCGCCGTCCTGCCAGATCGACGGGCCGGCGATCGGATGCGGCAGGTTGCGGACCACGGCTCCCGCGGGTGCGGGCGCACAGTTCGCCATCGCCAGCTCGAGCCCGACCGTCGGGTCGTAGGTCCCGAGACGCTGGGCCCGGACCGCGTCGGAGAGGGCGTGGACGAGAAGGAAGCCAAGGACACCGATGAGAAGGGCTGTACGTGACATGACTGACTCCTTGCGTGAAGGCCTCGGCCCGGGCACCGGCCCGGACTCCACGTCACCGGTGTGGCCGGTCGCCGGGAAGTGACAGGAGTTCCCGCACGGATCGGGGTTCGGCCTGTAACCCCACGGCCTCCCACCGGTTGTGAAGGGGTCGGTTCCAAGGAGCCGGCTCGCTTGCCACGCCATCCGCAGGACGCGTAGAGTCTTTTCCCCCCATCCCGTCAGACAACCAGGAATTCGGAGAAACCCGTGCACAGATCCGCCCTCGCGCTCCGACGGGCCGTGACCCCGGCCCTCTCGGCCCTGCTCCTTGCCGCGTTGCCCGTTCTCGCGCCGGCGCAGGGCGGGCCCGTGGAGCTCCGCATCCGCCCGAAGAAGGGCGACGTCATGCGCTTCGCCCAGACGCAGAAGACATCGCAGGCCATGCAGGTCATGGGCCAGGACATGGAAACCGGCATGGACTTCACCCTCGAGATGACCTTCACGGTGAAGGACGTGGCGGACGACGGCGCCGCCGTCATCGGCATCGTGTACGACCTCGCCCACGGGTCCATGACGGCGCCCATGATCGGCCCCATGGAGTTCGACACGCGTAAGGACGTCCCCGCGGACGACGAGGGCATCGCCAAGGCCATGAAGGCGATGATGGGCAAGCCGTTCACGATGACGGTCGCCCCGGATGGCACGATCCGCCGCATCGAGGGGCTGAAGGAGATGTTCGAGAGCCTCGGTGGCGACGAGGACGCCATGGGCATGGCGATGATGATGAAGCAGCTCTTCTCGGAGCAGACGATGCGGAAGAGCCTCGAGCAGATGTTCTCGCACATCCCGAAGGAGCCCGTCGCCATGGGCGGGACGTGGAAGCACAAGAACACCGTGCCTCTCGGTCAGGCGGCGGCCACCACCGAGATGACGAACACCCTCGTGTCCTGCGACGGCAAGTCCGCCGAGATCACGTCGAAGGGGACCTTCTCCATGGGCGGCGCGGCCGAATCCGCCCCCGCGGGCGGGGGCGATGACGACGAAGAAGACATGGCCTCGATGATGAAGTCCATCATGAAGGCGATGCGGATCGAGAAGAGCAGCCTCGAGGGAAAGACCCTGGTCTCCTGCGTGGACGGCTTCCCTCTCGAGAGCCAGTCCAAGATGCTGGCCGAGATCAGCATCACGCTCCCGGAGGAGATGGCCGAGCAGATGGGCGGCGAGTCCGCCATGAACATCAGCCTCGACATGGGCATGACGATCCGCCGGATCGGCACGACGACGGGCGGCGCGACCGAATCCCGGCCGGAGCCCGCCGCGGCGGAATCGCGCTGACGCCGGACGCGCCCGCCGTCCCGGCGGGCGCGACTCACGCGTTCGACGAGAAAAGCTCCGAGAGTCGCGTGCGCACGAGGCGGAGGGTGTCGTCCGTGACGCCCTCCCTCCCGCTCACGTTGACGAGGCGGTCGGAGCAGCGCTCCTCCGAGAGCTTCATGATGTCCCGGGCGCTTGGGGCGTCGTCGACCCAGATGAACGGCCGCGAGAAATCGATGCCCGTGTACTTCCCGATGGCGTGGCGCCACGGCGCGTAGCCGATGCTGGCTCCGAGGCGGCGGCTCACTTCCTTCGCCTCCTCCTCCGATACCTCCGAGAGGAAGCGGACTTCGAAGTCAGATCGGAAGAGCGTCGTGTAGGGAAAGAGTGTACAGGCAGGTGGGGGGGG
>CAYQRN010000166.1:0-10122 GCA_964419995.1 uncultured Planctomycetia bacterium
TCCCCGCGCGCCTGCTCCTAGCCACCCTGCGCCTCGCCGGCACGCTGGCGGCCGTCGTCACACGGAATCCCGGCGGCATCCTGAGCCCCTCGCTCCTCGCCGGCGCCGCCCTCGGCGCCGCCGTCTCGGGGGCCGCCGGCGCCCTCTCCCCCGCCCTCGGGTCGGCGCCCGCCCCCTGCGCCGCCGTCGGGATGGGCGCCATGCTCGCGGCGGTCACCCACGCGCCGCTGACCTGTACGATCCTGCTCTTCGAGATGACACGCGATGCGCAGCTCATCCTGCCGGGGCTCGTCGCCTGCGTGGTCGCAGCCGCCCTCGCCCGCAGGATCTCGCCGCGTTCCATCTACCGCTCGGTGCCCCGCTCCGGCGCCGACGCCGAGGCCGCCGCGCTCCGCCGGGTCACCGTCGCCGACATCCTGCGACCGAGCGCGACCGTGGCATCGCCGGCGACGCCGCTCCGCGACCTCATCGACATCCTCCTCCGCACACGGGCGGACCAGATCCACGTCGTCGACGCGGCGCACCATCTCGCCGGCGTCGTCGACATGCAGGTCGTCAAGAAGGCCCTCGCCGGCCGGCACGATGTCGGCGACGTCGTCGTCGCGGCGGATCTCGCGACCCTGCCGCCGGTCACGGCCCATCCCGCGGACTCCCTCGAGGCCGCAAGCGACCGCTTCTGGTCCGGCGACTTCGACGTCCTGCCCGTGGTCGCCTCGCCGGTCGACCCCACGTTCCTCGGCATCGTGACGCGCCGGGATCTGCTCGGCGCCGTGGACCGGGCGATCCTGAGGCGCAATGTCCTCGTGGCCCGCATCCGCGGGCGCACCGCGGGCTCCGAGTTCTCGGAACTCTTCGAGCTGCCGGCCCGGCACCGCCTCGAGTCCGTCCCCGTCCCGGCGTCCCTCGTGGGACTGACCTTCGGAGAGACGGACCTCCGCCGCCGCTTCGGCCTCAATCTCCTCGCCGTGTGCCGTCTCAGCGAGGACGGTCGTGAAGACCGGTTCGTCCCCACGCAGGACTACCGCGCGGAAATCGGAGACTTCTGGGTGGTCCTCGGCCGCCCCGAGGACATCGCGGCCTTCCTGCGGCAGTGAGGGCGGTTCAGCGGGGCGGGCCCAGCTCCACGGGCTCCGCCTCTCGTGCGTCGATCTCCCGGCAGAAGGTCATGAACGCTCCCCAGACGCCCGCCTCGAAACGGGTCGGAGCGAAGTGGACGTCCCGCCGGACTTCGAATCCCCTCCTCGTCGGGGTGTACGCCACGGACCAGTCGCCGAGAAACCCGCTCCGGAGGAGCGCTTCGGGCAGGCGCCGGATCGACAGACCGGGCGGCAGGTTCACGCGGACATGGAGCCGGCGCCGGACGATGTCCCGGAACACGAAGGGCTGCGTGCGGCGCGGCGACCCGACGTAGGTCTTCGTCATGTCGAGCTTCGTGAGGAGCCCCTCAAGCTGCACCCCGTCGGCCCCGCCGGCGAGAAGTCCGCGAACGTCGCAGGTGAACCCGACGACGAGGGGCTCGTCCACCGCAGCGCCCCCGCGGATCGCAAAGTCCGTGACGCGCGGCGCGTGGCCCGCGAAGATCGACGCCGCGGCCTGCGAGAACAGGCGCCGCTCGAGATCCCGGTTGCCCCGGGCGAGCGCGTCCTTGAGGAGCGCGGCCTCGGTCCCGTGGGCCGTGATCGCGCACCGCGCCACGGCCGTGCCGTCCGCTTCGAGGTCCATCTCGACGGCCACATCCTCCGACAGCTCGTCCTCCGGATCCGACGCCGGCAGCGTCTCGATGCGGCCGCCGGCGGGCCCCGTCACGAACACGGGCGATCCCGAGAGGAGGTGGGGCAGGCGGCCGAAGGACATGTAGCGGGATGTGAACATGGCGAAGACAGGCGCTCCGCCCCGCGGTTCCACGCGGACGATGGGGATATCGAAGCGGTCAGCCCTCACGAGCTCGAGATCGGCGGGCTCGGCGAGGTCCGGACGCACGGCCGTCCGGCAGAACGAGAACGGGATATCCGCCGCGCGCAGCAGCGACATGTAGAGCCGGAGCCGGTCACCGACGCGCTCGATCAGGGTGGCCTCCGGCGGCACTTCGCCGCGCTCCGTCGTGATCGTCGTCCGGACGAAGTCGTGAAGCGCCCGCGCCACCGCGGCGTCATCCCGCTGCTCCGCCGGGAGCGCATTCCGGACCTCGGCGGCTGTCCGGTACACCGCCGGCGTCGGCGCGGTTGCGAAGATCGCATACCCCCGGTAGAGATGGTTGATCCGCACATGGGAATCGGGGTTCGCCACGACGACGTGGGGGATGATCTCGCGGTAGCCCGGCATGAAGGTCTCGACCTCCACGCGCGGCGTGTCCTTCATGACGAACACATGGACCCGTTCATGGCCTCGCGCGAGGATCTCGGGCGGCGCCGAAAAGTGGCGGGGCCGGATCTGAACGTCGAAGCCCTCCGGAACAACGACGACGTAGCGGCTCATGTGGAAGGGCGACTCGAAGTCCGGGTCCTGGAAGAAGAAGGCGCCCAGCTCGAACGGGTCCCCCGCGGGCGGCGCATCGACCGTCCGGTGCTTCATCTCCACGGCGACGCCCGGCGCAAGGCCGGGCATCGTGCACCGGCCGTCCTCGACGCTGATGGGCTCGAGAATCGTGCCGTCCGGGAGGATCGTGCGGGCCTCGATGACATCCTCGAGGAGGTTCACCCGCGAGAGGGACTCGATCCCCCGGCGGTCGAGGATGCGGTAGATCTGGTGGATCTCCCGTTCGACAGCCCCGTCGGGCCGGATCCGAACGACCGTCTGGTCGAGGAGCAGCACAGAGGCTGCTTCGGGGAACTCGCGGGCGCCCGGTCCGTCCCGGATGACCGCCATGGGGTCCATCGCGAACTCCTCGAAGGGATCCCAGGAATCCGGAGCGAGGTGAAGGAGGATCCGGCGCACTTCCGGCGGGCCCGGATTCCGGGCGAGTGAACGGCGCCAGGCTTCGAGGGCGCCGGCGTCATCGCCGGAGGCGTAGAGCGTCTCGGCGAGGCGATTCAGAGCCTCGCCGAATTCCGGATGGGCCTCCGCCAGGGCTCGCAGGCGGGCCACCGCGGCGGCGACGAGGCCCCGACGCAGGTCGAGGGTCGCAGCCATGAGCCCGGGCTCGACGCTGTCGGGATCCCACTCGGCCAGTTCCGCGATGAGGCGCCCGGCGACGGCCATGTCACGATGCCAGAGCGCATCCCAGGCGACGTCGCGGACAGCCGGCCCGTCGCGGTCGAGGGCCACGCGCGCCTCCATGAGCGAGCGGTAATCCGCGACCCGTCCCTCCTCCCACGCGATGGGAGCCAGCCGGTCGATGAGGGCCGGGGACAAGGTTCCGAGGGAGCGCCATCGGGCCAGCGCGGCATCGCGCTCCATCCAGAGCCCTGCCGCCGCCGCCGTCGCGGTGATCCGATCTTCGAGGAGAGGCAGCACCCGGCCCTCCTCCCGGAGCGCCACGAGCGCGGCGAGGGACTCGAGGACCTTCCCGTCCCTCTCGAGAAGCTGCGCGTCCAAGAGGCGCGCCTGGCGATTCCCCGGATCCGCGGCGAGGAGAGCGTCCGTGATCGTCCGAAGCCGGCCATGGCAGTGGCTTTCCGGCAGGTAATTCGCAGTCATGAGATGGTGCGCGACCTGGAGCTTCACCACCGGATCCGCGGGAGCCGCTTCCAGGGCCTCCTCGGCCAGACGCAACCCCTCGGGTTCGAGACCCTCACGGGAGAGGAGGGCCGCCGCGGCGGCCAGCGCACGGGCATCGCCGGCCCGCCCGGCGGCCTCGAGCCGCTGCCACGGCAGGAGCACGGGGGCCATCTCCGGCGCCGTTCCATCGGCCTTCGCGCCGGCCGCAGGATGGAGCACGCGCCCCTCCTCGAACACGAACTCGCCATCCGCGAAGCCGTTCCGATCCGCGACCCGGAGCCGGAACCCGGCCTTGCCGGCATCGGAGAAGCGGATGACGATCCGATTCCAGCCCTCCCGGAGTCTCACGGCCGCCGCCTGGGTCCGCGGGCGGCGATCTCTGTACCGATCGCAATCCATCGCCACGACGCCGTTCACGCGCAGGCGAAAAGAGGAGGTGCACTGGATCTCCACGACCGCCGCCCGGGGCGCGGGAGAACGGATCTGCGCCACGGCGCAGGCGAAACCGAGGTTCGATCGCGTGCGGAAGAAGTCGAACGCGCCATCCGCCACGGAGGCGCGATGGACCTCGAAGGACACGCCCTCCCTCCCGTCCGCGGCAGGATAGACCTGATCCGTGTCGATCATGCCGTCGATGGGCAGCCAGGCATCGTGGAGATGGCTCACCTTGGGGCCGAAGCCCGCCATCCCGAGCACGGCCTTCACGATCCCGTCGTCGTGACGGAGCTCGGCATGGGCCGCCGTGTCGCCCATGGCGAGCGCAACGCGTTTCGCGCGATCGCGGAGGGCGCTCTCGAGAAGCCCCGCGCCTTCCCCCCTCGGCCCCGCGAGAAGGCGCGCCCGCGCCTCCGCGAGGACGGATCGCTCCGCCTCCGGATCCCAGTGGAGTCCCTCGAGAGCGTCGAGCCGACGGAGTGCAAACCCGACGCCGGGATCCGCCGGATGCTTCCGGATGAAATCCAGAGCCTCGAGGAACGCCGCCCCGGCGTCGAGATCCTGAAGAACTGCGCTTCCGACGAGCGCGCCCACGGCCGTGGTGGACGTCCGGGTCTCCTGTCCCGGCAGGGGCATGGCCCCGAGGAGGAGCACGGCGAAACAGAGATTCGTCCGGCACACCATGGCTACTTCCCCCTCCTCGCGAGCCGCAGCGTGCCGGCCTCCGCTCTCTCGAGCCGATGGATGAAGTCCCGGAACGCCGGGTAGTCCGCCACGGCCACACGGGTCCGGTGGAGCGCGAAGGCGTTCCGCACGCGGATGGTCTGTCCGGCGACGGAGGCCTCGATGGCCGCCTCGAGGCCCGGGCCCTCCAGCAAGGCACCCTGCGGTTCTCCGGCGACCTCGAGGGATCCGTCGAGTTCCCAGGTCACGACCGTATCCGACGATTCCGGCGTGCCGAGCAGCAGATCGAAGCGGCGCGTCTCGGCGGCCGCCAATGCGGAGAGGCGGTGCGGGTGGAGCACGAGGGGAAGGACGGGCCCGCTTCCCGCATCCCGTACGAGCCCCGGGGCGGCGAAGCGGACCTGGAAGCTCACGGGAGCGGCCAGGTCATCGAGATCGGAGAAGGTCTCTTCGAGAATCCGGACATCGCCGAACACGTCCACAAGCTCGCGCAGCAACTCGTCGCGCCGTTCCGCGGGATTGTGGAAGCGGCGGCGGATCTCCGGCGCCTGAAGACCGAGGGCACGGGCCTCGAGTTCCACCTCGGCGGAGAGATCGGCGAGGACCCGGATCCGATACCGGCGCTCCATGCGGTCGTCCGCCGCCCCGCCCTCCGGGATTCCCCGCAGGACCGCCTTTCCGTCCTCGACGACCACGACGCGAGCGCCACGATCGCCGGAGGGAAGCTCGTCGAGGCCGTGATACTCGGCCGTGCCGTCCATCCAGAAGGGCTCGTGGTCCGCATCGCCCGGGAAGTAGCTGATGCAGTGATTGAAGTGATCGATGAGCGGCAGGGTGAAGTCCTGGGTCTCCCGCCGATTCTGAGCGGCGAGGAGCACCGGCCATGCCGTGATGCCGGCCTCGGCGAGGAGCGTGTTGATGAGGATGGCCTTGTCCTTGCAGTCGCCGAAACGCCGGTCGAAGATCACCGAGGTCCGGTACGGCTTGTACCCGTGGACGCCGAACTCCCAGGCCACGTAACGGACCTCCGAGACGACGAAGGCGTACACGGCCCGGATCCTGTCCATGACCGTGGTCCGGCCCTCGAGAAGCGATGCAAGCTTCGCGCGCATGGCCGGCGTCACGTCGAATTCCCGCCGGATGAGCTGCCACCACCAGGCGGCGAAGGCGTCCCAGCTCTCCCACGTCGTCACCTGGATCTGGGCCGCAAACTCGCGGAGAGGCGGCATGAGGATGTCGGCGTCGAGGGCCGGCAGATTCTCCATGGCAAAGGTGACCACGCGTTCGCCCTCCCGCGGGGCGTCCGACGCGGGCTCGGCGGGCAGGCCGCGGGCATGGAAATGGAACGGACGCGACTGCGGCAGAAGGAGGGTGAGCTCGGACCGGCGCACCTCCGCGAGGTCAGCGGCCTGGAACAGGTGGATCATTCCGAAGTAGTTGCCGAAGTAGCTCTGCCGGACGTCCTCCCTCCGGTGGGCCAGCTCGACGATGTCGCCGGGCTCGAGGGGCGGCAGGCTCACCGCGGCGAAGGGCGAGATCCGGCCGCCGCCCCCCACCGGGACGTCGACCACGGCTCCGCCCCGCCGGTGCACGCGGGCGATCCGCAGCGTCACGACCTCGTCGTTGGAGCCCCTCACGGCGAAGTAGTCGAAGAGACGCGTTCCGCCCTCGTTCAGGATCTGGGTGAACTGGTGCTCGAAACGGCTCGCGGTGCCGTCGGGATGCACGCGGACGAGGGTGCGGCGGAGCAGATGGCGATGGGAGCGGTTCTCGGGATTCCGGGCCGGGTCGGGGGCGCCGGCCACCACGGCCGCGGCGTCCACCGGGAACGAATCCTCGAAGGGCTTCACGGACGGCGTGAGGTGCTCGACGATACGGCGCAGGGTCTTATCATTCGGCGTGAGGACGAGAGCGCGATTCCACGACTCGAGCGCCGCCCCGCGGCGACCCTGCCGGAAGCAGAGGTCGCCCCGCCGGACGAGGGCTTCGGCGTCATCGGGGTTCACGGCCAGCGCGCCTTCGACGGCGGCTTCGGCCGCCGCCGCGTCTCCCGCGGCTTCCGCGAGGCGCGAGAAGCGGAGCGCCAGGCCCACGGACCACGGGTCGAGGGCAAGGCCATCCTCCGCGGCGGAACGGGCCAGGGCCGCTTCCTCGATGTCCTCGGCGATTTCGATGACGCGTTCGCGGGCTCCGGCATCTGTCGCGTCATGCCCGAGGACGTCGCGCCAGGCGTCGAGGGCTTCGCGGCTCCACCGATCGGCATCGAGCATCGACGCCCGCCGGGCAAGCGCGATGGGCCGGACCGCCGGGTCGGCATCGTGGACGAGCGTCGCCAGAAGGCGCCTCGCCGGCGGCTCGAGACCGAGCGCCCGCAGGGCATCGAATCGCAGGAGCTTCGCGGCGCCGGAGTCCGGATTCACCCGGAGCGCCGCATCGAGGCGGCGGAGAGCCCGGCGGACGTTGCCGGACGACGAGATGTCGTGCAGAGCGAGATCGAGGAGCGCCGGCATGTGACCGGGATCGAGCAGGACGGCCTTCTCGAGCGCCGCGCGCCGCCGATTCTCGTCCTTCTCCTCGGCCATCTCCACGGGTCGGTCGAGGGACTCCGCGAGGAGGCAGTGGAGTCGGGGGTCGCCGGCGCCATTCGCCAGGGCAGCCTCGATGCGCGCCGTGATGCGGGCCGAGTCGTGGTCTTCAGCACCCCGGAGAAGCTCGAGTCGGACGAGGTCGAGGATCGCTTCCGCCCCCGCGCCGGGGGCCGCGGCACGCGCCTCGAACCAGCCCGGCGCGCCCGGATCCGGCGCGACGACGCCATCGCGGGGCCTGGTCCGCGAAGCCTCCGCCAGGCGCTCAGGATCCGCCGTCACCGTCACACCGTCGAGGGGGCCGCCGTCGGGTCGCATGATCCTCACCGACAGGAGCCAGTCGCTGCTCCGGTTCAGGGACTTGATGAGGAGCAGGTTCGGTCCCGCGGCCAGGCGCACTCCGGCGAGATCCTGGTCGCCGTGGTATTCACGCGTGACGTCGCGGCTCAGGACCGGAGCACCGTTCACGAAGATCCTGACCGCATCCGAGGAGCCCACGGCCAGAGCCGCGTCGCAGTCGTGGCGAGCGACGACGATGGTCGCGATGTAGGCCATGGCCTGCTCCGAAGGCGACATGGCCTCGCCGAGGGACAGGATTCCCGACGGGGGCCGGGACGGCAGCCGCCGCCACGCCACGGGGCGATCCTTGCCCGGGAGCGTGGCCGCGAGATCCACGCACTGCTCGGGTTCGAGGACCGCGTCGTACCCGGCGCCCCGCTCGTTGTCGAAGGGTCCGGCGATCCAGCCCTCGGTGATGAAGCCGAGGCCGTCCCGCAGGCGCGCGGCCTCAGCCACAGCCCCCGCAGCGAGCGCGATGTCGAGGAGGCCCCTTCGGAGGAGGGCTGAAAGGCGCGGGGTCGGAGCCTCGGGCTCGAGGGCACGGAGCACGTCGAAGAGCTCCGAGTCCCTGCCAGTGCGCCGATCGAGGAGCCTGAGAAGCAGGAGCTCGGCCCTGGCCGCGGCCTCCCCGCGCAGCGCCGTGTCGCCACGAGCTTCGGCCATGGTCCCCTGCAGGGCCCGGACCAGGGCGGCCCGCGCCTCGACCGGACGGCCGGCGCGGTCGAGATCGTCGCACTCGTCGGCCAGGACGCGATGCGGCGCGGCCAGCGCCAGCAGGATCGCCAGCAGGAGCCCCCGATGCGCCATCCGAGAGCCGCCGCCGGACAGGGTCCGCCGCGGGGTTCCGGCATGTTCCATGGTCGGTTCCTCGTCGTTCGCGATTCCCCCCGCCGGATCGGAGAGGGCCCTCACGCTACGTCGCATCCCGGACCGGGAGAAGGCGCGGCGCGACCCCATGGCGGAGATGGCGGTGAGGGGATTCGCCCGCGGATCAGAGGTTCGCGACGAGGCGCGACAGGATGCCGGGCGAAGTGTCCAGCGCGCAGTGCGACGGCAGGCTAGCGCCCGCGGGGACGTCCCGCCCCGTGAGGGCGAGGCCGAGGGCGAGGGCTGCCCTCGCGCGGATCACGGGCGACGCGGCGGGATCCTCGAGGATCGAGACGAGCCGCTCCACGGTGTCCGCATCGGCCACGCGTGCGAGGACGCGGGGGAGGAGGTCCCCGGCCCGCGGCTCCGTGCTCATGGCGTCCGACAGGGCTCTCGCCGCCGCGGTCGGCGGCTCGATGAGCGTCAGGGCGAAGGCAGCGCCGTCCCGGCTCGGAATGCCCGGATCGGTCAGGGCGCCGAGGAGGATCGGTCGGGCCTGCACCGCCCCGAGGAGGCCCAGCGCCGCGTGGGCGAACGACGCGTCGGCTCCCCCGGCCGAGTTCTCCGCCGTCTCGACGACGCGCGGCGTGAGTCCCCGGGCGCCCAGGAGGCCGGCGGCGAGACACAGAGGACCTCGTGCGGTGGCGGCTCCGGGATCCGCCAGCGCCGCGTCGAGGCGGATTGCCGCTTCATCCCTGAGCGGAGAGGAGTTCCTCACGGCGAGGGCGAGAGCCACGGCGGCGGGAGCCCTGCTCGCGGGCCGTCCCGCGAGAGCCCGGAGCAGGAGGTCGGGTGCGGCCTCGTCCCCCGACTCGCCGAGAGCGAGGAGCGCGAGGCAGCGCGCGGCCACGTCCTCGTCGATGTCCACGGCGCGCCGGAGCGCGGAGAGGGCTGCCTCCGCATCGTGCGCGCGGCTGCAGGACCCGAGCGCGTAGAGAACGGCGCGGCGCACGGAGGGCTCCGGATCGTCCGCGAGGGCCGCCAGCGACGCTTCATCGCGGGCACGGAGTCTCTGGCCGGCCAGGGCGCCGGCCGCCAGCGCGCGGAGCGACGTCGGGACGGTCCGCGAGGCCGCGACGCGGAGGAGAGTCCGCACGGAAGCCGGCTCGGCGAGTCCGTGGAGACCGCAGATCGCCGCGGCGACACGGTCCGCCGGATGGGTGCCGGCGGCTCCGAGGATGGCCGTCAGAGCATCGACGGCGCGCCGATCCCCCGTGAGACCGAGGGCGAAGGCCGCGGCGGACCGGAGCAGATCAGGGATGCTTCGATCGCGGTGCAGTCCGAGCATGCGCCGCCCGAAGACGCTGTCATCGAGGATGGACTCGAGGCGCGGGCCGGCATCGGATCCGCCGGTAAGGCCGAGGGCGAGGATCGCGGATTCTCTCACGCGATCGTCCGGATCGCGGAGCGCGTCGAGGATCTCGAAGATGGGCGCGGCATCGCCGGCGCGGCCGATGGCGATCACGGCGGCGGAGCGCAGGAGAGGCGACTCCGCTGCCATCGCCTTGCGGAGCGCCGGGACGATCCGTTCGCCCCGGAGCCTTCGGAGGGACAT
>CAYQRN010000167.1:0-10104 GCA_964419995.1 uncultured Planctomycetia bacterium
GTCGCAGCAGTCGCAGCGGCGCCCGCCGTCCCCGCCACCGGCGAGGCCGGGGCGTCGGGACGCCAGGCGCTGGCCATCATTCCGGGGAGCATCACCCCCATGACGGCGGCATTTATGAACCCGCCGCCGCCGGGGTTGGAAGCCGCCTTCTCCATGGCCTGGGCGGCCTTGTACTGCTGGTAGCGGTCCATGGCGCCGAGGAGGTCGATCTTCGCCCGCTCGTCCATGGCCTTCTGGACCTCCTCGGGCGGCGTGATCGCCGTGATGTAGAAGTCCACGAGCTCGATGCCGTACTTCGTGAACTCCGAGGCGAGGATCCCCTCCATGGCGTCCGCAAGCTCCGTGTAGCGCGCGGGGAGATCGAGGATGGACGTGAGGTTCTTCGCGAGATGGTCGTAGAGGCGGGCGACGATGACGTCGCGGAGGTAGTCCTCGATCTCGGTCGTGTTGAACGAGTCGTCCTGCCCCACGATGGAGTTGATGAAGAGGAGGGGCTCGGTGACGCGGAGCGTGTAGCGCCCGAAGCCGCGGAGCCGGACGATGCCGAGCTCCTTGTCCCGGAAGGCGACGGGCTCCTTCGTGCCCCAGCGGAGGTCCGTGAACGTCTTCATGTTCACGAAGTAGACCTCGGCCCGGAACGGGCTCTTGAAGCCCCAGGGGAGGGACAGGAGCCGCGTGATCACGGGGAGGTTCGCCGTCGTGAGCGTGTGCTTCCCGGGGGGGAAGACGTCCGCCGCCTGTCCCTTGTAGGAGAAGATGGCGGCCTGGTTCGTGCGGACGATGAGCTGGGCGCCCATCTTGATGTCCGCGGAGCCGCGCTCCGGGATCCGATGGGTGATCTCGTCGGCGGTCGTCTCCTGGTACTCGAGGATCTCGAGGAACAGGCCCATGGTGTTCTCCTGACCGGGTCCGGCGCGTTCACCCTTTGCGGGCGGAGCGGCGGACCTCCTCTTCCGGATACGCGCGGGGCGCCGGATCTTCCGGCACTCGATTATAGGCGGCGGGGGGGCCGGGGGCGAGACCGGCCGGCGATCAGGGCGTCGTGAGGATGTCCACCGGCGAGACGCGGATCGACGGGCTCACGAGGATCGACACGGCCTCGAGGTGCACGCCGGAGGGCACGCCCGAGGGGACCGCGAACGTGTAGACGCCGGCGCCGCCGAGGAGCGTGTGGAAGGGGTTCGCGAGGCCCGTGGGATCGAAGGGGAGGAGAGCGAGAGGGAGGACGTCGGAGCCCACTCCGAAGACGGGCCCGCAGCCCGTGGGCGAGCTGGTCATGAGCGACACGAGGTTGAAGATCTCGCCGTTGGGAACGGGCGGGTCGATGCTCGTCACCGTGAGCGTGAGCTGCCCCGGGCCGCCGGAGGAGATGTCGATGAGGAGGCGCGGCGTCGCCGCGGCGACCTGACCGGGATTGAGCGCGCCGGCCGTGTTGGCCGTGGATGCGGACCAGTCGACGGGGCCGTTCGTGTCCGCGTTGCCGCTGCGCCAGATGATGGCTCCGGCGGGGGAGGCGATGGTTCCGCAGAAGGCGGTGGGGGCGACGTGGAGCGGATTCGGCGGCGACGACCAGTTGACGGTGTCCACGCCGGCGGCGCCGGAGAGGAGGGCGCAGGCGCCCCCGCTCGTTCCGGGCTGGGTGGCCCAGGGGATGTTCGTGCCGAACCAGAACTTCTGGACGCCGGAGGCCGTGACGGGGGTCGAGAGGCTCGAGGTTTCGGTGAGGATGATGCAGGCGAACGGCGCGATGACGGTGCCGGCGGGGAAGGTGAACGTAGCGAAGCCGGTTCCCGAGTCGGTGATCTGCACCGACCACCCCGTGAGCGTGACGGGCGCGCTCCCGAGGTTCGCGACCTCGATCCAGTCCACGTTCCCGGTGCTGATTTCGTTGATGACCACCTGGGCGGGGAGGACCGACGCGAGGAGGAGGAGGAGCGGAGCGGCCGATCTCATACGATGGCAACCTCGGGTCGGAAGGGTCTTTCGGGCGGGACACCGCCCGCGACGGGGCGCCCGTGCCCCCGGGAGGCGATCGTCGAAGCGTAGCATCCCCGGGATGGCCGGGTCCAGCATCGGCGAGGGAGGCGGCGGCGGATTTCCGCCCGCGCGTTCCCGCCGGGCGGTGGAGATCGTCGAAGCGCCGTCTAAGATAGCCGTTTACGGTCGTCTGCCGGAGAACCCGATGACTGGCAACTCGCATCTCCTCGAGTGGGTGAAGGCCGTGGAGCGCACGGCCCGGCCCGACCGCGTCCACTGGTGCGACGGCTCCGAGGCCGAGGCGCATCGGCTCGCCGAGTCCATGCTTCGCGACGGGACGCTCATCGGCCTCAACGAGGCGAAGTTCCCCGGCTGCTACCTGCATCGGAGCCACCCGAGCGATGTGGCTCGCACGGAGCACCTCACGTTTATCTGCTCCGATACGAAGGAGGAGGCGGGCCCCACGAACAACTGGATGGCGCCCGCCGAGGCCCGCGAACGCGTCTGGAAGCTCTACGACGGCGCCATGCGGGGGCGGACTCTCTACGTCGTGCCCTACGTCATGGGTCCCCTCGGATCGCCGCTCTCCAAGGTGGGCGTCGAGATCACGGACAGCCCCTACGTCGCCCTGAGCATGCGCATCATGACGCGGATGGGCTCGGCGGCCCTCGCGCAGCTCGGGAACTCGCCGGACTTCGTGAAGGGGCTCCACTCGCTCGGCGACCTCTCGCCGGAGCGGCGCTTCATCTGCCACTTCCCCTCGGCGCGCGAGATCTGGAGCGTGGGCTCGGGGTACGGCGGCAATGCGCTTCTCGGCAAGAAGTGCTTCGCGCTGCGCATCGCCAGCGTCCAGGCCCGCGACGAGGGGTGGTTCGCGGAGCACATGCTCATCCTCGGCGTCGAGGCGCCGGACGGCCAGGTGACCTACGTGGCAGCGGCCTTCCCGAGCGCGTGCGGCAAGACGAATCTCGCCATGCTCGTGCCGCCGGCGAGCCAGAAGGGTTGGCGCGTCTTCACCGTGGGCGACGACATCTGCTGGATGCGGCCCGGCCCCGACGGCCGCCTCTGGGCCATCAACCCGGAGGCCGGGTTCTTCGGCGTCGCGCCGGGCACGGGCGCGAAGACGAACCCCAACGCCCTGGCCACCGTTCAGCGGAACTCGATCTTCACGAACACCGCCATGACGGAGGATCGCTGCCCCTGGTGGGAGGGCCTCGATCCCGAGCCTCCCGAGCGGCTCATCGACTGGCGCGGCGAGCCCTGGCGCCGCGGCTCCGCCGAGAAGGCGGCGCACCCCAACTCCCGCTTCACGGCGCCGGCGTCGCAGTGTCCCTCCATCTCCCCGCGGTGGGAGGACCCCGCCGGCGTGCCCATCTCGGCCCTCGTGTTCGGCGGGCGCCGCGCGCGGACCTTCCCCCTCGTCTTCCAGTCCTACGACTGGAAGCACGGCGTCTTCGTCGGCGCGGGCACCGGCTCCGAGACGACGGCCGCCCAGAGCGGCGCCGTGGGCGTCGTTCGGCGCGACCCGATGGCCATGCTTCCGTTCTGCGGGTACAACATGGCCGACTACTTCGGCCACTGGCTCTCCATGGAGTCGCGGATCCGGAAGCCTCCTGCGATCTTCCATGTGAACTGGTTCCGCCAGGACGCTGGCGGGACGTTCCTCTGGCCTGGCTTCGGCGAGAACCTCCGGGTCCTCCAGTGGATCATCGCGCGCGCCGCCGGCGGCGGCGCGGCGGTCGAGTCGCCGATCGGGCATCTCCCGGCGCGGGGTGCCATCGACACGACCGGCCTCGAGATCAGCGATGCGGCCATGACGGAGCTTCTCACCGTCGACCGTGGCGACTGGGAGAAAGAGACGGACAGCATCGCCGCGTTCTTCGGGAGCCTCGGCGGACGGCTGCCGGCGGAGATGCGCTCCCAGCTCGCGGGACTGCGCGCCCGGATGGGGATCGCCTGAGCCCCATCCGGTTCGTGTCCGCGGGGGCGAACCCGGCCGCCCCCCTCGGGGCGGCCGGCGTGCGGAGATCTACTGGAGAGTGACGGCGGCGCCGCCGGAAAACCGGAGAGCCCCGTCCCGGTCCACGGTTCCGCCCTGCAGGTGGAAGGTCACGCCCGAGAGGGTCGCGGGCCCCGCGGGGATCGGGAACGACGTGGACCACGCTCCGTCCATGTCGAAGGGGGCCGCGGCGAGGAGCTCGATGGGCTCGGCGAGCGACACGGTGATGTTGCCGAACGTCGTGGGGCCGGCTCCGAGAGAGGCGAAGATCCCGCCGATCCGGCTCCAGTCGCCTCCGGAGACCCCGAGCAGGGCCGCGCCGCCGAGGGGGGCCGTGGCCGGGGTGGCGAGGACGAGGTTCCGGAGCGGGAGATCCTTCCACCACTGCACGGCCGCGGCGGTCTGGAGCGTGACCAGGAGGCGGCTTCCGTCCCGCGTGAAGACGGCCTCGTTCGGCTGCGTGGATGGCCCCGTGGACACGGTGGCGATCACGGATCCCTGGGGGACGTCCACGAAGACGAGGCTGTGGGCGTCCTGGCTCGTCACGACGGCGAGATGGCCCGCCGGCGCCACGGCGAGCCCGTGGACGGCGGTCCCGGCCTGGGCGCCGAGGGGGATCTCCCGGGTCACGAAGGAGAGGACCGGATCGAACTCGTAGAGGGTGGGCACGGGCGCACCGTTCACAGTGATGAGCGCGCGGCCGTCGGGCAGGATCGCGGAGTCGAGGCCGGCGGCGTACCAGCCGGGAACCGCCGGGCCGAGCTGGGCGGACGCCACGATGGATCCGGGAAGGACGGGATCGAGGACCTGCACCTCGGCCCGCGCGAACGAATAGTCCGGGGCGAAGACGGACGTGGGGATGACGATGAGGGATCCCGAAACCGAGGGCCGCCCGTGCGCGCCCGGGATCATGGGAGCGAAGAGCACGCTGCCGAAGGCGGCGCTCGCGGGGTCGGCGTCGATGACGAACACGGGGCCGCAACCTCCCACCGTGGTCACGACGACGCGGGTCGAGTCGGGGGTCGCGACGATGCCGAAGGGGTACTGGGACGGCAGAACGCCGCAGGTCCCGAGGGGGATCGGCGGAGCCGCCGGCACGAGCGCGGGGGTCAGGATGTGGACCTCGCTCGATGTGCTCGAGGTCACGAAGACATGGCGCGCCGCGCCCAGGGCGTCGCGGGTGACGGCGATGTCCTCGGGAAAGAGTCCCACGAGGGCCTCGGCCACGATGGTCCGCGTCCAGACGTCGATCCTGAGGATCCGGCGGTTGTTCTGGAGCGGCGTGCCGTAGTTTCCGGAGACGGCCACGAAGGCGTGGATCCCGTCCGGATCCATGGCGATGCCGAAGGGATCGTCGGGGATGTTGAGGGGGTCGCCGTCATCGAGGCTGAGGACGGCTTCGACCGACTGGGCGCCGAGAGGGGCGGCGGACAGGGCTGCGAGGCACAGGACGAGGGCCGAGAGGCGACGCATGATGATCTCCTCGATCAGGGACGCCGTGAACCGAGGAGAGGCCGGACGGCCGGAAGAGCGGAGAGGGCACCGGAGAAACCGTCACGGGCCTCAGTCCTCGGAGACCGTGGGACACACGCTTCGGCGGAGGTCTTCCGGCTCGTGGATCAGCCCCTGGATCGCGGCCTTCCCATCTCCCGAGAGGGGGACAGTGGCCCGGCCCTGCCGGAGGAGCGCGCGGAGCGCGCCCTGCGATTCGGGTACCCACTTACGGCGGCGGGTCCGCGGAGGCTTTGCACCTCGCTTCCCTTCGGCCGA
Source organism: uncultured Planctomycetia bacterium (assembly GCA_964419995.1). GTDB lineage: Bacteria > Planctomycetota > CAYQRN01 > CAYQRN01. The sequence goes on from CAYQRN010000167.1 coordinate 5,747, forward strand.
AGCGCGGAAGGTATAACCCGGATCATTCACGAATGCCAAGCCGAGAGAGCGATCTTCTCCGGCCGGGACTTCGTCAGGGTTCGTCGTCGACTCACTCCGCAGAGGGGACTCCTCGCCCTTCCTCGTCGCGGCTCGTCTTCGTGAATCATCCGGGATAAGCGGCGCCGCGCCGGCGTTCAAGCCGCGCCGGGACCGGGCGGCCCGCCGCGGGCGCCGGCTGCCTCACGGGCCCCGAGGATGTAGCGCGAGAGCCAGGGGAGGCCGGCGAGACCCGGGACGAGATAGCGGAGGAACGAGAGGACGGCCACGGCCGCCGTGCGGCCGGGGTCCACGAAGGGCTTCATGAGGAGGATGAGCGTGGCGTCGCGCGTGCCGAGACCCGCGATGGTCACGGGGACGAGGCCGACGAGGATCGCGAGGGGAACGCGGGCGAAGACCACCGCGGGGGCGACGTCCGACCGCACGGCGCGGAAGAAGGCGATGAACTGGGCGACGTGGAGGAGCCAGAGGAGGACCGTGAGGGCGAGGATGGCCGCGAAGCGGCCCCGCGCGCGGACGAGCGACCGGGCCATCTCGCGCGTGTCCACGAGGAGAGTGCGGATGCGGGCGAGGGGGCGCGCGAAGGGGCCCCCGATCCAGCCCGGCACGAGGCGGTGGATGGGCGTCGTGTAGACGAGAACGACACCGGTCACCACGGCGCCGGCCACGAGGAGACCCGAGGTCGCGACGGCGTCGCCCGCGCCGGTGACGGCGACGCCGAGGGGCACCATGAGCGCCAGGGCGCCGAGGTCGGCGAGCTTCTCGAACACGACGACGTTGACGCCCCGCGAGAGGCTGATGCCGCCCACGCGGTGGAGCCACCAGCCACGGACGAGATCCCCCATCTTCGTGGGCAGGACGAGGTTCAGCGTGTTGCCCGCCATGAGCATCCGGAGCGCCTCCACGAGGGGGAGACGTGCGCTCACCCTGGCGACCAGGACCCAGCGGAAGGCGGCGAGGAGGCTCTGGGGGACGAAGAGGAGGAGGGAGAGGGCGAACCAGCCGGCATGGAGATCGGCGAAGGCCCGTGCGAAGGCGGCGCGGTCGATGGAGAGGAAGATGATCGCGAGAACGGCAAGGGTCGCGGCGGCGGTGACGAGGCGCCTTCCCCGGCTCTTCCGCGGAGGCTCCGGCCGGGGGGCGGACGTGCCGGCATCCTTCATCGGAGGTGCCGCTCGTGGGAGGCGCGGCCCGTCGTGTTCAGCGACTCCACGAGGGGAGCGAGGTCCGTGACGGGGAGGAGGAAGGCCTCCTGGTACGGCTGGCTCATGGCGACGTAGATGGGAGCTTCCGTCGTTCCGAGGAGGAGGCGTGAGACGCGCGGTCCCCCTGTCCGGCGGATCTCGTCGTGGACGACGAGACCGGCGTCAGAGAACACGAAACGGCGGGTGAACGCGAGCCGCGAAGGGCGCCGTCCGACGATGAGCTTGCGCTGGAGGAGGCGGCGGACGACGTTGCGACCGGCGCGCCCGAGCGCGAGCGTGATCGTGCGGAAGACGAGGAGCTTCGCCGGCGTCATGAGAGCGCGCCCGGCGACGTGGAGCGGGCCCTCCACCGTGATCGTGTCGCCGGCTTCCCGGTGCGTGGCTGTCGGGGCCGCCGCCGCCGTGACCGTCGAGCCGTCCTCGAGCTGCGCCGCCACGCCGGAGTCGCTGGCGACGAGACGGCCGCCGGACCAGTACTTGAACGCGCCGGCCTTGCGGAGCGAACCGATGAGGACGCGGTCGCCGCGGCGGTCGACGACGAACCCCGCGCCCGGAAGGACCGTCCGGCCGCTCTGCGACGCGATGGTTGCCGGAGCTTCGCGCGGAGCGGCGTGGAGGAAGGCGAAGATGTAGCTGTAGACCGGGTGGGCGGCGAGGCGGTCGTCTTCGAGGCGGGCGCCCGTGCCGGCGGCGAGACCCCGGAGGCAGAGGTCGGCGAGATGCCTCGCCGCGGGCTCCTCGGGCGCGAGGAGCTCGAGCCCGTGGGGCAGGAACAGGTAGGTGTTGCGCGAGGCGAACTCGCCGCCGAGGCTGCCGTCGGGGGGCGCCACGTCCGCGAGGAAGCGGGCGGCGCGCCGGAGGGCCGACGTCAGCGCGCCGGCGAGGTCGTCGTGCCCCCCGCGGGCCCGGATGCGCTCCCGGAGCCGCGCGAGGAAATCGATGGTCACCGTGAGGTAGCCGGGGTCGCAGCCCTCGTACTCGGGGAACCAGCCTTCGGCGTGCTGGAGCTCGAGGACGTCTCGCGTCTTCCGGAGGGCCGCCGCCTCGAGACCCGCGTCGCCGGCCACGAGGGCTGCGACGTGGATGGCCAGGGCGGCGATGGCGTGGTGATTCGACAGGACGCCGGTCTCTCCCTGCTCCGCGGCCCACCAGGCCCGCTTCGCGAGGAAGGCGGCGAGATCGGAGTCGCGGGCGCCGAGGAGGAGGAGGCTCTCCGCCATGGCGTAGAGGCTGAAGACGACCGCTCCGAGGGCGCGCTCGTTCGGATAGTAGTCGTCGCAGGAGCCGTCGCGGTGCGCGCTGCGCCTCGCAAAGTCCACGCCGGCGAGGCAGAGGTCCCGGATCCGAGGCCGTCCCGCGCAGGGGTTGCCCGGGAAGGCGTGCTCGTGGGCGAGGGCGAGGGGCAGGACGAACTCCTGGTACATGCCGCTCGGGAAGTCCATCGTGCGGTAGTGCCAGTAGCTCCGGTCGAAGCACCCGTACGTCGGAGAGAGGGGGTTGCGGTCCGCCAGTGCGAGGATCCGCGGGAGGGTGCGGGCCGCCTCGCCGGCGTAGAGGCGGCGGTCGGTCACTGCGCCTTCCTCTGGGTGACGATGAGGTCGGCGAGGAGACCGAGGACGGCCACGAGGAAAGCCATCGTGACGATGATGATGTCCGACTCCTGGAGAGATCCCGTGGCGCGGAGGCTCAGGATCGCCTTGATGCTGCCGCCGAGGAGCAGGACCGCTGCGAGGGGCAGGAAGACGCGGAGGGGCCGGAAGTACATGACCATGCGGAGGACCGTCTCGATGTACTTTCGCGTGTCGCGGACCGGGTGGAACTTCGACACGCCGATCCGGGGGTGGTAGGTCGTGGGCACCCAGCGGACGAGGTGTCCGTTGGTGAGGAAGGCGAGGGTCATGGACGTGACGCAGGAGAACCCGTCGGGGATGGCCCAGAGGTAGCGGAGCATGAGGCTCCGCTTGAAGGCCTTGAATCCGGTGTTGAGGTCGGGAATGGGCCGTCCCGTGAGATAGACCGCCAGGCGGCGGATGAGCCACTTGGCGGGGACCCGGAGCGCCCGGTGCGTCCCCTGCTCCGAGGTGCGCGCGCCGTTGACCTGGTCCCAGTCGGGGAAGCACTCGAGGATCCGGGGGATGTCGTCGGCGTGGTAGGTCCCGTCGGCGTCGAGCATCACGATGATCTCGCCGCGGGCCTCGCGGATCCCGGTCTTGCGTGCCGCTCCGGAGCCGCCGTTCTCGGGGCGCCGGAGGACGCGGGCGCCAGAGGACCGCGCGATCTCCGCCGTGCGGTCCGTGCTGGCGTCGTCCACCACGAGGATCTCGTATGGCCGGCCCGTCCGGGCCATGGCGTCGCGGACGCCGGCGATGACGGGGGCGATGGCTTGCTCCTCGTTCCACGCGGGGAGGAGGACGGTCACGTCCACCGGGGCGGCGGGATCGGAGGAGCGGTCGCCTTCTGGGGTGAGGGGGGGCATGGTTCGGCGCGATAAGTTAATCGGAGGATCGGCGAAGGGAAGCCGCCTCCTCCGGGGGTCGGCGTTCGGCTACCGTGGGGATGCCGGAAACGTCCCGGAGCGTCCACCGCCCGTCGCGAGGAGATCTGCCGTGACCACCATCCCCGATGATCGAATCGGTCCTCCGCCCATGGATTCCGGTGGACCTTTGCACCGGAAACGGATGCCCGGCGGTCTCGTGGCCTTCGGCGTCCTGAACATCATCCTCGGCGTCGCCTGCGGATGCCTCTCGGGATACTCCGGCGTCGTCGGCGTCAGTTTCAACTCTGCCGGCGTTCTCGACGCAGGCCTCCGGGGGCACCGGGCGCGGATCGCGGAGCTCGATCAGAGGATCGCCGCGGCCTCCGAGGAGTCCGAGCGCGCGGCGGCGGAGACGGAGCGGAGAGCGGTCCGCGCCGAGATGGATGCCCTCGAGTCCATGGTTCGGAGCCTGGCCGGATCGCTGCTCTCGCGGGTCCTCATCTTCACGGGCGTCGCGGGCGCGCTCCTGAACCTCATGCTCCTCGTCGCGGGAATCGGGCTTCTGTGCCGGGCGCGGTGGGGTCGCACTCTGTCCATGGTCGCCGCCGTCCACCTCCGCGTCCTCAACGCGGCCTCGG
>CAYQRN010000168.1:0-10004 GCA_964419995.1 uncultured Planctomycetia bacterium
ACCTCTCCCACGTCCTCGAACACGGGCGCCTCCCCGAGGCGCGCGTCCTCGGACTCGCCGTCCAGATTCTCGAGGCCCTCGCCCACGCCCACGCCGAGGGGATCATCCATCGGGATCTCAAGCCGGCCAACATCCTGATCGACAGGGCCGGACGGACGAAGGTCGTGGACTTCGGCATCGCCGCCATCATCGACGCGCGGGCGGACGACACGCAGAAGCTCACCCTCGCGGGGATATCCCTCGGGACGCCGGCCTACATGCCGCCCGAGCAGCGGCTCGACGCCCGCCACGCAGACGCCCGCGCCGACGTCTACGCGTTCGGAGTCATGCTCTTCCAGATGCTGACGGGCATCGTGCCGTCAGGCATGCTCGAGCCTCCGGGCGGCGTCGTCCCCGGTCTCGACGCCGGCTGGGACCCCATCGTCGAGCGTTGCGTCCGCATGGCGCCCGACAGGCGGTATGCGGATGCCGGGAGCATCCTCGCGGACGTTCGAGCCCTCGAGAAGCGTCTCAGGCACGCCAGCGCGGTCGATCCGCTGACCTCCACCGAGGCCGTCGTGACGGACGATGCCCCGCCCGCGGCCACTGGCGGGTCGCCGGCAGCATCCGAACGGCGCTTCGCTGAGGAACGTACGCGCCTCACCCCCGTTCCCGGCCGCACGTCGGCGGATCCGCCCTCGCGGACGCCGACGCTCGTCGTCCGGAGCCGGGCCGACGCCGCGGCGCGCTACGTCGCCCGGGATCTCCACGGGGCCCGCGAGGCCGTGAAGCGCGGCCTGTCCGCCGCGCCGGACGACTCCGAGCTCCTCGACCTCTCCTCGCGCATCGAGGCCGATCTCATCGAGTTCGCGTCGCTCACGCGCCGCGCCGGCGAGAGCCTCCGGGCAGGGAACCTGACCCTCGCGAGCGAACTCTCCCTCGAGTGCCTGAACCTCTTCGCCCGCGAGCACATCGGAAAGGCGGGAGCGCCTCCCTCCCAGGACCCGGTCCGGATCCTCGATGCCGCCCGCACGTGCGAATCGGCCCTGAGGGATGTCGAGGAGTGTCTGCGGCGCGGATCCCCGGCGGAGGCGCGGCGGCACATCGCCATCCTCCGCGGAAACGCGCCCGAATCGCCGCGCCTCAGGAACCTCGACGCCCGCGTGGCCCACCTCGAAGGGCGGCGTCGCTCGCGCCGCATCGCCCTCGCCTTCGGCAGTCTCGCCCTCGCCGCCGCGGTCACGTTCGCGGTGATCCTCCTCCTCTCCGACGACCCGCCGCGCCCGCGCCCCGAACCGCCCGCCCCGCCCTTCCCCGAGTCCATGGACTCCGCGGCGTCCGCGCCGCACCGGACAGCCACCGCCCCCTCCGAGGATCCCGCCGACGACGCCGCAGGGCTCGCCGCGATCGAACCCCTGCTTCGCACCGAACCCGCGAAGGTCGCCGATCCCGCGGCGGCCGCGGACCGGCTCAGGACGTACCTCGCGCGGCATCCCCGCTCCCGCCGCGCCGAGGACCTCGACCGGATGGCGAAGCGGCTCGATGCCGAGCCCGATCGGCGCCGCGAGGATGCCGCCTCGCGGGAGATCACCCCCTACCTCGAGGGCGACCTGCCGGTGGCTTCCGCCATGGATCAGGCCCTGGCCGCTCTCCGCCGCTTCCTCGAAGAGCATCCACGATCTCCCCGCGCGCCCGCGGTCGCGGCGCGTCTCACGGCCGTCGAGGCACACCGCGCGGCCCTCGCCGCGGAGGAGGAACGCGCCTTCGCGACCGTGACCGCCCTCCTCGAGGGCCCCCCGCCCCTCGGCCCGGACCTCGGCCCGGCCATCGACGCGCTCCGGCGCTTCGCGACCGCGTGGCCCGACTCGACGCGGGCCCCAGCCGTCATGGCGCGCCTCGCGACCCTCGAGGGCCTTCGCGCGGGCCGGACCGAGGCGGAAGAGCGTGATTTCGAAGCGCTGAGGCCGCACTTCGAGGGCCAACCCGCGGATGCGGCGGCCGCCGACGAGGCCATGAAGGCCCTGCGGCGGTTCCGGGAGACGTGGCCGCAATCACCCCACATCGACGCCATCGCGAAGCGCCTCGGCCAGATCGAGACGATCGCCCGGGAGGCCGGAGCCGCCGAGTCCCGCGCATGGTCGGAGATCGCCTCCCGCGTGGAGGCGGGCCTTCCGGACGCGGTCATCGAGGAGGAGGCGCTCGCGGCCCTCCGGGACTTCCTATCCCGGTTCCCGCACTCGACGCGCGCCGGCGCCGTGACCGCGCGCATCGCCGCCATCGAAGCCCGGCGCGACGCGAGGATCGAGGCTGATCGGGCGGCGGCGGAGCGGATCCGACCACTCCTCGCCGACATGACGGGGGACGAAGCCTCCCTCGCTGGCCGCGCCGCGGAACTGCGGCGATTCCGGCTCGAGCATCCCGACTCCTCCGTGGACGGCGAGGTCGCCTCCGCGATCCAGCACATCGAGACCGCCCTCGAAGAGCGTCGCTCTGCTTCGGCCGCGGCCGCCGCGGCGGCCGAGGTCGCCGCGTGGGAACGGCTCCGCCCGCGGCTTTCCGGCGATCCGCGCGACGAAGCCGATGCGCGGGCGGCCCTCGACGAGCTCCGGACCTTCGAGAGGAGCTACCCGATATCCTCTCACGCCGGAGAGGTCCGAAGCCGTATCGCCGCGGTGGACTCCTGGCTCCGGACCCGGACGGCGCCGCCCCCACCGCCTCCTCCGCCGATCGTCGATTCGCGGACGCCGGCCCCGCGGACCGTTCGGCCCGAGGCCTTCTACCGGTACCACCAGCTCCTCGAGCCTTTCGCCGACAGCCTCGAGGCCATCGAGTACGGAAGCATCAGGATCGAGGCCATCTCCCCTGACCCGGACACGACATCGGGCGCCAACTGGACAGCGCCCGAAACGCTCCGCAGTCCCGCCGGTCTCGGCCGCATCCGCTGGGCGAAGGGCTTCATGCCGGTCTTTGAAGTCACCGAGAGGGGTAACGGTGGCGGCGCCGCGGCTCCGGTGCTCGAGGATCTGGGCGTGTGGGCCTCCCACATCGTGACCCGAATGGCGCCGTGGCCCGATCCACGGGACTTCGATCCGACCCGGATACAGTGGCGGTCCGAATCCCGCATCGACGGCATCCATGTGACGGGCTCCGGCGGCGGCGCAACCCTCCTCTACGTCATCGCGAAGGAGGACCGGCGCGACCCGCGCCACATCCGGGGCCTGCCCATCCGGGTGGAGACAGACATGGGCGGACGCAGGACCGTCTTCGACGAGATCCTCTGGCACGACGTCGGACGCGATCGCCACCGCGTCAGAGCCTGCACGATCCGCGACGGCGCCGGACGTACGTGGCGCCTCCAAGTTCCGCCGCTCAAGGGCCTGTCCACGACCCGCGGAAACCTCCGCATCGCGGATCAGATCGGCATCCGGCGCTTCGATCGCATCCAGGACGCCACCGTCTCGGAGCTCTCCGCCCGGCACTTCCGCGAAGGGCTGATCCTCACGGTAGAGACGCTCACGGTGAGCATCCAGTAAGTCCTCGGCTCAGGTACTCCCGTTCGTGCCTTCGCCGGCCGGGACGGGCCCGTCGGGCAGGCCCGACGCGCGCCGGACGGCCCGCGCCACGGCGGACACATCCTCGTCGCCGCAACCTTCCGCAATGAGCCGGTCCTCCACGCCGGCGACGAGGGCCGCGAGCGGCAGGACCGCTCCCTGCTCCCGCGCCGCGTCGAGAGCGATCCGGAGGTCCTTTCGGTGCAGCCGCATCCGGAATCCGAGCGGGTAGCGATCCTCAACGACGTTCCCGGCCCGGCGGTCGAGGATCCAGGACTGCGCCGCGCCGCCCGAGACGGCCTCGATGACGCGACGCGGGTCCACGCCGAGGCGGGCGGCGAGCACGAGTCCCTCGGCCACGGACTGGTAGGTCCCGGCGATGATGACCTGGTTCACGGCCTTCGCAACCTGTCCCGCTCCCGCGGGGCCGACATGCGTGATCGTCCGGCCGATGGCCTCGAGGACGGGGCGGGCCCGGGCGACGTCGCCGGGCGTGCCTCCGCACATGATCGCGAGGGTCCCGGCCCGCGCCCCCTCGGATCCGCCGGAGACGGGGGCATCCACGAACCCCACGCCGCGCGCGGCGAGCCGTGCCGCCATGGAACGCGCCGCGGAGGGCGCGATCGTCGAGCAGTCGATCACGAGCGCGCCCGCACCGAGCCCGAAGATCGCCCCGTCCGGAGTAGCAAAGAGGACGCTCTCCACGTCGGGCGTGTCGGAGACGCACACGAGAACGACGTCTGCAGCGAGGGCCGCCTCGCGCGGCGTGGCGGCGCGCCGAGCCCCCTCCGCAGCGAGAGGCTCCTCCCGGACGCGGCTCCGGCTGTGGCAGACGACACGGTGCCCCCGCGCCACGAGATTCCGTGCCATGGGGGCTCCCATCGTTCCGAGACCGATCACAGCCACACGCGTTCCCGTCCCGCTCATCGTCTTTCGCTCCTCCGGCGCTGGCGTGTCCCGCCTGCTCGGCGCAAGATAGCGCGACCATGCTGACCCTGCGATGGACACCGGTGGTCCTCTCGATGCTCGCCGCCACATTCGCCTTCGGCGACGCACGCGCCCAGGATCCGGCCGGCGGGATCGACCCGAACGCACCTGTCCTCCGGTTCCACATCGCAGCGCCGTTCCAGGGTCTTCCGGAGCTGTTCGCCGGCATGGGGCTCTTCGCGGATCCCGCCGCCCTGACCGAGAGCCTTGCCGGCGCCGCCGCGCGCATGCTCGGCGGGGAACCCGGGAGCCCGGACGGCGCCGCGCGCCGGCTTCCGCTCGCAGCGTCCATTTCGGCCCTCGCGGGGGCGCACTACGGCATCGATTCCGGCGGAAGCCCTGAGTTCGCCCTGTTCATCGGATCGCCCGCACCGGGAGACCTTGCCGACATGCTCGCCGGCCTCGACCTGCGCCGCGTCCGCCCGGCGGCGGAGGCGTCGGATTCAGGCAAGAAGAATGCGACGGACCATGCCTGGTACGTGGCGGCCACGGACCACGGAGCCCTGCTCGCCAGACCCGCGGGTCGCGCGCCGAATCCGGGGGCGGCCCGGACGGACGACTCTGCCGCCTTCCCGGGCGGCACCCCTCCGGGATTCCGGGTGAGCGCCGATGTCGACCCGCTACTCCGGCTCGTCCGCAGCGCCTTCCCCTTCGGCCCAGACCGCCAGGGAATCGAGACGTTCGTGAGCGCGCTCCGCCTCGATGCCTTCGGACGCCTCGCAGGCTGGGACGCCGAAGAGGGGTTCCGGCTCCGATTCGTCCCGCGGAGGGAGAGCAGGATCCTCGACACGCTCCTGTCCGCGTCCGACCGGTCGTGGATCACGCCCGCGCTCCCGGCCACGTGCACCTTCGCCCTCGAGATCCACGCGGATCTCCGTGAAGCCCTGCCCGCGGTCATCTCCGAAGCGACCTCGACCGGACGCCCGCCCGCCGCGGACATCCTCGACTCGATCGAGACCACGCGGCTCCGGACCGGCCTCACGCCGGGGCACATCGCGCCGCACCTCGGCTCCGGGGCGGCCGTCGCCCGGATGCCCGACCCGGACGCGCCGGCGGGGGATTCGATCTGGGTCTTCGTCGCGGCGTGCACGCGGACTGAGGCGCTCGAGACGATCGCCATCGATCTCGTTCGCCGGTGGCACGTTCCGCCGGGCGAGTCCCGACCGGCCACGGAAACGACCGCGGCGGCAGCCGGCCCCGTCGTGACGACGGGCATCGGTCGGGGCACGCTCATCGAGGACAGATCAGGCCGGGTCGATTTCTCCGTGGGCCTCATGGCGGATCGGCTGTTCCTCGGACCCCCGCCGGCCGTCCGGCTCTGCCTCCGCGCCGCCGCCGGCGAGATCCCATCCCTCGGGCCGATCGTCCGCGATTCGGAGACCTGGGCTCCGGCGCTCGCCCACGTCGTCGTCGATCCGCGCGCGCTCCTCGAGGACGACACGACGCTCGCGGCTCTCCTGCCCTACCTTGCGCCTGCGACGCGGGTCGCCGCGCGGCTGTCGGCCACGCCCGAGGGCCTCCTTCTCTCGTCGCGCCTGACGGGCAGAGCGATCGTCGCTCTGCTCATTGCCGGGCTCCTTCTCCACGAGGACGCGGCGGGGGACCGCCTCTCCTGCCGTGATGCGCTCGAGAGCTACTGGGACCGCGTACTCCGCCACGGGAACCGGGATGCGGTGGAGTCAGCGCCGTTGGACCGCCCGGAAACCTCCGGTGGCGAATCGCAGGATCGCCTCTGTCCGGCCGGCCGCGGCGGAGGCTGCGCCTACGTCAGGATCGGGAACGACGGACGGGAACCGCGGTTGTCCGGCATCGCCGCCTTCTGCCCGAATCCCTTCCACGGACGCATCGTCGTCCTCACCACGGGCTTCGCCGTGGAGATCCCCGAGGAGATCTGGCGGCGGTCGGGACTCCCCGGCTCCCGCTGAGGCAGCCTCCCGCCCGCGTCACGTCTTCCGATAGGCGATGTGGCAGTCAAAGCAGCGTGTCAGGAGATCGTCCGCCCGCGACCGGACGAGCGCGGCATCGGGGCCGTCGGCGGCTGCGGCCAGCTCGGAGGCGAGGCGGATGACGTCGTCGTGGATCGCGCGGACTCCGGCGGGATCCCGCTCGAACGCAGGGAATCCGGCCCAGTCCGTACGGCTCATGACGTCGGCGATATGCCGCGCCTCGGCCGGGGCGCGCTCGATCCCCTGCCCCGACTCGACGACATCCTCGAGCCAGGCGTCGGTCTTCGCGTCGATGAAGACGCGCATCGACTCCTTCCAGGTGAGTGGCCGTCCCGCCACCTCCGTCGCAGGGGGCGATGAGGCCCTCTCCTCCGCCGCGACAGGGGGACCGTCCGCCGGCGCACCGCCGGCGCAGGCCGCAGACATGGCCGCGACGATGGCCGCGAGAACCCGGGCGCGGGGCGATATCATCGGGCTCGCGCGAGGGCGCTCCAGTCGGGGATGTCGAGAAGCTCGCGGGACTCGTCCGCGCTGCCGCCGGTCTCGACGAGCTCGGCGGCCGCCTGCTCCGGCGCGACCCCCCGGCGCGAGATCCGATGCACGGCAACGGCGAGCCGTGCGCCCGGACCGCAGACGTAGATGGGACCCGTGAGACGGTCCATGGTCTCGAGGATACGGGCGGCCTCGGCCCGCGTCAAAGCTCCCGCGGGCGCGGGAAGTGAGGCGCACTCGAGAGCATGTCTCCGGGGAGCATCGCCGAGGGTGTCGGCTCCGACCTCGACGATCGACCGGATGCCGAGCCTTGCAAGGGACCGCCAACCCGCGTCGCCTGCCGGCACGCTCCCCCGTACGATCCCGCCGCCATGCCGGACAGGATCGACAAGGCCTGCCATCTCGGGAAGGCGGATGCACCACGGAGCGATCTTCGCGACATCGAGGTCGCGGACCGACGCCACGAGCCCCTTGTACTTCCGGCTGCATCCAAGGGCGATCATCTCCGCGATGGCAGCCTCGGCATCCATACCCGACACGACGCGGCGATAGATGGCGGTCGCGGCGCCTCCCCGGTGCTTACCGTGCTGGCAGTGGACGTAGAACGGGCCGTCCTTCCCGTTCAGCACATCCATGATGCGGCGGGCGTCCTCGACCGTGAATCCATCGTATCCGAAAGGAACCTCGACCCGGCGCAGCCCGTGCCGTTCGGCCAAGGCCTGCTCGGCCGGATCCTCCTCGACGGAGAGAATCGTCCGCACGCCGAGGGCCTTGAGGGACGTCATCCCGGCTTCCCCGGCGGGCGCCCCGCCGCGGATGACTCGTGAATCGAGGCGCCACAGCGCTTCGAGACCGGGCATCTCCGCGAGCTTCTCGGCAAGCCCGGTCACCGGCGGCGAAACCGCGATCTGTGCCTCCGCCATCGCGACAGCGACGCAGTTGACCACGGCGGCGACGAAGACGCTTCTCACACTGGCGGCGATCGGATTCATGGGATCCTCCGTGTCCGACGATGGCAGGATCGCGCTGCGCAAGGGACGCGCCGCCAAGGCTCCAAAGCGCAAGAGGCTTATCCAGAATATCTTACGTCACACAGCGCGAAGTCGTCCATTCCGGCCTGCTCTCCCGGGAGTTACCACGGGGTAACGACTGTCGGGGCACCGGACACCTTGGCGGTCGGGGCGTCTCGTTGCGGGCGGATCCCCGGGCCGCACAATACGCCGATGGCGCGGATCCAGAGGGCGGGCGCTCCGGCGAGCTGCTCGCCTTCGCACCCGTGCCTTATCCGCGGCCCCGTTCCCATGCCGAGAGGTCGATGAAGCTCACAGCGGAACGACTGCGCGCCCTGCCGAAGGTCCTCCTCCACGATCACCTCGACGGCGGGCTCCGGCCGGCGACCATCGTGGAACTGGCGCGGGAGAGCGGTCTCGCGCTCCCCTCCGCGGATCCCGCCGAGCTCGGACGGTGGTTCGTCCGGCCGGAGTCCCGCGGCTCCCTCGGCGAGTATCTGAAGGGATTCCAGATCACGACGGGCGTCATGCAGTCCGAAACGGCCCTGCACCGCGTCGCCTACGAGGCGATGGAGGACCTGGCGAACGACGGCGTCGTCTACGCCGAGATCCGCTTCGCGCCGAACCTCCACTGTGCCGGGGGCCTCAACCTCGAACAGGTCATGAACGCTGTGCTCGCGGGTCTCGCGGAGGGCGCCGCCGACTTCGGCATCGCCTTCGGCCTCCTCGTCTGCTCGCTCCGCAACGAGCCTCCGGAGACCTCGCTGCGCATGGCCGAGCTGGCCATCGACTACCGGGACCGCGGATGCGTCGGCTTCGATCTCGCGGGCGAGGAGGCGGGCCACCCTCCGAAGGACCACATCGAGGCCTTCCACCTCATCCAGCGGGAGAACTTCAGCATCACGATCCATGCCGGCGAGGGCTTCGGCCTCATGTCCATCTGGCAGGCGCTCCAGTTCTGCGGAGCCCACCGCATCGGCCACGCGACGCGCCTCGCGGAGGACATCGTCGTGACGGACGGCGAGGTCCGGCAACTCGGCCGCATCGCTCACTTCGTCCGGGATCGCCGGATCCCCCTCGAATGCTGCCTTTCGTCCAACGTGGACACGGGGGCGGCCGCATCCATCGACGCGCACCCGTTCCGTCATTTCTACACGACGCGGTTCCGGGTCACCCTGAATACGGACAACCGGCTCATGACGGGAACGACCCTCACGCGGGAGTACGAAATCGCCTGCGAGGCCTTCGGCCTCGGACTCGCCGACGTCGAGAAGCTCGTCATGAACGGCATGAAGAGCGCGTTCATCCACTACGACGAGCGCTGCCGCATCATCTACGACGTCCTCCGGCCGGCCTTCGCCCGCTTCGACGGCCGTATCTGATTCTGTTGACACGGGGTGCCGGCCCGGCGACACTTGCCTGCGTGCGGCGCCCCCCTGCGCGGGGTGCGCTTCCCATCGCATCCAACGGAGCCAGTCATGCGCCAGACCCGTTCGCTCCTCCTCGTGCTGCTCCTGTGCACCGCAGCCCTCGGGCAGCAGGCTACGGAAAACTGCGCGATCGCCGTCCTGACACCCCCGAATCCGGCCCTCCTCTGCCCGACGAACGTCGCCGTGGACCCGAGCGTCGTCCTCGACCTCCCGGCCAGCGACGCCCCGGGGACCGGAGGGTACCTCTCCCTCTGCGGTTTCGACCGCGTGGCGTTCCTGCTCGGCGTCACGGTCATCGACGGCCCGGGCCCCGACTTCCAGATCGAGGAGGTCAACTCCTACGCTACTGAACCCTATCTCGTCGAGGTCTCCTCCGACGGCATCACGTGGGTGCCGGTCCCCGGTCCGATCACCGGCGCGTGGGCCGGCGACATGGCGGTCGATATCGTCGGCACGGGACTCGCCACGGTCAACGCCGTGGCTCTCATCGACGCTTCCGGCGCGACGACAGGCACGACACCGGGACCCGACTTCGACTCCATCGTGGCCATCAACTACGCCCCGCCCAACTTCGGCCCGGGACCCCGCCCCTATGCAGACACGCTGATC
>CAYQRN010000169.1:0-9933 GCA_964419995.1 uncultured Planctomycetia bacterium
GTCCCGGTCCGCCGCGCCCGCGAGGAGGTAGATCCCGAAATCGTGCGGGAGTCCGATGTTCGTCCGGAACGTGCTCCGGAAGAAGGCCAGGGCGGCCTCGGCGTGGCGCGCCGCCGCCACGATCTCGCCCCGGTCCACGGTGCCCGCCACCCGCACGAGGGGCGTGCGCACGGCTGCCTTCCAGGCGAGCCCGAGCCCGGCCTCCAGCGCCGTGATCTCCGCGGGCTCGGGCTGTGGCGCCGCCGAGACGGCCGCCGCCGCCGCCGCCCGCAGGACCTTTCGGCGATCCGCTGCGCCCACGGTCTCCCGGGGCGCCCACCGCGTTCCGGCCCGGACCTCCCCTCGGAGGGCGCGAATGTCGCCGTCCTCGGGGAACAGGACGACCAGGTCGTCGAGCAGGGACTTCCGGAAGTCCGCCGGAAGGGCGTCGCGCCCCTCCCGGCGCAGGAGGGCTTCCGCGAAGGCCCGGAAGGCTGCCAGCGCCGCATCCAGGTCGCGCCGGAGCTCCGGGAGGCCATCCGTCCGCAGATTCCGGGGCTCCCGGTAGTCCGGGCTTCCGACCCACCGGCCGTCACGCCCCCGGGAATAGCGCAGCGCGCGCCTCGCCTCGGCATGGTCCGGCGCGAACTGGAGGAGCATCCGGAAGATCCTGTGCCGCTCCCCGGCAAGCTCGAGCTTCCGTGCCGTCAGTGCCAGATCCTCGAGGGATGCCCGGAGCGTCCCGGCGGCCTCCTCCCGAAGGCGGGAAGTGTCTACGGCCTGCGCCGGCACGGCCGGAGCGGCAGAGAGGACGAGGGCCAAAGCCAGCGAGGATCGGTTCGGCATCATGAGGCGACGTTCCGCGCCCGAAGTTGCCGCATCCCGGCGCTGCCGTCAACCTCTGCCGCTGCCGTCGTTCACGGCGCGAAGAAGGTCAATATCGCCGCGCCGCTCACGGCGAAGGACGCCGGAAGGCCCGGGTCGAGCACACCCCACTGGACGGCAAGGCTCCGTCCCGCCAGGGCCGGGTCGTCCGGCACCTCGACGGCGACGGAACCGAAGCCCGCCCCGGGAAGGCCCGGGGTTCCGCCGAGGATCACAGGCAGGAAGAAGGTCGAGGAGTCGATGGCGAGGTGGATCGGCGCCGCGAGCCACGTCGTGGACGGGATCGCCGGCTGGCCGGCCACGGCGAGGACGGCAAGGGCGCCTCCGAGGGCCCGCGCGAGCCCGAGCTCGAAACGGGAGGCGCCGATGACCGGCGGGATCGGAGCGACCATGACGGGTTCGAGGCCCCCGGAACCCGGCATTCCCGCGCCGAAGAGGACCGGGTTGGCCGGGCGCTCCGAGTTCAGGGTCGGCCGGTCGAAGGGCGGCAGGGCCAGGGCCACGCGGGGATCGAGGAGGCCGTTCGTCAGGAAATCGTCGAGCTGGTTGATCTCGAGCGGCGTGAAGCCGATGGGCGTGATGAGGGGGTCGAGGTTCTCGTTGAAGTTCCCGCCGAAGCCGTAGAAAAGGATCACGGCGGCGAGGGAGGGCTCGCTCCCGTTGTGGAAGTAGGGGGCCCGGAGGGCGGCGTTCCGGAGCCCCGGCACCTTGAATCGGCCGAGATCCGCCGGATTCCCCGTCACGGCGAAGCGTCCCGTGTCCTCTGCCACCGGCCTCACGCCGATGTTGCGGAAGGTGTGGTCGGTGAAGAGCGGCGGCGTATGGCACTGGTTGCACGCCGCGGCGCCCATGAAGAGAGCGAGCCCCGCCTGCTGATCCGCCGTCAGAGCGGCGGTGTTGCCCGCCTGGAACGCATCGAAGGGCGTCTGGTCCGGCACGAGCGTCCGCTCGTACGAGGCGACGGCCATGGCGAAGCGCGCCGGCGTGATGGCCGGATCCCCGAAGGCGGCCGCGAAGAGGTCGGGATAGGTCGGATGGGCCTGGAGCGCCGCCGCCACGTCCACCGGGAGGTTCGTCGCGAGCCGCAGCGGCCGGAGTCCCGTGAGCTTCGCCGTCACGGCCGCCATGCTGTTGCCGTCGCAACCCATCTCGCCGGACACCGGCGGCCCCACGGCCTGGCTCTCGAGAGCCGCGCCCGAGGGAAGGGCGACGGCCTGACTCACGGGATCGAGGAAGACGCCTCCGGCCCGGCCGTCCCAGAAGAGCTCCGGATCCCACGCCGCGCCGATGGCGGACGGCGCCTTCCGCGGCGTGACCTGGGCCTTCGGGAAGAAGAAGCCATCGGGACTGAAGCGCTGGTTGCTATCGCAGTGGACCACCCCCCGCGACCCCTGGATGTCGTCCTCGGTGGACAGGATCCCGTCGGGCCCGGGGTGCGTGTTGAGGGGCGATGCCACCCGCGGATCTCCGCCTCCCGCCTCGGGCATGTGGCAGGTCGCGCAGGCCGTCGTGTTGTCCCCGGAGATCTGCTCCTCGAAGAAGAGGATCTTCCCGAGCACGATACGTTCGGGCAGGAGCGGATTGCCGGGAGGCACCGGCACGGGCGGAAGCCCCTGGGCCCGCAGCATCGCGGCCCCGAAGGCGAGGAGAAGGACGAACGAACAGAAGGCTCGGCGGCAGGCAGGTTCGGGCATGGTCACCGGGAGGCGGCGGGGGCCGGACACGCCGTCCCCTGCGCCGTTGCCTTCAGTCTACGACCAGCCGCGCTCCGCGCCGAGCTTCACTTCGATTCACGCGGCAGTGGCATCTGGCGACGATTGCAAACCCACGGGCGCGACGTACTTTCGCGCGGCCTGGAGGACCGGATGAACCCTGTCGCCAAACTCGTCGATTTCGTCATCCACATCGACCGCCATCTCGATGCCATCATCCTCGAGCACGGAGCCTGGACGTACGTCATCCTCTTCCTCATCATCTTCGCCGAGACGGGTTTCGTCCTAACGCCCTTCCTGCCGGGGGATTCCCTCCTCTTCGCCGCCGGGGCGATCGCCGGGCGGGGCACACTCGACGTCCTCCTCCTCTTCGCCATCCTCGCGGCCGCAGCCATCGCCGGCGATACCGTCAACTACGCCGTCGGCCGGTACCTCGGCCCCCGCATCCTCCGGAGCGAGAGCGCCCGGTTCCTGAACCGCCGCCATCTCGCGAGGACCGAGGCCTTCTTCCAGCGCTGGGGCGGCAAGACGATCATCATCGCGAGGTTCGTCCCCATCGTCCGCACCTTCGCCCCCTTCGTCGCGGGCGTGGGCTCCATGAGCTACCCCCGCTTCGTCCTGTTCAACGTCGCGGGCGGGATCCTGTGGGTCTCCATCTGCCTCTTCGCGGGCTACTTCTTCGGGGGCCTCCCCTTCGTGAAGAACAACTTCTCCCTCGTCGTCATCGCCATCATCGTCATCTCGCTCCTCCCGATCCTCTTCGAGTACGTCCGGCACCGCCGGGCGGCCCGACGGGAGACAGCCTGATCCTCCGGACATCGCCATGAAGCGCACTCTCCCCTCCAGGTCTCTCGCCCTCCTCCTGCTCCTCGCCTTCCTCGCGTGCGCGACTCCGGCGCCCGAGTCTCGCCCCGACCCGGTCGTGGCCATCCGGCCCGGGATCAACACGCCCTACGTCCGCAACCCCGACCCCGCCGACTGGGCCCGCCGCTTCGAGACGGAGAGCCGCGAGATCTTCGCGGAACGCCACGAGATCGTTCGCCGCGTGGGGATTCGGCCCGGCATGGCCGTGGCCGACGTGGGCGCCGGCACGGGTCTCTTCACCCGGCTCTTCGCCGAGGGCGTGGGCCCGACGGGCCGTGTGTTCGCCGTGGACATCCTTCCGAGCTTCCTCGAGCACATCCGCAGCGACGCCACATCGCGCGGCTTCTCCTGGGTCGAGACCATCCGCTGTCCCGAGGACTCCGTCGCCCTGCCCGCGGAGTCCATCGATCTCGCCTTCCTCTGCGACACGTACCACCACTTCGACTACCCGAGAAGCTCCACGGCGTCCATCCACCGGGCCCTCCGCCCGGGAGGCGAGCTCGTCGTCATCGATTTCATCCGGATCGAGGGCGTCTCGCGGCGCTGGATCCTCGACCACGTCCGCGCCGGGAAGGACGTCGTCGTCCGCGAGATCGAATCCGTGGGCTTCCGCAAGGTCGGCGAGGAGGACTTCCTCCGCGAGAACTGGTTCGTCCGCTTTCGGAAGGACTGAGGAGCTCCGCCGCCAATCACTCCGCGGGAAGCCGCGCGATCGTGATCTGACGCTCGGCCGTCCTCTCCTCCCGGAGGAGGGTCACCTGGATGCGCGACCGCCCATCCGCCTCCGCCCAGGTCGCCATGCGATATTCGGCCCCGGCCAGGCGCCGCTCGCCCCAGGGTTTCCCGACCTCGGGGAGCCGCGATCTGAATCGGCTGCCCACGAGGGGATCGAGGGCGGCCCCGAAGAAGCTCACCAGTTCGTCGAGAGTCCGCCCGGACCGGAGAACGACGTCGAGCCCGGTGGCGCGATCGAAGGTGCGGACATGGGACGCCCCGGGCGGGAAGGGCACGCCAAGCCGGACCGAAAGCTCCACGAGTCCGCCGGCGGGGGCGGGGGCCGGCACCAGGGGGGCCGCGGCGGCGCCGCCCTCCACCGCGGGCGGCGGAGGATCCCCGCCGCAGGCACAGATGGCGATCAGGAGCAGCGATGCGACTCCGGCGGCACGGCTGCCGGCACGTGTTGAGCGGGGACTTCGCATGGCGGTTCCGACGCCCGGGCGCGGCGAGGGCCGCGCCCGGGCGTCGGACGGATCCCTGATGCCGGGATCAGTAGATGATGAGGTGGCAGGGCTGCGTCAGGTCGTAGCCGAGCAGCAACGCGGGGTCGACGACGACGTACTGGATGCAGCCGTCGAAGGCCGGACCGCCTGCCACGAAGGAGATGGACGTCGTCCCGCCCGGATGTGCCACGAAGGCCGGCGCGATGCCACCGTAGAGGAAGAAGCCGTTTCCGCTGAAGGGATTCACGTTGAGGATCCGTCCCGGTGACAGGAAGATCGAGCCCGGCGCCCCGAGGGCGATCGGCGCGCCCGCATCGATGATGCCCTCATGCCCCACCGCCGGAGCCGCCAGTGTGACGGCGACGGTCACGGTGCCTCCGATCGGCACGCGCGTCTGGGCGAATCCGCATGCAGTCCCGGCGAGGCCGTTGATCGTGGCCGCGACCGCTGCGGTGTTCGTCTGGAACTGCGGTCCGTCGATGATCCGGGTGAGAGTGATGTCGTCCCAGTAGGACGTCGCTCCCACCGTGAAGAGGTCGAGGTTGGCGACCTGAGGCGTGCCCGGGGTCGTCCAGCCCGTGGGGAACAGGGGACCGTTTCCGATGTTGTGACCGTTGTACGTCACGCTCGCGCACTGGTTGTCGAGGTCGAAGGTCGCGACGATCTCGACCCACGCATTGTAGATGATGGGCGTCGCGCCCGGCGTCGCGCGCATGTCGTCGCGCACCGTCCCGGCAACGTGATTGAACTGGACCTGGAGGATCCACCGCGACGGACCGGAGGAGGCGTTGTTGAGCACGTCGTTCACGATGAAGTAGTGGCTCGACGTGCCCGTCGGGAAGGTCGAGGGGCAGTAGTTCCACGCACGATACTGCCAGGTCCCGAGTCCCGGGGCGCCGAGCGGCGTGTTGCCCGGCCAACCGCCCGCGCCGTGGGCAGCGTGGTCGTAGAATCCCGGGTTCCCCGCGAGGCTCGTCACCGTCGAGTGTTCCTGGACGATGTCGCAGCCGCTCGCGGCGACGCCCGGTCCGCCGACCTCGAGGCACGTGACGCCGCTGTGCGCCACCGTCGTGCTGATGGCGCCCATGGCCGCCGCGTTCATGTACCACGTATCCCAGCCGCCATTCACGGACGGACCACCGGCCGGGAAGGAAGGAACGACACCGGGAACATAGGGTCCGACCGGGGAGCCCGTGACGCCCGCGTTCTCGAAGTCGTCGCCCCAGAGCATCTGCCCCGACGCCGGCACCGCGCCGAGGACGACCAGCGCGGCAGCGAGGTATCGAACGGTCCTTGAAGTCATCTCGTCGTCTCCCGAAGTCCCCCGCAGGGGAACTCTCTCTCGTTCCCGGCCGCGAAACACCCGCGGGGATTCCGCACGGCGGCGGCCGGGCGGGCGTCCTTTCGGCTCCCGGAGCCGGCAGAACGTCCTGCTACAGAGCCTAGATTCCACCCCGCTTCCTGTCAATACTCTCCCGGATCAGCCCCCTGCCGTGGGCGGCAGCGCGGTCCCCGGTTACGATGCCGCGATGCAGCGTACCCGCGTTTCGACCGGCACCCCCTGGGAAGCCACAGTGGGGTACTCACGCCTCGTCCGGGCCGGGGACCAGATCCACGTTACCGGCACCACGGCGACGACGCCCGAGGGGGGGTTCGCCGGCGAGGGCGACGCCTACGTCCAGTCCCGCCAGATCCTCGCCAACATCGCCCGAGCCCTGGCCCAAGTGGGCGCCGGGCTCGAGGATGTGGTCCGGACCAGGATTTTTGTGACGGATATCAGACGCGACTTCGAGGCCGTCGGACGGGCCCATCGCGAGGCCCTCGGCCATGTGCGGCCGGCGACGACCATGGTCGAGGTTTCCCGCCTCGTCGATGACCGGATGCTCGTCGAGATCGAAGCCGACGCCGTCGCGACCCCGGCGCCCGCTGATCGCGCCGACGAAGGTATCGGCGCGATGGGCATCAACGAGGCTCCCGCCGTCGCGGCCCTGCTTCGCGATGCCGGACTGCCCGTCCCGGCCGAGGGCGACGTTCCCGTCCCCATGCTCGTGACGAGGGCGGGCGGCGGCGTCATCGCCTGCGCGGGCCATGAGCGGTACGGCAACGCCGCGCTGGTCAGGTCCGTCGCCGTGCACCGGGACCACCAGGGCCGCGGCGTCGGCCAGACCCTCATCGCGGCGCTCCTCGACCGCCTCCGGCGCGCCGGCGTGGCCGAGGCATGGCTGCTCACCCTCTCGGCCGACCCCTTCTTCCGCACGCTCGGATTCTCCACCGCCGCACGCGAGGATGTGCCCGCCCCGGTCGGGTCCTCCGTGGAGTTTCGAATCCACTGCTGCGACAGCGCCCGCGTCATGCGGAAGGTCCTCCGCCCGCCCGGGACTCCGTGAGGGGGAGTTCCTCGGCGAGCCAGGCCCGCCAGAGGGACAGGGCCACCGCCAGCACGACCGGGCCGATGAAGAGCCCGAGGAGGCCGAAGGACGCGAGGCCGCCGAGCACGCCGAAGACGACGAGGAGCACCGGCATCCGGGTCGCCTGACCGATGAAGATCGGCCGGAGGACGTTGTCCATCGTGCTGATGACGCCGGCCCCCCACACGAACAGCAGGACGCCAGCGAGGACGTGTCCTTCCACCATGAGCGACACGGACGCAGGAATCCAGATGAACGGCGGACCGAACGGGATGAACGAGAAGATGAGCGTGAGTCCGCCAAGGAGCACGGGATAGCGCACGCCGGCCACAGCGAAACCGGCGGCCGCGACGATGGCTTGGGCGACCGCGGTCATGATGAGGCCGTAAACCACGCCCCGGACGGTCCCCCGAATGTGGTCGAGGAGTCGCGGCGTCGCACTCCCCCCGAGGCGATAGAGCGCGGACCGGAGCTGTCCCGCCAGGACCTCGCCGTTCCGGAAGAAGAAGTACGCGCTGAAGAGGCAGAGCACGAGCGTGAGGAAGGCCCTCCCGAAACGCAGCACGACCTCGTAGGAGATGCGGAGAATCCGGTCGATGTTGTCGGTGAGGAAACCGCGGATGGCATCGGGCCGCTCGAGGAAGGCCCGGGCCTGACGGGCCAGGAGGTCCCCGGCGAGGGGCACGTCGCCGAGCCATGCGATGAGGGCCTCCCGCTCCTCGGTTCGCGCGAGCGTCTCGACATGGCGAGCCAGGGCCTGGGCCTCCGCCGTGAGGCGTAGCGCGGCGAAACCCGTGGGAAGGACGATCCCGACGACGAGCATGACGGTCATGAGGAGAGCGGCGGCCGACCGGTTCCGGACGCGCCGCACGACCCACTGGTTGACGGGCCAGAGACTCAGGCTCAGGATCGCTGCCCACAGGATGGCCGTGGCGAAGGGCATGACGATGGAAACGAGGAGCCACGCCACGACGAGCAGCACGCCGACGGCCAGGATCCAGCGCGTCTTTTCGGTCATGAGGGGACGTGGTGCCATGGT
This sequence comes from uncultured Planctomycetia bacterium, assembly GCA_964419995.1. Classification (GTDB taxonomy): domain Bacteria; phylum Planctomycetota; family CAYQRN01; genus CAYQRN01. The sequence continues at coordinate 8,108 of CAYQRN010000169.1, forward strand.
CTCTCCTGCTTTCCGGTCCCGACCATCCCGGATCCGCTTGCCGCGGTCCTCGGACGCGCTACTCTACCGTCACCCCGACGGCGCGCGCCAGCGGGAGACTCACCATGGGACGTGACGCCGCGAGACGCACGCTCGATCTCGCCCGCGGCGGCGACGATGCCGCCCTGGTGGATCTTCTCGCCGGAGTCCTTGCCCCCACCTTCGACGCGGCCTGCCATCTGTTCCGGGACGCCACCCGCGCGAGGGAGGCCACGGAGGCGGCCCTCGTCCACCTCGCCGCGACCATCCGGAGCGGCGCGCTCGAAGGCGACGACCCTCTCGCCTGCACGGGAGGGCGGCTCGCCCGAGACGCGCGGGAGGGCGGGTTCGCGCCCTTCCCGGACGGCGGCAACGAGCCCCCGCCGGGCGGCGCCGATCTCCGGACCCTCCGCCATGTCGCGGCCCTGCCGGAGACGGATCGCCGCCTCCTGATCCTCGATCTCGCGCTTGGCCTTCCGGAAGCCGGACTCGCGACCGCCCTCGGTCTTCCCCGGGAGGAAGTCGCGCTCGCCATCGACCGGATCCACGGCCCCCCCGGAACCGACCTCCGGACACGCCTCCAGGATCTCCTCGACAGCCACGCCGCGATGTTTCCCCTCCCGCGCGGACTTCTCGACGCCATCATCCGCCGGCTCGGTCTTCCCGCCGACACGGGTGACGGCGACGAAGACGACGACGAACCCGCCTGACTCATTCGTGCCGCATCGCCTCGATGGGATCGAGACGCGCGGCCTTGAGCGCCGGGAAGAGCCCGAAGAACAGCCCGACGCTCACGGAGCCGAGGAAGGCGAAGATGCGCCCCCAGAGGGGCGTCGTCGCCGGCAGGGCGGGAACCACGGCTCTCACGCCGAGGATCGCGAGTTCTCCCGCCGCGAGGCCGAGAATCCCTCCGAGGAACGTGAGGACCACGGCCTCCGTGAGGAACTGCGCGGCGATATCCCCATTGCGAGCCCCCAGGGCCTTCCTGACCCCGATCTCCCGCGTCCGTTCCGTCACGGACACCAGCATGATGTTCATGACGCCCACGCCTCCGACGATGAAGGCCACGGACGACAGCAGGAACATGACCGCGAGAACCGCGAACACGATCCGGTCGAACGATGCGATGATCGAATCCGCCGTGCCGACTTCGAAGTTGTTCTCCTCATCGAAGCGCACCTGCCGCCGCCGGCGCAGCAGTTCCGTGATCTCCTCGATCGCCTCCTGGAGTCGGCCATCCTTCGCCTCGACGGCGACGAAATGGTCGTCCGTCCCCGGATACTGCTTCCGGAACGTCCCATAGGGGATTCGGACGATGTTGTCCTCCTGGTTCTCCTCGCCGAAAGGACCTTCCTTCCGCTTCGCGGCCACGCCGATGATGCGGTAGGCGCGGCCGTTGACCTCGATCCGGCGGTCGAGGGCCGACCTGTGGGGGAAAAGGGCCTCCCGGACATTGTGCGCGATGACGCAGACATCGGCGCGGTGCTCGTTCTCGGACGGCCCGAAGAAACGACCTTCCGCGAGCACCGTCTGCGACACGCGTTCGTCATCGGGAAGGACGCCCCGGAGCCTCGCGCCCTCCATGGCCTCGCCCCGGTACTTCGCCCCCTGCTGCGCACCCTCCGGCTCGAGCCCCACGCTCACGGCCGCCACGGAAGGACAGAGCGAGGCCACCGCAAGGCCATCCTCGAGGGTGAGAGGCTTCCGTGTCCGCACGCTCTTCGGGATGCGGCCCATCTGGACGAAGGGGAAGCGGTAGACGTAGATATTGTTCGTGCCGAACTCCTCCACCTGGTCCACGACGCTCT
>CAYQRN010000170.1:0-9803 GCA_964419995.1 uncultured Planctomycetia bacterium
CACGAGAATCTCCCGTCGAATATGTTCGCATCTGTGTGACGCACCCCACTAGCCTGCGAGAGGCTGGTGAGGTTCTGGAGAAGAACGCTCGGTGGCCCTCGCTCCTCTGTGCCAGACTTTCCCGGGGCCCCTGCCCCGGGAAAGAAGGACAGGGGCACGAGGCGCCTTCAGCCGGTTGGAGAGGCGGAGGCTCTGAGAGGGGCAGGGGAGGGTACGAGAGCCTGATCGCCGGTTCGGGAGGCCGGTAGCCCTCGCTCCGGAGGAGGAGGAGGAGGAGGAGGAGGAGGGCACGAGGCGTCGTCCGCCGGTTGGGAAGGCGGAGGCGCCGCGAGGGGGTCGCGGGGGAAACCACGGGTGGGCGAGCTTGACAGGGGTTGCGGGCGCCTGTAGTCTCGCAACTCGTCAAGGGACGAGTCGGGCCGTCACGGAGACGAAGAATGGCGCACGGAAAGATTCCGGCGGCAACAGGTGGAGACGTTGCCAGACCCGGTCTGCACGGACGATCGACGCTTCTCGTGTCGATCGCCGCCGCTTGTCTCGCGCTCGCTCCGATGCGGCTCGCGGCTCAGGACGATGGAGAGGATGGCGCGGCGGCGCCGGCGGACACGTGGTGCATGACCGGCGGGGTATCGTCCCTGTCGCGCACCACGATGACCGAGCCCGTGATGGGCCCGGTCGAGGCGGCCTGGACCTACCCGAAGGGCGAGAAGTCGAAGGACTTCGTCGAGGGAGAGGCACTGGTCTGGCGCGACCGGGTCTTCGTCGCGATTCGCGAGGCGCCGGATCGACGCCGATTCGACGTCCTCAACCTGCGGGACGGATCTCTGGCGGCGCGAAGCCCTGTCTTCAAGACGCCCGTTCCCCTGGAACTCTGCGTGTGGAACGGCGTCGTCGTCGCTCGAACGGGTCCGAGGCTCCTCGAGGCCTTCCGCATGCGCGTGAGACTCCTCGAACGTCTCTCGTGGACGTATGCGGCCGGAGGCGTGCTCTCGCCACCGTGCCAGGCGGGAAGGGAGATCCATGTCCGCGACGGCGACGATCTCGTCTGCCTTGCCGTGGGACGCTCCACGCCGCTCTGGCGAGCGTCCGGGCGGTTTCGCGGGCGACCGTCGGTCCGGGGACCCCACGTCTTCGCCGTCGAGTACGGGAGCGAGGGTACGGCCTCGGTCGTTCTGCTCGAGCGCGCCACGGGGTCACGCATCTCCTATACCGACATCGGGCACCACGACGGGCGCATCCCGGTGAGGGAGTGTGCGATACCCGTCATCGTCCTTGAGAAGGAGGTCATCGTCCGCCTTCCGTTCCCGGTTCCCCTCGAAGGGGGGGTGAAGATGAGCTCGGTCCGCCTCCGGCGCCCGGAGGGGACCGGATCCACGCTCGAATTGACGACGTTCTGCGAGCTGGTCCCGGGATCGTCGGTCGTGCCCGGAGACCGCGGGTTCATCGCCGTCATGGTCGCTCCGGGCGAAGGGCCGAAGATGCTGGGCGTGCTCGGCAAGAAGGAGGGGATCCAGATCCTCGCCAGCTCCGATCGACACGCGGAGTTCGTGATGGACCCCGTGGAGGCATCCGTGGCCAGCGGCGTGGCTTACTTCGGTCCCTGCGCCGTCGACATCGTCCCGCGGCGGATTCTCTGGTCGGCGCGGTCTTTTGGCCGGGGCGTCGCCATTCCCGCCCGCGAGACGGTCCTCCTCTGCACGGACACCGGCCGGATCATCGCACTTCGCGAGGCGCGGAGGGATCGCGGCAGGCCGCGCTGGCCGGCAGCGGGCGATGTCGCCGGCGCGGCACCGCCCGTCGAGGTCGCCAGAGGTCGCGCAGTGCTCCGGGACGGCACGACCCTCGCCGGGTCCTTCCGGATCGATGTCGTACAATCCACGTACACGGGGCCGGGAGCCGGCTCGCGTGGCTCTCTCGACGATCTCCTCCTCGCCGAGGATGCCGACGGCAAGATCGTCTTCGCCGGGCCCGATGACGACGCGATCCAGGGCATTCTGGCGCTGGCCGAGCAGGAGATCGGCACCGAGTACGTCCGCCTGGCGCTCGAGGCCGACCGGTCGCGCGACCCGATTCTCATGGAGCGCCTGATCGCCGAGGCGTGCCAGTCCGGAGCGCGCCAGGACGAGATCGCGAAGGCCGAGGCGAAACTCCGGGCGCGACAGAAGGCGCAGGGGAAGACCCTGCCCGATGAGTCGGCACGAATCATCGCCCTGGCGGCGAAGCTGCCTGCGCGGCGGGTCGAAGCCCTCTACGGGCGGGCGGCCGGCCTCCCGCCGGAGGCGCCCTGGAGCCTCCGGTCGGACCTGCTGCGAGCCGTTCTGGCGCGGGAGTCGTCCCATGAGGCTGCTGCCCGGGCAGTCAGGCAGGCCCTGCCGGCCGGCATCGTGCCGCCGCAACCGTTCGACGCCCTCGAGTGGCTCGACGTCGTCGACGCGACGAAAGCCATCGAGGTCGAGTTCGTGAGTCCGCCTTTGCCCGATGACGGAGAGATCACGCACGCAGAGCGTGAGCTCGGATCCCAGTGCGAGATCTGGCGGAAGGACCTTGCCGCATTCCGGAGCCCGAATCTCCTCGTGATCAGTCCCGTGCAGAGCCCGGGGCGGATCGCGCGGTGCCTGTCCGTCGGCGAGCTCGTCACGGGCACCCTCGGACGGTTCTTCGACTTCGGCGACCGCCGGCGCGACACGCGCCATCCTCTCCGCCTGCTCCTCTACGAGTCGAAGGAGGAGTACGAACGCGAGAGCGCCAGGATGACCGGCGCGCCCGCCTCGCATCTGGGGTGGACCGCCGGTCATTACTCCCCCGACGAGGCGATCGCCCGCATGTTCATCCCGTCGAAACGGCAGGAATTCGATCGGATGATCGACGTCTATGCGCACGAGCTGACGCACGCCTGGATCCACGAGCGGTGCCCGCTCTTTCAGAGCGCCGAGACGGAGCGGGTTGCCCTCACGCCGGGACACTGGATCGTCGAGGGGTTCGCGACGCTGATCGAGTCCATGCGATTCGATGTCCGGACGCGCTCGTGGACCCTCCGGGACTGCCCCTATCCCGTCGACGCCGTCGCCAACACGCCCTCGGATCGGCTGATCCCATGGAAGCGTCTCTTCGCCGCCACGGCCCTCGACTTCGCTCTGCTCGACCACAAACCGTCGATCACGGTTCCCGTGACCCGCACGCTCGGGGCCGCGATGATCCTGAGCGAGACGAATCTCTTCTACGCCCAGGCGGGGGCTGCGTGTCTTTACCTGTTCGAGACGGATCCGGAGGGTCTTCGAAGGAAGCTGTTCCAGTACGTGGGCGACCACTACGCAGGCCACGGGGCGGCCATGGCGGTTCAGGCCGCCTTCGGGATGGACGCGGCGGCCCTCGGGAAGAAGATCATGGAATTCGCCGCGCGTGAGGTGGCGCGGCGCCGTTGAGAGAGGCCTGCGATCACTGCCCGGAGCGGCGGCGACCGGCGCAGCACGGTGCGACACGGGCGGCGATGCCCGGGTCGCGCCGGCAGCGACACGCTACGGGACGAAGTGGAGAACAACGGCGTTCGTGATGGCGAGGGTGGAGGGCGTCTCCTCGATGATGGCCTGGAACGTGAACTGACCCGGCATCGGGATGCCCGGACCCGTGAAGGACCACGGCGTGGGCGTGGAGGGGAGGAGAGGCGTTCCGCAGAAGCCGGTGCCGAAGCTGTCGGCCAGCATGAAGAGGGCGGGGTTGCCGGGCGCCAAGACGCACGGCGGGAAACAGAGGGTGCCGAGGGGCGGGAGGGGATAGGCATCGGCCTGTCCGGGCACGCCCGCCGTGGCGAAGAGGAGGAATCGCGACGGACTTCCGGAGGTCGCGGGCTGGGCGAGGGCGAGAGTGAGCGGCGCCGAGACGGGAACCTCGACGCGGCGGTCCGAGCCGCCGTCCGAGCCGTTGATCGTGAGCAGAGGGGATGGCGCACCGCCGGCGGGATAGGTGCCTGCGCCACAGGCGCCGAGGGCTCCGTCGGACTCGCAGGCGTAGACCCGGAAGCGGTCGACACCGGCCTCGACCACGGCGCCCGGGGGTGGATCCTGGGCGGTGAAGCGCACCCGGACCTGGGACGTCGGCGCGACGAACTGCGCGACGCGGTACGACCGGCGGACCCAGACGCCGGCACTGGCCGTGTAGATCTCGAGGGTGACCCAGCTCGCGCCGTTGTTGTTCGAGATCTGGATCGGGAAGGTGTCGGTTCCCGGGTTCGAGCCGAAGACGTTGTCGTACCAGATGTCGACCTCGATGAGCGCGTCAGCGACGCCGGACAGGTTGAGGAGCGGCGACGTGAGCATGGTCGCGCCGCCGTCGACGTCCGAGTTGCCCGCGACGTTGTCGGTGAGCCAGCAGGCCCCGGATCCGTTGGCGTCGGTGGGCGGATCGCCGCGGAGGCCCCCTCCGACGGGGATGCCGCGCTCCCAGGCGCCGTCGGTGAGCGCCGCGTCGTTCTGGACCGTCCAGCCGAGATTGGTGTCGAAATCGTCGAAGAACACGGTCGTGAGGAGCCCGGACCGGGTGACGTGCGTGCCTCCTGTCGGAGCTCCGGCGGGCGAGACCACCGCGACGCCTCCGCCCGCGGGCGCGATGCTCACGTACCAGCGGATCGTGGAGAAGCAGGGCGCTGGGGGCAGCGTCGCACGGAAGACGCCGCCGCCGAGGTCCGCGAGGGGGGCGGCGGTGAACGCCGCGCCGTCCACCGAACGGAACAGGAAGGCCGCCGCGGGATTGGGCGAGCCCGTGCCGTTGGTCGTGGCGAGATCGACATCCCACGCCGTCGACGGAGCGACGGCCGAGGGGACACCGTCGGGCCAGGAGATCGTGAAGGCCGGAGGGACGTATTCTGCGACCGTGACCGAGAGGCTGTAGAGCTGGATGCTGTCCGCCGAGCCGGCGTAGACCCGGATGTAGTGGACGCCCCCCGCGCCGAGACTCAGATTGGCGATCGTCTCGGCGGAACCGGCGGGCTGGGAGGAAGCCGAGGCGAGGACGGTCGTGCCGTTGGAGCCGCGGATGTCGAAGGCGAGATCGTTGATCGTGAGGGAGTTGAAGGCCGAGCCGGTATCGCAGGCCGACGTCTGTGGACCCTGCGTGTACGTGGATCCGACGGGGGTCACCGTCACCGAGGCCATCTTGTTGGCGGCGACGCTGATGCGGAACCAGTCCACGTCGGAGTTGTCATCGCAGCTCAGGTTCTGGAGGGACGTCGCGCCGACGCCGAGCATTCCGAGATCGGTGGCGGCCGCCGCGGTGTCATTGGGCTCGGAGTCGTCCCCGTAGTGTCGCTGGGCGGCGAGGATGTCGTCGTGCTGGGGGCCGTCGTAGGCCGTGGAGATGTAGGGCTCCATGAGCTTCGTCTGGTTCGATGGGCACACGTGGAGGAGACCCATCCCGTGGCCGTGCTCATGGGAGACGACGTTCCGGAATCTCCGGTAGTTGCTGGACGTGTTCGCGAAGTAGGATGCATTGCTCGTGTCGAGCACCATGTCGCCGTTATTCGGGAAGTTGTTGTAGGCGAGGATGTTCGATCCCGTGCCTCCGTCGATGTAGTGGCCGCCGATCCGGACGTCTCCGCGGACGCCGAGCTGGCCGGCGGTGGTGCCGAGGGCGATGCCGTCATCGGCCGGTTCGTGAACGTACGTCGCTCCGGACAGAGCTCCCCAGGCCTGGAAGCACTGGTGGATGAGGTTCTGCCACGTCGCTGCCGAGCCGAACGCGGCGTTGAAGACGGCGAAGAGGTCGCTCGGCGCGGCGGGCTCTCCGGCCCCGCCGCTGATCGGCGTGCCGTCGGGAGCGAAGCTGTACGTGATGGTCGTCGGCTGTCCCTGGACGAGGCCGCTGCCGTTGGTCGCCGTGGACGTCCAGCGACTCGTCAGTTGGAACTCGCTGAGACCTTCGAAGATGGCGGCGTTCACAGCCTCGAGCACCGCTTCGGGAACAGGCCCGCTGAAGCACAGTGCCGGAGGAGGCCCCGCGTGACGCGGACGGTCGGCCAGGGCTGCCAGGAGGCGCCGGTGCGCGGGAGCGAGGATCTCTGCGTCCGTGCGGGCGCCGGCCGGTCCCGCCGCGGACCCCGGGATACCAGGGTCCCCGCCGGGCAGAAGCGTCAGGGCCGCGAGGAAGAGCGGAACGAGGATCCGGCGGCCGCAGAGGCGGCCGTTGGCTCTGAGATGCATCGTGTGAGACCTCTCTCGGGTGAGGTGCCGGGATGGAAACGGCCGCGGGCGGAATGTCGGGTCCGATGAGTCTACGTTTCCCGACTGACGGGAGTCAAAGGAAAGCGGGATCCGGCGGCGGCAGCCGCCGTCGGCGGAGGGACACCGCCGCACGTCCGGCCGAATCACCGCTGCGGCAGGATCTTGCGCTCTCAGGATCGCGGTGGTCCCGACGGGCAGCGGCACCAGCACGTTCCGTGGACGTGGCAGCCGCACTTCTCGTCGTGGACGTGGCCGGCACGGACCCAGCATCGGCCGTCGAAGACGTGATCGCAATCGGGGCCGTGCTCGTGACCGGCCGGAAAGTCGATCAGTGCGCCGTCGAGGATCTCGTGGCGGCAGGCGGGCGCGCAGGCATGGGGGGTCGGAGCGCCGGCGGCTTCGGATCCTGCTGCGGGTCGGTCCGGGCGCGCTGTTCGACACCCCGCGGGCGTCGCGAGGCTCATGAGGAGGGCGAGTTTCGGGAGTGTCAGGCGGAGCCGCTTCCGAATGAACCGGGCGCCGCGGGATGCGGGACGGGCGGACGTGGTCCTCCGGCAGGGAGAGTGCGGGATCATGGGGCCTCCGAACGCAGGAGCCGAAGGAGCATGTGCCGCGCCGCCGGACTGTTCCGGAGACTCGCGGGCTGGTCGCCAAGCCCCCCTGCGAGGCGCAGCGTCGTCGCCACGAGGTGACCACGGCCGAGGCGCGCGCTTGCGATCCAGGAGCCGGGTCTGAAGTCCCGGGCGTCGAGACGCAGAAGGAGCGGAGTCAGCCTCGTGCCGTCGGGAAGGGCTGCGTCGGGGGTGAACCAACGGTCGCCGGCCATACCGTAGAACTGCAGACCGGCATACCCGCGGGCGGGGAAGGCGTCCCAGAAGGGACTCGGGCAGAGGATGCGGATCGCCTCGCGCCAGAACGGCCCGCGCCGCACGGCGAGGGGGGCGTCGCCGTTCTGGATGAGGACCGCCCGCCCTCCGGAGCGGACGAACTCGAGGAGTTCCGCGGTCAGCATCGACGCGAGGACGGCGCGGCAACCCGGAGGAACGGGGTCGCCGGGGGCCACGAGGGTCGCTTCCCTCACGGCGTTGTCGAGCCCGTCGAGCGCGCCCGTCGGATCGAGGCGGCCGAGACCGGCGAAGTCGTCGCGACCCGCGGCGGGCCATGCCCAGACGTCCCAGGCGTTGGCGATGCGGAGGCGTCCGAGGGTGGCACGGACCTCGACGACGATCCGCGCGGGCCCCGGGGGCGCGGCGAAGTGGATCCGGCCGATCTGCGCCGGCGTGAGCGGAGGCGCGGAGACGCGGACGAGCCCGAGTCCCTGACCGACCGTGCGGCCGTCGGAGAGCCTCGCGGTCCACTCGATCTCGGCCGCGGCATCGCGGAGATCCTCCACGGAGGAGAGCACGAGGACCCTCTCGACGTCGGTGCCCGCGACGACGTTGAAGGGATCGCGGGGATCGGGGCGGTCTCCGCCGGCCTCCCAGTTCCGAAATCGCGGAAGATCGAGAAGGAGGACGTCGTCGGCGTTGAAGGCGCGGAACCGCCCGGCATCCACGCGGGGACGGTTGAAGTCATCGAAGAGACCGGACGTGGCGACAGGGGTGTCGCGAAGGCCGGTGACGACGAAGCCTCCCATGTGGGCGCGGCGACGGACCTTCTCGAGGATGACCTTGCGTGCGTCGAGGGCCTGCTCGTCGGCGATGCGCCGGACGTCGGCGCGGGAAACCGGGAGGGCGGCGGCCTCGATCCGTGGTTCGGCCTCGAGGAGCGCCACGGTCTCGGGGCGCCGGAGAGGCAGATCCTCCGTCATCCACCAGGGGGGGCGCCCGTCGTTCCGGGCGACGAGCTCCGCGGGGTCGCGGAACGTGTCGCAGTCGCAGAACTCGCCGAAGATCCAGGGGCGGATCGGACGGTGATCGCGGCGGAAGTGGTCCACGAGGCCGTCGAAGGCGTGGAGCTCGCAGTAGAAGTGATAGTCGTTGAAATCCGCGAGATCCGTCGTGAGGCCGCCGTAGGCTTCCCCCGATCCGCTGTTGTCGCAGAAGACGGCGCCGTGGATCCGGGTGCGCGCCAGCGTGTCGAGCTCGCGGAGGAAAGCGCCGTCCACCGTGCGGTCGAGCTCGCAGCCGAGGCTCACGGCGACGAGGGAGGGATGGTGGGCGACCCGGTCGAGGATGTCGGCGTACTCCGCCCGGGCGAGATCCCGGACGCCGGGGTCCATGTCGGGAAGCCAGAGGGGCAGCTCGAGCCAGAGGAGCATTCCCTCCTCGTCGGCCACGTCGAAGAGCGTTTCGTCGGGGACGAAGAGGCAGAGCTTGAGGAGGTTGAAGCCGAGGTCCCGGATCCTCCGGAATTCGTCCCGCACGGCGCCTCGCGGCAGCGCGGGGGCGATGCGCGCGGCGTCGAATCCCCACGAGAGCGCCCCACGGAGGAACAGGGGCCGGCCGTTGAGCGAGAGGCGTCCGCCCTCCGCCGCGACGTGGCGAAGCCCCATGCGGCGCCGGGCGGCGGCGAGGATCCGCCCCTCGTGCTCGACGGCGACGACCATCTCGTGGAGGCTCGGACGGGCCGGGCTCCAGGGAGCGAGATCGGGGGCCGGCAGGGTGAACTCGACGTCGAGAGTGCCGCCGCCAGGCAGGACGCGGGTCACGCGGGCGCCGGGGTTCGTTCTCACGTCATCAGGGGCCATGGCGGCCCGGAGGCTGATCTCCCGGTCCGCGGCGTCGAACGACGTCACGCGGACGAGGAGGTCGATGGCTCCCTCGCGCAGATCCGGGCGCTGCCGCAGGATCGTGATGGCGGCCGCGTCGTGGGCGAGGAGCGTGACGGGCTGCCAGGGGCCGCCGAACGGCGTGGCGACGTCGGGCAGGAAGCCGGCAAGGGCCTTCCGGAGCGGCGTGGCGCCGCCGGGGCGGCTCACCTCGACCTCGATCGCGGCCGTCTCGCCGGGGCGGACGAAGGACGTCACGTCCACTTCGAAGGGGGCCCATGCTCCGCGGTGCGCTCCGGCCTCAGCGCCGTTGACGAGGATCCGGGACTCGAAACTCACGGCGTCGAACCGGAGACGGAGCCTCCGGCCCCGCCAGCGCGCCGGGACCTCGAACGTGCGCCGGTAGCGGGCGGGTCCGGCGAAGTTCCGGTCCACGCCCTCGGCTTCCCAGCAGGCGGGGACCCGGATCGGCCGGGATCCCGTTCCGGCTCCCTCGAAGAGCCACTCGCCGCCGAGATCGAGGCGTTCCGCCCGTTCGTTCTCGAGAATCACAGGGCCGCTCCCGGGCCGGTCCGTCGTACGAGGGCGGATCCGGGCCGCGCTATCATGTCACCGAAGGCCGGCGGCCGACCATGGAAGGAAGAGGAGGTCCTGGGATGAGCGACATGTGCTTCGAAGCGCTGAGGGAGAGCTTCGTCGAGGTGCCTGCCCTCGGAATCTGGGTCGACGGAAGCCGCATGGACATGGACCTGACCTGGCGCCGCTCCATGCAGGAGCCCATGAGCCGGGCGTTCCGGGCCATGGAGGACCTCGAGGCAGGCGGGACGGCCAACCCCGACGAGGGGCGCATGGTGGGGCACTACTGGCTCCGGACGCCTGCC
>CAYQRN010000171.1:0-9642 GCA_964419995.1 uncultured Planctomycetia bacterium
GGTGAAACTCGCCCCGGCGGGTGCGCCGGTGGCCGTCAGGGTCACGAGGTCACCGGGATCCGAATCGGTGGCGCTCACGGTGAAACTGAGAGGCACCGCGACCGACCCGTTCAGGACCTGGTTGCAGGGCGTGGGCGCCTGGAACGCCGGCACGCCGGGCGCCGTGAAGACCGTCGGAGTGAGAATCAGGGATGCGCAGGCGGTTTCGATGGTGTCGCTGAGCCAGTTGAGTCCGCTGCTCCACCGGCCTCGCTGGGTGGCCGTTCCGGCCCAGATCTGGTTCCGGACGAGGTAGTTGAAGTAGCCTTCGCGCGCCGAGCCGGGGCCGGGGACGTTTCCGGAGCCGTTCTCCTCGCCCGTCTCCCAGTCGAAGGTGACGCCGCCGTTCACGAGGGGCACCTTCTGGCCCGCCGGCAGGCCGAGTGCCGCGGCCGAGAGTCGGAGTGCGCGGGCGACGGTCCACATGACGTAGTAGTTTCGCCGATTGCCCCGGCAGTAGGCGCCGGTGGAGTCGAACTGCCAGTTGGCACCGAGGAAGTCGATACCGGCTTGACGCTTCGCGGCGATGGTGTTGAGAGGAGCGGCCGCGGCGACGATGATCTGGCCAGGCATCACGTGGGGCCCTTCGGTCTCGGAGAGGAAGAGCCCCGAGAGGCCGCCACCCGTCGTGGCCATCTTGTTCTCGGCTCCGCCGAGGCACTGGTTGGGCCCCTCGTAACCGAAGCCCTGAGGCCCCACCGCGTTGGTCTGGTGGGCAACGAGGGCATGCTCGCACTCCTGCTTGATCCAGTCCGGAACGTCGACGAGGAAGACGGATTCCGCACCCTCCATGGCGAGGTAGGCCCAGGAGTTGATCGACATGTCGCTCCGCGTCTGGGTCGAGCCCGGGTTGTAGTTCCAGCCTCCCCGCCCACTCCAGGTCGTCGTACCGCCCTGGTTCTGCGTATGCCCGAGCCAGTCGATCACGTCCTCGACGACCTGCTTGTAGGTGAGCCCCGTGGCGGGTCCGGTCGTGACGACGAAGTGCGGCGCAAGGCTCGCGATGATGGCCGAGCAGGCGATGGGCGTCGCGTAGCCGGAGTTGCCGCCGGGACACGCGTTGATGACCTGATTGTTCTGGTTCAGATCCGAGATCCCGTTGGCCACGGCGCCCCGCGCGGTGTCCGCCCGGGGCGCGCTGATGGCGGTGGCGCCCGTGAGGACCTGGAGATTCGCGAAGAGGTAGTTGAGGCCCTTCTGGACCCACTCGGCGTAGATGTCTTCGTTGACGTCATTCCCGGGGTAATGCTTCTGGTTCTCGAAAGCCCAGACCGCGAAGGCGGTACCACCGCAGGGCTGGCCCCCGGCGGCGGTCCCGGCGGCCCAGGATCCGTTCGTCGTGTTCTGGTTCGCGTAGAGCCAGCGGAGCCCCTCCTCGATGGCGACGTTGGCGTCGATCTGCAGAGCTTCGAGGGGCGTGTCGGAGCTCGGGTCCGACGTGGAGATGACGAGGAACTCGAGGGTGTCCGAACCCGTGCCGCCGGCGCCGCTCACGGCGAGCGTGGCCGTGAGGATCTCGACCGTCGTGGGGCCGACCAGATTGAAGATCACCTCCTCGGCGATGTACCGGTCGTTGGCTACGGTGCCGCTGAGGTTGCCGTCCACGGCCACGACCTGGACGTTGGGATTCGCGCCGAACGACCACGTGTAGGTGGCGCCGTTCGCGAGCCCCACGCCGCCTTCGGCGGAGCCGAAGACGTAGAACGCCACGCCCGGGCGCACCTGGCGCCGCTCGGAGGGGTCCGTCTTCGGTGCGTTGGGGTAGCCGGGCATGACGTTGACGCGGAGCTGAGCCGCGACCGGCAGGGAGAGCACAAGAACGGAGATGGCCGCCCCGAGAGCGTTGGCTCGCTTCATCACTCTTCTCCAGCTTGCATGGCGGACTGACGATACGGGCGTCTGAAATCGGCCCATTCTACGCGAGCGAACACCGCGCGTCATCCCGGAATCCGGACAATCTCCGCGAAGCACGAGTGAATTTCCCGGGCGTCGCGTCGCACCGTTCCGATACGTGGCGGCGGCGGCCCGCGTCGGCGCGAAGAGCGCCACGTTCGCACTAAGGTGCAGCAGATTCGCCGGTTAGCACGGGTGGCTTCGCCGTGACGCCGGGTGCGAGCCGCTCACCCTACCCTGCGACGCCCGTTCGGGCTAGCGTGGCGCCATGGACCATCCCAGTGAGAACCGATTCGCCGCCGCGGCCGGCTGGGTCGCGGTTCCGGGAATCACGCTGCTCGCCATCGCGCTCCGCCTCTGGCAGATCGACGCGACGAGCCTCTGGATGGACGAGGCGTGGAGCGTCTGGATCGCGAATCGCCCGTTCGCCGGAGTGCTCGCCCTCGTGCGACAGGCGGATGTGCACCCGCCGCTCTACTACATCCTCCTCCGGATCTGGATGTCCGTCTTCGGCTCCTCGCCCGCTGCGGTCCGTTCCCTGTCGGTGGTCCTCTCCTCGGCCGCGATCCCGATCGTGTTCGTCATCGCGCGGCGCATCCTCCCCCGTCGCGCGGCTCTCGCGGCGGCTCTGCTCACGGCTGTCTCGCCCTTCCAGGTCCATTACGGCCGCGAGGCTCGCATGTACGCGCTCCTCTTCCTCGCGGCTGCCGTATCCACTCATGCGTTTCTCCACCTGCTCGCCGGCGACCTGCGCCTTCGCAATCGCATCGCGTGGATCGTCTCGACGGCCGTTGCCGTTTCAACGCTCCACATGGGTGCTCTTCTGCCTGTGTCGCAGGCCGTCGGGGTGCTGGCTCTCCGCGCCCGGGGCGGACGACTCCTCGTCCGCCCGCTCCTGCGTTGCGCCGCGGCAGCCCTGGCGCTCTGGCTCCCCCTGGCTCCGTTCCTCATCGTGCAGGCCCGCGCCGTCATGGCAGACTGGTGGGTCCCGCCGGTGGACGTCGAGGGGCTCGCGAACGCCGTCCTCGATGTTTCAGGACTCCTTCCAATCTGGGGCTGGTCCGGGACAAGGAGCCTCTCGCGGTTCGCTCTTCTCACCGGAGTCACCCTCCTTCTCGTCGTCGGCGCCCGCTGGGCACGCCGGCGCTCCCCGGCCTTCGTCCCCCTTCTCGTCACGGCGGTCTTTCCTCCCATCGTCCAGCTCGCCGTCTCGCTCCGGACGCCCATCTTCGGGCCGCGGAGCTTCCTCTGGGTTTCCCTCCCGCTCGCCATCTTCCTTGCGGCCGCCGTCGAAGCCACCGCTTCGCGATCCCGCATCGCCGCTGCGATCATCCTCTCTGCCCTGCTCATCCTGCCAGCCTTTCGCCTGGCGGCGGTCGCCGGCATCCCGGAGAGCGAGCCGTGGCGCGACGTCGTGGCGGCGGTCGCCGCGGACGCGGAGCCCGGCGATCTCGTTCTCTACGTCGCGGCCTACGGCCGTATCCCCTTCGAGATCGCTGCACCCGGCGGAATCCCGGGCGCGCGGCAGAGCTTCCCCATCGACGTTTCGGATCTCGGCCGCGTCCGCTGCACGGTCCTCCCCGAGGATGAGGCGACTCTCCGGAAGCTGACGGAACGGTACCGGCGGATCCGCCTCGTAGCGTGTCATCTCCACGCCGTGGATCCCGATGCGATCGCACGTCGATGCCTGGCGCGCCTCCTCCGGGAGGCGCGCGTACGTTCGTTCGGCCGCATCATGCTCGTCGACTACGTCCCGAGGCGCGCGACCCGGGCAGGCGGCTGAACGGACATCCCCTACCGGGGCGGCCGCACTCCCGCCACGACGCCGAGGATGCGGGTTCGGAGCCAGGCCACGGCATCGAGGCTCAGGTCGACGAGGTCGAAGTACTCGGAGCTGTCCGCGTCCGTAATGATCACCCACCAGGAGGTGTCGCCGACCGTGTACGGCCAGCCGGCCCAGCGCGCCGCCCCCGGCGGCGCCGGCGGCTTCGGCGCGTCCGGCGTCATGGCCCGCGGCATCGGAAAGGCGTTGCCGCTCTGGACCTTCGCCTCCATGAGCTCCGTGTGCAGTGCCGCAGCATCGTCGGCGGCCGTACCCCGGTGTCGCCGGAAGAAGTCAAGGGCGGCGTCGATGCGCCCGCGGGCCTCCGCAGCGAGCCCGCGAAGCGCCTCCTGGATGGGCGGCTCGGCCAGGAGAGCCGCGATCTCGGTCTCGGCAGTCTCGGCCCCGATTCTGGCCGGAGTCATGGGACCGCCGGAGGCCTTTCGCGCCTGGACCTCGGCGAACGTGAGGCCTTCGGCGTTTCGGGGCTCCGCCTGGGGGCTCCCGCCCCCCGGCACTGCTGCCGGACCGCGGTTCTCGGCCGGCGCCGGAGCCACGCCCCCGGGAAGGCGCCGCGGCCCCGCCTCCGACACCCCCGCCGGCGGAACGACATCACCGCCTCCGGTCATGGCGCCCCGATCCGCGATAAGCCATGCGGCCGCACCCAGCGCCAGAAGGAGACCGGAACCGATGATGTACTTCGTGGTCATCAGTTCACCTGGATCGTGTAGGATGCGCTCGAGGAGAATGCCCCGGCGTACCCGAAAACGCGGACCCGGTACGTGCCTGCAGGAAGAACGCCCTGCAAGCTCTCAGCGAGGCAGCCTCCCTGTGTCGAAGAGCCGACCACGGTTCCGCACGCGCTGTGCACCTCGAGATCGTAGTCGAGACACGGACTCTGAGGGGGCGTCATCGCGATGTTGACGAACGTGGACGTACTCAGCGTGAACTGGTACCAGTCCTCGTCCCCCACCGGGCAGATGTAGCGCTGGAGCGGCGTCGCCTGCGGAATCGAGGCGGCCTGTCCGCAGGTGTCGTTGGGCTCCGTCGCTTCCGCGGGGCATCCGCCCCCGGCGCCGCTCACGGTGAGCGAGTAGCTCGCTGAGGCCGAGCTTGCCCCGCCGGCTCCCACCACGACCACGCGATAGGTTCCGGCAGCCAGGCTCCCGGCGTTCAGGGTTTCCGTTCCACAGCTCCCGTTCGCCGAGAATCCGAGGAACGTCCCGCAGGAGGAGAAGAGCTGGACGTCGTAGTCGAGGCACGGGTTCTGAGGGGGGGTGAGGGTGATCGTCACCTGCTGAGTCGCGCCCAAAGTGAAGGCGAACCAGTCGACGTCGCCTTGGGGGCAGATGTACGCGCTCGCCGCCGAGCCCAGGGTGAGGGTTGGCGCCGACGCACACGCATTGTTGGCAGGCTCGCCGGCCTCGACGCCGCAGGCGCCAGTGGTCGTGACGCTGAGCGCGTACGAGGCCGACGCCGAGTTCGCCCCGCCGGATGGCACCACGACCAGGTGATAGGTGCCCGCCAGGAGTGTCCCCGCGTTCAGCGTTTCCGTCGCACAGCCAGAGTTTGCCGAGAACCCCAGGAAGGTGCCGCAGGACGAGTAGAGTTGCACATCGTAGTCGAGGCACGGATTCTGCGGCGGCGTGAGGGTCACGGTCACCTGCGGTGCCGACGCGAGGCTGAAGGTGTACCAGTCCACGTCGCCCTGAGGGCAGATGTACCCGTTGGCAGGGCTCCCGAGATTGATCGGCGACGCCGACACACAGGAGTTGTTGGCCGGCTCGCCCGCCTCGGCGCCGCAGGCGCCGGCCGTCGTGACGCTGAGCGTGTACGCGGCGGAGGCCGAGTTCGCCCCTCCCGAAGGCACGACGACCACACGATAGGTCCCGGCGGAGAGGTTTCCCGCGTTCAGAGTCTCAGTCGCGCAGCCCGAGTTCGCCGAGAATCCGAGGAACGTCCCGCAGGACGAGAAGAGCTGCACGTCGTAGTCGAGGCACGGGTTCTGAGGCGGTGTCAGCGTCACCGTCACCTGCTGCGTCGACCCGAGCGTGAATGTGTACCAGTCCACGTCGCCCTGCGGGCAGATGTAGCCGTTGGCCGGGCTGCCGATCCCGATCGATGACGCGGACCCACAGGAGTTGTTCGCGGGTTCGCCCGCCTCTGCGCCGCAGGCGCCGGCCGTCGTGACGCTGAGCGAGTAGGAAGCGGAGGCCGAGTTCGCCCCGCTCGCCGGAACGACAACAACGCGGTACGTCCCCGCAGAGAGATTCCCCGCGCTCAGCGTCTCCGTCGCACAGCCGGAGCTCGCCGAGAACCCGAGGAACGTCCCGCAGGACGAGAAGAGCTGCACGTCGTAGTCGAGGCACGGATTCTGGGGCGGCGTGAGGGCTACCGTCACCTGCTGCGTCGACCCGAGGGTGAAGGTGTACCAGTCCACGTCGCCTTGCGGACAGATGTACCCGTTGGCCGGGCTGCCGATTCCGATCGACGGCGCCGTGGCGCAGATGTTGTTGGCCGGCTCGCCCGCCTCCGCGCCGCAGCTCCCGCCGGTCGTGACGTTGAGCGAGTAGGTCGCGGTCGACGATGTTGCTCCGCCGGAGCCGAGCACGACGATCCGGTACGTCCCCGCGGCCAGGGTGCCCGCGTTGATGGTCTCGGTCGCGCATCCGGCATTCGCGGAGAAGTTGAGGAAGTTCCCGCAGGACGAGAAGAGCTGGATGTCGTAGTCGAGACAGGGATTCTGTGGCGGCGTGAAGGTCACGGTCACGTTCTGGGACGTCCCAAGCGTGAAGGCATACCAGTCCACGTCGCCCGCCGGGCAGATGTAGCCCGTGGCGGGGTTGCCGGTCACGAGCGTCGGAGCCGTGCCGCAGGAGTTGTTTTGAGGTTCTCCGCCGCCGGAGGCGCAGGAGGGCGACGCAGACGGAGTCTGGCTCCAGATCCCACGGCCGTAGGTCACGGCGTACAGCACCTGATTCATGAAGAAGAGCTGGCTCACGCGGACGTTGGCCGGGCCATCGTTCACCGCCGTCCACGCCGCGCCGTTGTTCTCGCTCGTGAGGATGCCGACCTCCGATGCAACGTAGAGCCAGCCTGCCACCGTGGGGTGCTGGATGACGTCGAGCAGAGGCAGAGCGGGCATGCCCGATTTCTGCGTCCACGTCGGGGTCGCCGACGTTCCGTTCGTCGTTTCCCAGAGGTTGGCGCTCGAGAAGCCGCCGAAGGTCACGTAGACATGGGCGGGGTTGGCGGGGTCGATCCGGACCCGCGTGACCTTCCTGTTCGGAAGCGGCGTGGCGCCATTGTCGACCTGGGTCCAGATCGGACTGCCCGCGGTCCCGTTCGACGTCACGTACAGATCGCCGTTGTTGTGGCCGACCCAGATGCGGTTCGAATCCGAGGGAGCGACCGCGACGGCGGTTATCGCCGTCGTTCTGTCCTGGGGCGGGTTCACGATGGGCGGCTTGATCGACGTCCACGAGGGTCCGGACGTCCCAGACACGACCGCTGTCTGGGCGTCGTTCGTCCGCCAGAGCGCCTGACCGCCGGCCAGGATACGCTGCGTGTTGTTGGGATCGAGCGCGAAGGGAGAGTAGAACTCGACAAGGTTGCTCCAGGCCTCGAGGAGCATGGGCGCCACCGGGCTTCCCATGGGGTTGCTGTAGTCGGCGTAGTACTTGAGTCCGTCCGGCCCGGTGCGGTGCAGAACGAGTCGGATGTACTCGCCGAAAACGTACTCGGGAGGACCGGGAACGATGGCGGTGGGACCACCATCGCCGCCGGCGACGACGCTCCAGGCGGGGCTTCCGGCGGTATTTCGAATCGTGCTGTTGTCCTGCGTGCCGCCCGCGAGACCTCCGGTGAGGGGATTCCCCGCCGCGCCCACGAACTGGGTGATAGTGAGGCCGTTGTTCACGTTCACCCAGAGCGTCTGCGGATTCTGAGGGAGCGGGTTCGGATAGTAGGTCGTGACGCTGAAGATGTCGTCCGTCCGGTAGACTCCTCCATCGTTCCCGAAGTACACCCGCCTGTTGCTGGTCCCGTTGAAACCCAGGGCCGGCACGGCCACGTGGTGATCCGCGTGGGGTTCCGTCGGGGAATACGGCCAGTAGCTGATCTGGCTGAAGGTGGCGCCTCCGTTGGTCGACATGAAGGCGTCGATTCCGCCGATGATGACGACCTGATCCGACGCTGCGCCACCCTGGTCGTAGGGCAGCACCGTCAGCATGTTGTCATACCAGCCCTGCGTATTGAGGACATTGGTGGAACCGTTGACGAACGTGAACGACTGCCCGCCATTCGTGGAAACGTAAAGCCCTCCGGACCCTGTGGGCTGGCTCCCGCTCGTGTACGCATAGTCTACCAGTGCGTAGACCGTCGTGGGGACGAGGGGCGCGTAGGCCATCTCCACGCGCCCGGAGTTGTTGTTCGTGACGTTCGGGATGCCGCTCGACGCCCACCAGGTCTGACCGCCATCCGTGCTGTACCCGCTCACGCCGGCGCTCGATCCAGCGACCGCGTTCAGGCTGCTGCCCGGCGCGAAGTCGACGTCGTACCACTGCTGGCCCGGCAGAGGCGAGATGACCTGTGTCCAGGGGCCCGTGAACGGCGCCGTGTTGCGCCAGACGCCGGTGCTGGTCGCCGCGAGCAGGATGGTCCCGTTCGCTGACATCGCGATGCGCCGCATGGAGATGAAGTTCGGGTCGCCGGCGGTCGACGCGAGCTGCGACCAGGTCGTGCCGCCGTCCGTGCTCCGGAAGATCCCCGCCCCCGTCGTGGCATCGCCGTTTCCAAAGTTCTCGCCCGTCGCAGCGTAGAGGTGCTGGGAGTTCGTGGGGTCGAAGGTGATCCAGGTGATGCTGAGAGTGGCGAGGAAGTCGTTCACCGGCGTCCACGACTGTCCCGCGTTGACGGTCTTCCAGATGCCGCCCGAGACGCCTCCGACGAAGACGACATCCGGCTGTGTCGGGTGCACGGCGATGGCCCTCGTGCGCCCGCCTACGGTGTTCGCCGGCCCGAGCGGGGTCCAGCCCGCCGACGTGATCCCCGCCCCATCGGCGGTCATGGACCGGTATTCAGCCCAGCCGTTCACGAGACCGTCACGGGGGATGCCGCCGTTCTCGTCCTGCCAGAAGCTCCTCAGCCACTCCTGGGCTTCACGCGGGTTCCGCGGAATCCCCACCTCGCCGTCCACGCCCCGCTTCTTCTTCGCCTTCGGGACGGAGGGACCCGGAATGACCGATCCCCGCGCCACGAAGGTCCCCTGATCCACGGCAACGTGGCTGCCAGCGCCCGACTCGGTCCCCGCGTGGTCCCCGCTGAGCGTCAGGACGGCCCCCGCCACGACAGCCACGACGACGGAGAATCCGGCGACGGATCGCAACGCCTGCCGTCCGCCCCGCTGCCGCCCTTGCGCGTCCGTCTTCCGCCCGAGGTTCCGATCATCCCTCATGATCACGTCTCCTTGACGCGGCCGTGGGGCACGCCCTCCGCGTGCGCCCTGCCGGGGACGGCCCTCAGGCCATGCCCGACCGATTCCGATCGCACGCGATCATATCCTCCACCTTGTTCTCCGTCCATTTCGCCCGAGCAGGATTCTGTCTCCCCCCTTGCGCGCATTCCGGCCCGAAGCCTCATGGTCCGGGAGCCATCGATCGTCCAATGGGTGCATGCCAGCCCCAACGCAGGGTCCGGATCCTCGCCGACTCCGAACCGAGCCGCGACGGCAAGGACAACCGCGGCAGGGGCGTTGGCCGCGAGATGAAACTCGCGGTCCCCGTGTCCGGCGACATCCGTCCACGGTGGCGGACAACCACATTCGGGAATAGTGGCTGTCGGGCGAAAGGAGCGATCGCATGGCCGAGGCGAAGGGATGCGGAGCGGCG
>CAYQRN010000172.1:0-9632 GCA_964419995.1 uncultured Planctomycetia bacterium
CCCGCGATGCGCTCCGCCGCGCCGCTGCGGCGGACCCGCGAGATGCAGGCGCCGGCGCCGCCGAGATCCTCGCCGAGGCCGGAGATCTCGTCGTGACCCGCGCGGAGCTCGACCAGGCCCTCGCGCGGGTGCCCGGACATGTGGCCGCCCGCCTCGACGATGCGGATTCCCGCCGGAAGATCGTCGAAGGTCTCCTTGCGGAGAAGATCCTCTACGCCAGGGCCCTGGCCGTCGGCCTCGAGAAGGACCCGGAGGTGAGAGCAGCGGCGGAGGAGGCCTCGCGGAGGATCCTCGTCCGGAAGCTCCTCGGGGACGAGGTGGCCTCCCGGGTGCGCGTCGAGGATTCGGACGTGAAGCTCTACTTCGAGGCGCGCCGCGGCCAGTATCGGGTCCCCGCGCGGGCGCGGCTTCGCCACATCGCGCTCGACGGGCGGGAGAAGGCGGAGGCGGTGCTTGCCCGGATCCGCGGCGGCGAGGCGACGTTCGTGGAGGAGGCGACCCGCGTCTCCCTCGATGAGCGCACCTCGAAGCAGGGAGGGCTCGTCGAGCCCGATCCGGTGGAGAACGAGCCGCACCCCCTCTTCCCCAACGTGCGCGAGGTCCTCGACCTCGCGGCGCGTACCGGACCCGGGCGGCTGGCCGAGGGGACGCTGCAGGCCGGCGGCCGGCATCATCTCGTTCTCGTCGAGAGCTTCGACCCGGGCCGGGACCGCGGGTTCCACGAGGTGAAGGACGACGTGGAACGCGACTACCGCGCGGAGCGCGAACAGGCCGCCCTTGCCGAGGTCTTCGACGCCTCGCTCCGCGGCGCCGGAGCCCGAATCCACACGGAGCGTCTCGGGGGCACCTCGGAGAGCCGGCCGGAGACCCGTCCGGAGAGCCGATGAGCGCGAGCGGGAAGTGTGGGCTTCGCGTCACGGCTGACGGTCGACGCCGCGGCGGCGGACGCTCCGGACGACCGGCGACATCGATCCTCGCGGCGCTCTTCCCGCTCCTGTCCGCGTGCGGCGGCGGGACGGAAGTGCCCGGCCCGCCGGCCACGACTCCTCGCGCCGGCGTTCGCCCCCTCACGGTCGCGACCTCCGTGGACCGCGCGACCGTGGACCTCGGCGACGCGGTCCGCTACACGGTCGTCGTGCGGGCCGAGCCCGGCGTCACGCCTGAGCTCCCCCTCTGCCTCGACACGATCCCGGTCTTCCTCGATCAGTCGGGCTGGGAGCGGAAGGTTCGGGAGGACGGCGGATCCGAGGCGAGGAAGTGGATCCTCGTGGACCCGGGAGCCGGCCCATCGGCGACCTTCCCCGCTCCGGTCATCCACTTCACCGACGCCGGGGGCCGCCCCGGCGAAGCCTCGGGCGAAGAGGTCACCGTCGAGGTGCGGAGCCGGCTCTCCGGCGGGGGGGCGCTCCCCGACATCCGGGAGCGGCTCGACGTCCGCCTCCCGCCCGCTCCCGGTCGGCCCGGATCGTCCCGCGGCCTGGCCGTGGCCGGCGTCGTCGCCGTCGCCCTCGCCCTCATGGCCGGCGCCCTGCTCCTCCACCGGCGGCTCCGCAGGCGCGCGGCCGCCGCCGCCCGTCCCCCCTGGGACGTGGCCCTCGAGGAGATCCACGCGGTTCGGACCGAGGGGCTCGTGGCGCGGGGCGAGATCGAGCTCTTCTACGTGCGCCTCTCGGGGACCGTCCGGCGCTACATCGAGAAGCGTTTCCGGGTCATGGCGCCCGAGATGACCACGGAGGAGTTCCTCAGGGAGGCGCGCCGCAACGCCATGCTGTTGCCGCCGCAGCGGGACCTCCTCGCGGAGTTCCTGACGGCGGCGGATCTCGTGAAGTTCGCCCGGCCCGCGCCCGCGCCCGGCGACTCCGAGGCAGCCCGCGCCTCCGCCGAGCGCTTCTACTGGGCCGTGCCGCCGCCCGCGGGCGCGGCCGCGGCGCCGCCGGCCGCCACCCCTGCGGAGGCCGCGCCGTGACCTTCCGCGATCCCTGGCTCCTCGCTCTCGCGCTGGTCCTGCCCGCCATAGCGGTCCTGAGGCTTCGCCGGCGGGGCCGGAGCCGCCCTGCTGTCGTGTTCGCCAACACGGCGGGCCTGCGGGCGGCCGGGCCGGGCCTGCGGGCGCGCCTCGCCGGCGTCGTTCCGCCCTGTCTCCGCATCCTGGCGGGCGTGGCCCTCGCTGTGGCCCTGGCGCGCCCCCAGGTCGGCCGCGCGGAGACCAGGATCCTCTCCGAGGGAATCGACATCGTGATCGCCGTCGACCGGTCGGGCTCCATGCTCGCCGAAGACATGACAGGCGACGGCGAGGGCGGCGAGGGGAGGAAGAACCGGCTCGACGCTGCGAGGGACGTGATCTCGTCCTTCATCGCGGGGCGGGACTCCGACCGCATCGGCCTCGTTCTCTTCGCGGGTCACGCCTTCACGCAGTGCCCGCTGACGCTCGACTACGGCATCCTCCGCGGATTCGTCCGGCTGCTCGCGTGCGTGGAGCCGGGATCTCCCGACGACGGAACCGCCATCGGGGAGGGGCTCGCGACGGCCGTGGCCCGTCTCGTGGAGGCGCGGGGGAAGAGCCGGGTCGTCATCCTGCTCACGGACGGCCGGAACAACCGGGGCGAGATCGATCCCGGGCGCGCCGCGGAGCTGGCGGCGGCGTCGGGGATCCGCGTCTACGCCATCGGTGTCGGCACTCGGGGGAAGGCGCCCTTCCCGGTCGTGGACCGTTTCGGCCGCCGTGGCTACACGTGGGCGCCCGTCGACATCGACGAGGACACGCTCGCGACGATCGCCACCCGGACCGGCGGCCGCTCCTTCCGGGCCACGGACCTCGAGGCTCTGAGGGCGATCTGGAGCGAGATCGACCGCCTCGAGAGGACGGAACGCGAGACGCCCCGCTACCTCGAGTATGAGGAACTCTGCGGGCTGCCCCTCGGCGCCGCGGTCGTGCTGCTCGTCCTCGAGGTCCTACTCGGAGGCACGGTGTTCCGGAGGCTCCCATGAGGAACCGGGCCGCATTCCTGGAGCTGGCCGGCGGGCGGCGGGAGGCGCGGCGATGATGCGGAGCTTCATCGGCCGACCCGACCTGGCGCCGTGGCTCCTCGCTCCGGCGGTGGTCGCCGTCCTCCTCGTCCTCTTCACGCGGATGCGCGCCCGACTTCTCGCACGCCTCGTCGATCCCGCCCTGCTCCCGCGGCTTGCGGGCTCGGTGGACGGCGGGCGGCGACGGCTCCGTGCCGCGCTCCTCGTCGCGGGCATCCTCGCCATCGCCCTCGCCATGGTCCGCCCGCGCTTCGGCGTCGCCCGGGAGACCGTCCGGCGCTCCGGCGTGGACATCCTCTTCGCCGTGGACCTCTCCCGGAGCATGCTCGCCGACGACGTGAAACCGAACCGGCTCACTCGCGTTCTCCACGAGATCCGTCACTTCGTCGAGACGACCCTCGTGGACGACCGGGTCGGTCTCGTGGCCTTCGCGGGCGTGAGCTTCGTCCAGTGCCCGCTCACCCACGACTACGGCGCCTTCCGGCTCTTCCTCGACGACATGGACCCCCGCCTCATGCCGCGGGGCGGCACGGCCGTCGAAGAGGCCATCTATCGCGCCATGGAGAGCTTCGGCGACGACGTTCGCAACCACAAGGCCATCGTGCTCTTCACGGACGGCGAGGACACGACGGGTTCGCCGGAGCGGGCGGCGGAGGAGGCGAGGCAGCGCAACATCCGGATCTTCACCGTGGGCGTCGGATCGCCGGAGGGCGCCCTCATCCCCGTCGTGGACGAGCAGGGGAACCGGACGTGGGTGAAGGACGACCAGGGACAGGTCGTGAAATCGCGCCTCGACGAGACGACGCTCCAGAAGGTCGCTCTCGAGACCGGAGGCGCGTACAAGCGCCTGGTGGGCGGGCAGGAGACCCTCGGGGAGCTCTACGAGCGCATCCGGCGCATCGAGCGGAAGTCTCTCGAATCGGAGCGTGAGGAGCGCCGCGTGGACCGGTTCCAGTGGTTCGCCGCCGCCGGCCTTACACTCCTCGCGGTCCAATGGTGGCTGCCGGCGTCGCGGCGGCGCCCGGAGGGAGGCGGTCGTGGCTGATCACCGCTGGCACCCGCTCCTCGCGATCCTGGTCCTCGCGGTACCGGTCCGCTCCCAGGGCGACGCGCGGAGGACGGCAGAGGAAGGACGGATCCATCTCGAGGCCGGCCGCTCCGACGAGGCCCTCTCGCGCTTCCGGGACGCCCAGATCGAGCGACCCGAGTCACCGGAGCTGAAGCTCGACGTGGGACTCGCACTCTACCGGCTTGGCCGCATGGACGAGGCCGTGGCGGCGTTCGCCGATGCGGCCCTCGGCAAGGATCGGGAGATCGAGGGGCTCGCACGTTTTCACCTCGGGTGCGGTCTCTTCCGCCAGGGAAGCCTCGATGCGGCTCTCGCCGCCTTCAACGAGGCCCTGAGGCTCCGGCCCGACGACGCGGACGCGAAGCACAACCGCGATGTCGTGATCCTCCACATTCGGGAGCGGGAACGGCAGAAGCACGAGGAGGAGAAGAAGAACGAGCTACTCCGCCGCCTCGAGGAGCTGGTGGCCGTCCAGACGGCCTTCTGCCGGTCCACGCGGGAGGTGGCGGCGCGGGCGAACATCGCAGCCCCTCCGCCGGCCGTCGAGGAGCTGGCCGGGCAGATCCTGGCTCCCGCGGAAACGGAAGGGGTTGAGTCGCGCCCCGGTGCCCCCCTGGCCGGAGCCGAGCTGGCGAAGGCCGCAGCGGATCTCGCCGCCCTCGAGGACAACGTCGCGGATTCGGCGAGGGAAGTTCGCTCCCTGGCGGTGTCGGAGGCGGAGAGCCGGGCCGCCTCGGCGCCGGCGGGAGGAGGCGGGCCGGATCCCGAGGTCCTCCGCCGGGTCGGCAGCCACCTCGAGACGGCGATCGACGCCATGGCGCGGACATCCGGCGCCCTCCGAGAGACCGCGATCCCCGAGGCGATTCCCGCGGAAGAAGCGGCCCTCCGGTCTCTCCTCGATGCGATTCTCGAGCTCGCGGATGAACTGACGCGCATCATCCGGGACCAGTCGCTGCTCCTCAGGAAGACCGCGGAGACGGCTTCCGAAGCCGGTATCGCGCTGCCGGAGACGGCGCCTGCCGCCGGCGCATCCGACTCCCGTCCTGCTTCGGCGCCGGCCTCGCGCCCGATCCGGCTCTCCGAGGAGGCGCTGCGGGAGCGGTCGGCGGAAATGTCGAAGCGGCAGAGTGCCCTCGGAACGCGGACCGAGACCTTCTCGGGACAGGTCGAAGGCATGCTGGCCGCCCGCCGCCAGGCCGAAAGCGGCCCGACGGCCACGCAGCCATCAGCGGGGGAGGGACCGCCTGTCGAGAACATCGAGAAGGCGCTGGCGAAGCTCCATGAAGCTTCGGATCACATGGCTCGCGCAGCGTCACGGCTCACCGAGGCCGGTCTCGAGCCGGCCTTCGAATCCGAGGTCGGCGCCATGAAGGCTCTCCTCGAGGCGAAGCGGCTCCTGTCGCCGCCCGGGGGCGGGCAGGACGCGGCGGAATCGAAACCGGACGAGACGAAGGGCGGGAAGGACGAGAAGGACCGCTCCGAGAACCGGACGGGCATGACGCCGGAGGAGGTGCAGGCGGAGCTCGCGCGGCAGCGGCAGCGAGAGAAGGAGGCCCGCGCCCGCCGCCCCGCGAAGTCCGAGGGTCGAGTCGCGAAGGACTGGTGACATGAGATCGACGGCCGTCATCGGACTCCTGCTCGTTCTCGCGATGGACCTCTGCGCGCAGGTCGAGGCGGGGTTCGCGGCGCGGGTCGCGATCCTCGGCGACCGCGTGGAGTACCGGATCGCCGTGGAGCGGAGCGGCGAGGGGGCGGAGGAAGCGCCGGCGCCGCCCGTGCCGCCGGTCTCGCCGGACTTCGAGATCCGTTACATCGATGCGAGAGATGCCCGGCACTCGGAGGCCTACATCTCGGGAGGCCGGGTCTTCCGGAAGTCCACGGTGAGAACGACCTACGTCTACGAGGTGGTTCCGAAGGCGGCCGGAACGCTCACGATTCCCGCGTTCCCGTGGACGCTCGGCGACAAGACCGTCCGCGTGCCGGAGGCGACCCTCCGCGTCGAGGCCGAGGCTCCGGGCAACCGCTTCGTGGAGGTCGAACTCACGGCGACGCCGGAGAGCGCCTGGGTGGGCCAGCCGGTCACGGTCCGGATCGCGCTCACGTTCGAGCGGGAGTTCTACGAGGGCGGCTCGCGCCGCCTCGCCCTCACGGCGCCCTGGTTCGCCTCGGCCGCGGGATTCGTGGCCGACCCTCCGGACCGTGCCACGGAACGCGTCCGCGGCTTCGTCCCCATGGTCATCGACGAGGCGTTCTACAACTTCCGTCTCGAGCGCGCGGCACGGGGCGAGCGAACCTCTCTGCGCCTTGTCTACGACCGCGAGCTCATCCCGGTGCGGGCGGGGCGGCTCTACCTCGACGCGGTGACGTTCCAGGGCGACATCGTCGACGAATACGGCGTGAACATCTTCGGCGAACGGGAACCTCGGACGGTGATCCGCGCCGTCCGGACGTCGCGTCCCCTCGAGATCCACGTGCGCGACGTGCCGGAGGAGGGAAGACCCTCGTCGTTCACCAACGCCGTCGGCACCTTCACCGTGACGCTCCGCGCGGGCCCGGCGGAGATCCGCGCGGGGGATCCGGTCACGATCACGCTCACCGTGTCGGGCCGGGGAAACGTCGAGGGCATCACGCTGCCGCCCCTGTCCGGCTTCCAGGACTTCACCTGCTACGAGCCGGAATCGAAGGTCGCACCCATCGAGGGCGGCGGACCGGGGGCGAAGAAGCTCGAGGTCGCATGGCTCGTCATACCGAAGTCGCCGGCCGTGCGGGAACTGCCGGCCGTGGACTTCTCCTGGTTCGATCCCTCGGAGGGGCGGTTCCGGACCGAGTCCACGGGCCGGTTGCCGCTCACGATCACGGGAGAGACGGCGGAGGCCCCTCTCGTCGCCGCACCGGCGGCGGACCGCGCGAAGCGGGAGATCGAGGCGCGGCGCGTGGTCCTCGCCGCGAAGATCGACCCGGGGACGCTGCGCCCGCGCCGAGATGCGCTGTTCGGGACGGACTTCTTCCTGATGGCCGGCCTGCCTCTCGTCTCCCTCGTTTCCATCGCCGTGGTGCGGAGGCGGCGCGACCGGCTCCATCGCGACGCCGGCGCGATGCGCCGGGCGGGCGCCCTGGCGGCGGCGCGGCGCCGTCTCGCCGAGGCGTCGGGGGCGCCTCCCGCCTCCGCCATCGACGCCGCCGCGCGGGCCCTCGAGGGCTTCGTCGCCGACCGCCTCGGCCTGCCGCCGGCCGGCGTTCCGGCGCCGATCGCCCGGGATCGGCTCATGGCGGCCGGCGTTGGTCGGGATCTTGCGGACGAGGTCGTCGTGCTCCTCGGGGCGCTCGAGGCCGCGCGGTTCGCGGCGGGTACCGCCGGTCCGCCGGAGCGCACGCTCGGGGTGGTCGGCGATCTCATCGCGCGCCTTGACCGGAGGCTCCCGCGATGAAGCTCGTGATGTTCCTCCTCTGTCTCCTGCCCGCCCAGGCGCCGGCGCCCGAGGGGCGTCCTCAGGACCCGAGGCTTCTCTTCCTCAAGGGGAACGAGGCCCTGGAACGCCGGGACTTCGCCGCGGCCGTCGAGGCCTACGAGGCCGCACTGGCGACGGGCGTCGAGAGCGGCGAAATCCACTACAATCTCGGCAGCGCGTATCTTCGCGCCGGGCGCCCCGGCCCGGCCATCCTGGCGCTGCGCCGTGCCGCGCAGCTCCTGCCCCGGGACCCGGAAGTGGCGGCGAACCTCGCATCGGCCCGTGCCGAGGCAGTGGATCACATTCCGCGCGACGAACCGGCGCCCATCGTGAGGACGCTCCTCTGGTTCCACTTTGCGACGACGCCGCGGGAGGCCCGGAACGTCTTCCTCGTCCTCTTCGTGGCGGCGCTCCTGATCCTGCACGCCCGGATCCTCGTCCGGCGGGCCACCCTCGGGAGAGTGGCGGCCGTGCTCATGGCTCTTGCCCTGCTGGCCGGCCTGTCCTTGGCGCTCCGCCTGACCCTTGCGGCGCCTCCGCCGGAGGGCGTGATCCTGCCGGCGGAGGTCGTCGTGCGGAGCGGGCCCTCACCGGACTACGCAGAACATTTCCGGCTGCACGAGGGGGCCGAAATCCGCCTCGAAGAGGCAAGGGGAGTCTGGTGGAAGATCGACGTGGGCGGCCGGAAGGGTTGGCTCCCGGCCGCCGCGGTCGGTCGGATCGGCTGAGGCTCAGAGACCGATCGTGAACCGGAACGCCCGGGTCATGTGGATGCCCCCGGGTGCGCCCGGATCGGTCGCGCCCCACTGGACGTAGAACGAGAACCCGAGGGGGCCGGCGACGCCCGTGAAGTCAACGCCGAACGAAACGCTGCCCGAACCGGGGATTCCGAAGAGGCCGAAGCCCGTGACCGGGTCCGGCAGGACGAGGTTCGGGGGGAGGATATCCACGCCGAGGATGCAGTTCGTGCCGAAGGTCTGACCCGTGCAGTCGGCGGCGAGGCTCAGGGCCAGTATCGCCGTCTCCCCGGGCAGAGCGTTCGAGAGGTTGAGCACGAAGCCGGAGGTCCCGACCCTCGGGAAGCCTGTCACCGTCGCCACGGGCGGACATGCGGCAGCGTTGGCCTGGATGTACGGTGTCACCGAGCCGTAGTTGGCGGGGGTGAACTTGAGGACGTTCCAGAGGCCGCCCGGGAGACCGAAGGTGTCCACGATGAGGGTGCCGCCGCCGATGTTCGAGGCCCAGGCCATGCCGTTCACGCTGGCCATGGTGAAGGCCGTGCAGACCTGATCGGCGTGGAGGAACTGGGTGGTCCCCGAGAGGCCCTGGCAGACGATCGCACCGGCGGGCGTGTACTCGAGGATCGTGCCGTAGGCGGCGGTGCCGGGTCCGAAGAACGTGCGGCAGCCGAGGATGTTGCCGTTGTCGCCGCGGATCGTGAGCGACTGGCTTCCCATCCCGACGAACTGGGTCGTCGCGGCGCCCGTCGTCACATCGACGATCGCGTAGTTGCCGTTGTCGCCGTTGTGGATCCAGAGGTTCCCCTGGGCATCGAAGTCGAGGTCCTGGATGTTCCCGTACCAGCCGCCGTTGAGCGTGACGGCGAGATTGAGCCCGCCCGGAACGGCGACGCCGGTGGCGTCCACTTCGATGATCGTGGCGCCGTTCGTGACGAGGAGGCGCCCCGTCGCCGGATACCAGCAGAGCCCGCCGACGCCGGGGAGATTCTGGGTGGACTGGATGAAGTTCCCGTTCACGTCGTACTCGACGATGACGTCGGGCGTCATGTTCGGGGCATCATGCGCGACGAAGATGTGACCGGTCACCGCGTCGTACGCCACGTCCTCGGGACCGTTCGTGAAACCATAGAGGTTCTGGACATCGACGCGTTCGTTCCAGCCGCCGATGAACGTGTACGCGTTGCAGAGCGGGGGCTGGGCGCCGGCGGGCAGGGCGGCGGCCATCAGGGCGGCCGCGAGCACGAACACGAGCCACGGGTTCTTCATGGTGCTGCACCTCCTTCGGAAAACGGCGTCCGGGGGCGGCCGCCCCCGGCGCGCGTGCATTGTCGGGAAGCCGTGCCCGAC
>CAYQRN010000173.1:0-9630 GCA_964419995.1 uncultured Planctomycetia bacterium
AGCGCCTGCGCCACCATCAGCGGCGTGAATTCCATCACGACGGGCAGCAGCAGCTTGCCGTCGGCGTCGCGCTTGCCAGTGATGCGGATGCGCTTGCCGTCCCGGTGGAACAGCGCCGTCTTGATCTGGTCCTCGACGATCGGCGCCTTTTCCTGTTGCGCGTTCTCGAGGGCCTTGGCCATCGTGATATCGCTGCGAGCATCGTCATAGGCGCCGAGGCGGCGGCAAAGAGATGGGAGCGGCTCCGCGAGCGACTCGCGGAGCACGCTCCCGATGCCGAGCTGTTCGGCTGAGCGCGCGTCAGGGTCCGAGGGTGACGTTGAGCCCGTTCGTCAGAACGATGCCGTTCGGAGCGAAGGGGTGGACGCCCGCAGCCTGCAGGTGGAAGACCATGCCCTGGAGCGGCGGGACGCTGAGGGACGCCGGGGCCTGCCAGGTCCCGAGTCCGTCCGGAGCGATCTCGAGCAGCGACGCGTAGGCCAGGTCGGGGTAGATCGGGCCAAGGGAGCCGAGGAACATTCCGTCAGGTCCCGTGCTCACCGGGCTGCCGAGGATCACCGCGGGGAAGAACGGGGCGAGACCGTCGATGCGGAACACGCCCAGGCTGCCCCATCCCATGGGGACGAAGTGGAAGTCCGCCGCCTGGCCCCCGTCCCAGACCTCCGCTGCGGCCTTCACCGGGCCGAAGGTCACGGAATGCGTGGCGGTGGCGGAGAAGGGAACGCCGCCGGGCGTCAGGGTCGTCACGTTGACCAGGATGGATGCGGTCTGACCTGCGAAGGCCAGGGAGGGCGCTCGCACCTGCAGGATGCCGGCGAAGGCGCCGAGGGACTCGATCACGAGAGTCTGCTGGCCTGACGGGCCCGCGAGAACGCCGTGGACGTCGATGATCTCGAGGCTGACGGTCTCCGTCATGTTGCCCGTGTTGGCGACGATGAGAGGCACGTCCACCGTGGCGCCGAAACTCGCGTGGGATTCGGAGCTCAGGAAGATCGAGATCTCCGTGTCGCGGCTCCCGGTTGCCACGAACGTGGCTCCCGAGACGAGGGCCGCGAGCGGCGTGCCGGGGGGCGTGAGGATCTGGTCGGCGCTGATCGTCACGAGGGGGGCCGACAGAGAGCCCGGCGCGAGGGCGGAGAGATCGAGGACTCCGCCGGGGGCGAGAGTGATGCGAAGCTCCTGTGCGGCGCTGATCACGGGAGCCCCCGAGATGACGAGGGAGGATCCGGCGACGAGCTCGATGATGTCGCCGCTGATGTTCGACGTGCCGAGGATGAAGCCCTCGGGCGGATCGCAGCGGGTGCGGCGGGGGGGCGGCGGGCACTGGGCCGGGTTCGTGAGTCCCGGAGCCAGGATTCCGCCGTTCACCGTCGGCGTACCGAAGAGCCGGGCGGAACCTCCGCGGCAGCCGTCGCCCCCGAGGATGGCGGCCGCGGGAATGCCGTTGTCCGGGCCTGCGTTCGTCGCGGGGGCGAGACCCGGGGGACCCATGGCCGTGACGTCCGCGTCGCCACCCGAGGCCGAGGCCGAGTCGCCGCCGCGGACCGTCGCACCCGGGGCGTTCGTGGCTTCGGCGGGACCGAGAGGCGGGATCTGGAGGGCGTGGAGCGAGGAGTTTCCGCCCGCCCCCGTCGTCCCGTTGCCGCCGCGGATGAGCCCGCCGTTCAGGTTCCTGGCCACGGTGGCCGTCATGTCGACGGCGCCGCCGTTCGTGCCGTTGCCGCCGAGGATCGTGCCGTTGTTCATGGCGAAACCCGGCGTGGGCATCCCGACGGAGATCGGATACCAGATCTGGACGGAACCGCCGGTCGAGCCGGTGCCGCCGAGGGCCGTGCCGTTGTTGGTGAAGGTCCCGGGCAGGAATCCGATGGCTGGCGGGAATCCCATGACGATGCCGATTGGGGTCGAGACACGGACGTCGCCGCCCGGCCCGGCCCCGCCGTCTTCGCCCCGCACGAGCCCGTTGTTCGTGAAGCTCGCCGCGACGATGTCCACGGCGGCGCCCGAGCTCGAGGGAGGCCATGTGCCCCGGAGCGTGCCGTCGACGGTGACCGAGCCGAGGGTGATCTGGCGCGAGCCGAGGCCGGCGCCGGTCATGCCGATCGTGTGGCCGGCCGAGATCGTGACGTCATCGGTCGAGCCGGGGACCCGACCCGTGGACCAGATGGCGGGATTCGTGAAGACGCCGCTCGCGATCGAGCTGACGGAGGACTGGCCGGCTGCGAGGGCGGCGAGCGCGAGGAGTGCGAGGGCCGGAAGAACGGCGCGGGCGTGGCGAACCGGCCCGGCGGTCGGAAGGCGGAGGTTCATGGGAGGCTCCCTGTGTCAGGGGGACATCGAAGGGTCGCGCACCGTGCGCTTCCCGGGGTTCCTTGGGACGGGGACTCCCTTTTCGACAGGAATTCCCGGATTTCCGTCCGGAGAGGCGAGAGGGGCGGCGGCGTACGCCGGAGGGGGTGTCAGGCCTGCGGGGGAGCGACGCGGACGCGTCCGCCCTCGATGGTCACCCGGCCTGCGGCGATGAGGGCGATGGCCTCGGGGAGGGCCTCGACTTCCGCGCGGAAGACCCGCTCCGCGATGGCGTCGGCGTCGTCCTCGAAGGCGACGGGCACGGTCTTCTGGAGGAGGATCGGCCCGGCGTCGTACTCGTCCGTCACGAAGTGCACGGTGCACCCGCTCATTTTCATTCCGGCCCGGCGCACGGCCTCATGGACGTGATGGCCGTAGAAGCCCCTGCCGCCGAAGAGGGGGAGGAGGGAGGGATGGATGTTGATCGTGCGGCCCTGGTACCTGGGCGGCGGGCGCCAGCGCTTGAGGAAGCCTCCCATGACGACGAGGTCCGGCCGCGCGGCGTCGAGGGAGCGGGTGATGGCGTCCTCGAAGGCGTCGGCCGAGGAGAAGGCCCGCCTTTCGACGACGGCGGAGGGCACGCCGGCGTCCGCTGCGAAGGCGAGCCCCGGCGCGTCGGCCCGGCTCGCGATCACGAGGACGACCTCGGCGGGAAGATCGCCCGCGCGGCTTTTTTCGAGGAGGTTCCGGAGGGTCCTGCCACCTCCCGAGATCAGGACCGCGAGACGGAGCCGATCCGGCATGATCAGCCGTTCCGGAGCACGCCGCGGACGATCGTGTTGAGCCGCGGCTCGGCTTCCGTCGCCGTCCGGATGATCTCCTCGATGTTCACGGGCCGGAGCGCGTCGGGCAGGCACGCGTCCGTGACCACCGAGAGGCCGAGGACGCGGAGCCCTGCATGCACCGCCACGATGACCTCCGGGACCGTGCTCATGCCGACGATGTCGGCTCCGATGCCGCGGAGGAAACGGTACTCGGCGCGGGTCTCGAGGCTCGGGCCGAGAACGGCCACGTAGACGCCCCGGTGCGTGCGGATTCCGGCGGCGAGGGCGGCCTTCTCGGCGCGCCGGATGAGATCGTGGCTGTAAGGCGCGATCATGTCCGGGAACCGGGGGCCGAGCCGCTCGTCATTCGGGCCGGCGAGGGGGTTCATGCCCATGAGGTTGATGTGGTCCTCGATGAGGACGATGTCCCCGACGGCGTGGAGCGGATTCAGGCCGCCTGCCGCGTTGGACACGATGAGCGAGTGGGCCCCGAGAGCCCGCATGACCCGGACCGGATGCGTGATGGCGCCGGCGTCGTGGCCCTCGTAGGCGTGGAAACGACCCCGCATGGCCACGATGCTCTGTCCCTCGATGGTCCCGAGGATGAGCTCGCCCGCATGGGACTCCACCGTGGGTCGCGCGAAGTGGGGGATCTCCGCATAGGGGATCGCGACGGCGTTCTCGACGGCGGCCGACAGCGTCGAGAGACCCGTGCCGAAGATGATGCCGAACGCGGGCATGTGGCCGGGCGCCCGCTCCCGGATCACCCGCACGGAGTCGTCGATGGCGGCCTTTCGGTCAGCGGTCATGTGGTTCCTCCCGGAGAGCCGTCTCGAGGCGGGCGCGGGCTTCGGCCTCGCCGAGCGCGGCGACGAAGAATGCCTTGTCCCGGTTCGTGAGTCCAGAGCGCAGCGTCACGGCGCTGCGCGGCACGCCGAGCGCCTCCGCCAGCACGGCGATGAGGGCGTCGTTGGCCCTCCCGCGGTCCGGGGGAGCCGCGACGGCGATGCGGAGCCGGTCCCCGTGGACCCCCGCGAGGCCGTCGCGCCGCGCGTGGGGCTTCGCGCGCACGAGGATGACGACCCCGTCTCCGGAGGCCCGGATCACCTCAGGGCCCGAGGCGGGCGATGTGCGTCGACCCGTCGCTGTGGCGCAGGAAGGCGCGGGTCGTCGCGAACTCGCGGACGAGGCGGTCGGCCAGAGGATAGACCCTGAGGAAGAGGCGATCGTCCCGGAGGGCCCCGGCGAACTGCTCGTAGCAGTCAGCCACGAGCTTGAGTGCTTCCGCTTCGCGGCGGGCCTCGGCCCGGAGCGCGAGGGCGGCGTCGCCGGCCTCATCGCCCTGCGGCAGGATCCTGAGCACCTCCTCCGGCAGATCCGCCTCGAGACAGAAGGCGGCGGCGAGGAGGACCTCGTCCTGCGACATCTCCCAGCGGTCGCGGAACACGGCCTGCCAGGCTTCCTCCGCGGGGATCTTCTCCCACGGAACGGAGATGTCTCCGCTGCCGGCGGCGACGCGGAGCGCCGAGCGGTCCGCCCCCCGGAGTCGGAGCGCGCCGCCGGCCACCTTGACGGTCTGGAAGCGCACTGTGCGGTTCCCGACGCCGTCGCCGGCGAGACGTTCGCCGAGGCGGTCGATGAGCGTCGCCATGGCGGAGAGGTTCGCAAGGGTCGCGTCGATCCGCTGCCGGTAGGCGTCGGATCGGAGCCCCTCCCGGACCTGCCGGAGCGCCGCCGCCGCGGCCTCGGGGACGAGGCCGGCGTGGAGCGCGTCTCCGGCGGCGCGGAGGGCGCGCCACGCGGCGGTGCGGTCCTCGGCGAGTTCCCGATCGCGCTTGGCGATGCCGGCGGAAAGGAACGCCTCGCCCCGGGCGGCGAGATCCCGCGCCGCATCGGCCAGGGCCGGATGGCTCTCGGGTGCGTCGCCGTCGAGTTCGAACGCGGCGCGCGCCCCCTCGACGGCGCTCCGCGCCTCGTCGTAGCGGCTTTCGGCGGCCAGCGACTCGGCGCGGGCCACGGCCTCGTCGTGGACGGTTCGCGCCGCGGTGGCGATCGTCCCGGCGAGGGCGCGGATTCTGTCCTCCTCGTCCGTCCCCGCGAAATCGGCGGCCCGGCGGCGCAGAAGAGCCTCGGCCCGGGCGAAGCGGCGGGCCTCGAGAAGCGTGGTCACCTCGGCGGCGAGAGACTCGGCCGCGGCTTGCGCCGCCGCGCGCCGGCTCTCGGCGGCGGCGCGGGATTCGGCCACCGACGCGAGCGCAGTCGTCTCCTCGCGGCGAAGAGCCGCGGCGCGTTCGCGGGCCCGGCGTCCCTCCTCCGTGTCCGTGAAGGCCCGGGACACCGCCTCGAAGCGGGCGGCCACCTCGCCGAGTCGCGCGGCCCGCTCGGCGAGGGGGAGATCGGGGCCGGCGCCCGTGATGCGCCTGGCGAGGGCGGTCTCGGCCTCGAGGAGCAGTCGGCCGGCCTCGAGTCGCCGGGACTCGGCCCGGATCCGGGCGGCGTCGGCGGCGCTCCTCGTCTCCGCTTCGGTGTTCCGCGTCGTGGCGCGGGACTCGGCCCAGCGGGGGTAGGGCGAGGGTTCGTCGCGCGGCCGCCTGGCGAGCCACGTCGCAACGGCGCCGCCAGCGACGAGGACGAGGGCGGCCACGACGAGGCCGCGCCGGCGGCGCGGAACCGTTCCGTCGAGGTTTCGGCGAAACCCCTCCAGGGCATCGAGGAGCGCCGCGGCGCTCGGGAAGCGCTCAGCGGGGTCCTTTCGCATCATCCTCTCGACGATCCCGGCCAGGGCCGCGGGCACCGATGGCTCCACGGTGCGCAGGGGTTCCGGGTCGTCCTGGATCTGGTGCTGGACGATCTCCCGCACGTCCGTTCCGGAGAAGGGGGTGCGGCCCGTGAGGATGCGGTAGAAGCTCGCGCCGAGGGAATAGATGTCCGACCGCGTGTCCACCGGGAGCCCGCGAGCCTGCTCCGGGGAGATGAAATGAGGCGTGCCGAAGATGCCGTCGGGCTCGCCGGCCTCTCCGTCACCCTGCGCCGGCGCGCCCTCGATCCGGCGGAGTTCGGTGAGATCGTGGGCGAGGCCGAGGTCCGCGATCTTCACGAGCCCCTCGGCGTTGATCATGAGGTTGTCGGGCTTGATATCGCGGTGGACGAGTTGCTTCTTCTCGGCGTAGACGAGCCCCGCCGCGGCGTCGAGCAGGAACCGGAGGGCCCGCTCCGCGTCGATGCGCCCTTCCTTCGTGGCGAGATCCTGCAGGGAGCCCTGCTCGATGAGCTCCATCGAGTAGAAGTAGAGCTCGCGGTCCTCGCCGACGTCGTAGACCTGGACGATGTTGGGATGGTTGAGGCGCCCGGCCGCCTGGGCCTCCTTGAGGAAGCGGTTCACGAAGGTCCTGTCGCTTGCGTAGCGCGCCGAGAGGACCTTGAGCGCCACGATCCGGTTCAGGGAGATCTGGTTCGCCCGGAACACCGTCCCCATCCCTCCGCGGCCGATGCGGTCGAGGATGCGGTACCCGCCCACCATCTTGCCGACGAGGCCGCGCCCGCCTCCTGCGGCCTCCCGCACGAAGGAGATCATCGTCTCGCCAGCCCGGATGACGTCGCCGTCGTGGAGCACGTGCTCCGTGATGCGCCGGTCGTTGAGCCAGGTTCCGTTCCGCGAGTCGAGGTCACGGACGGAAAAGGTCCCGTCCCTGCCCGAGACGGCGAAATGACGCCTCGAGCAGAGGGTATCCGTCGTCACGAGGTCGGCGGCGGGGTCCCGCCCGAAGACGACCTCCGAGCCGGGGCTGATCTCCACCGACTTCCCTCGCTCCGCACCCTTCTCGATGATGAGGACCGCCATCGTGGGTCGTGTCGCGGCGTAGCGGATTCCTGGGACGCGGGGGGCAGGAAGACGGATTGTCGCACAAGGCGAGCCGCCTTGCCAGAAACGCCGGGACCTCAGGCCTCCGCGACGCCTTCGAAAAGGAGGGATCCGATGCGCACGAGCGTGGCACCCTCGATCACGGCCGCCTCGAAATCGCCGCTCATGCCCATGGAAAGCTCCTGCGCCTCCGGCGGGAGCCCGCTGGAACGGGACGCCTCGAGAAGGCGCCGCGTTGCGGCGAAGAGGCGGTGCTGCGCGGAGAGGGGGGCCCCCGCGGGCGCCATCGTCATGAGGCCGCGGATGTCCGCTCCTGCCCGGAGGCGGTCGCTCGAAAGGAAGGCCTCCACGGCCGCCCTGACGGCCTCGGGCGTGAATCCCGATTTCGACGCCTCGCCGGAGACGTTGACCTCGAGAAGGACGGGGATGCGGCGGCCGGCGCGTCCGGCCTCCTCGGCCAGGGCGCCGAGGAGTCGCAGCGAGTCCACGGAATGGACGAGGGAGAAGAAAGCGAGCGTTCGGCGGACCTTGTTGGTCTGGTACTTGCCGATCATGTGCCAGTGGATCGGACGGCCCGCGAGAAGAGCCGCCTTGCGGGCCCCCTCGAGAGGCCGGTTTTCCCCGAGATCCAGGACGCCGAGGTCGGCGAGGGCCGCGGTGGCGGCCAGGCTCTGCCCCTTGGTGACGCCCACGAGGCGGGGCGGCCGGCCGGGGGAGGGGGCCTGGCGCAGGGCCTTTGCGATACGGCCACGGACGCTCTCGAGGTTGGCGGCGAGGCGCGCCCTGACCCCTGGGGCGAGGGTCGTCTCGGCGGACATGGCTTCGTCCATCGGGGATGACGGGGCGCGGGTCAGGGATACAACGGGGCGAGCGCGCGCTGCTCCGGGCGCTTCCGGCGACGATCCGCCGCTTTCTTGACATGACCCCTCGCGTCCCTATATTAGGCGGCTTTAGCGCAAGATCATCGGGGAAAAAGATCTCGGACGATCGCCGACGACATCGGACGATGGTCGATCCCGCCAGGAGATACGGATCGATGAGCCTCCAGAGACTCTGGCCGTGCGTCCTTCTCGCCGCCGGTTTCGCCGCGGCCTGCGAATCCACGCCCGAGGAGGCGTCCGAGGGGATGATGGTCGCCCTGCCGGGACGCTGCGAATACCTCGAGTCCCGCCTCGAGGGGCTCGCGGGCGAGCGGGCGTGGCCGGGCGGCGACTACGTCGCCGACGGACAGATCGAGAGTGCGACCCCCCTCGGGTCCGATCTCATCCTCGTGGCGGCGGTTCCCTCCGAGGGCGGCTACGTCGCCCAGTGCGTGGACCTCGGAACCGGCGTGCCCCGTTGGATCCTCAACCTCGGGCCGGTGCCCCTCGCGGTGCCGCCGCGCGGCGGTGATGACACGGTCGTCTTCATCTTCCAGCGCGACAAGTCCATGGTCGTCGTGGATCGCGCGACCGGCTCCCGGCTGCACAACATGCAGGTACGGATCGACGCGGTGCCGGCGGCGGCGCCGGTGTCGACGGCGAGCACCGTCTACGTCCCCGAGCTCGTAACGGACCGCCTCGTGAGCGTCGATGCGGCCACGGGGAACCGTGGCTGGCACATGCGCGTGGCGGGCACACCTCTCGTGTCCCCGGTGATCTCCTCCCGGATTCCGCGTCAGGTCGTGTACTTCGCCACGGACGCGGGCTGGCTCTACGGCGTTCCCGCGGCCGGTGCCCGCGAGGTGCGTCCCGACGCCCCGGTCTGGGAGCGCCGGCTCAGCGCCGGCGTGTCGAGCGGGATCTCCATGGCCGAGGGCGTCGTCGATGGATCGCATCAGGTGACGCTCTACGTTCCCTGCGAGGATAACGGCCTCTACGCCATCGACGGATCGACCGGAGCCGGACGCTGGACCTGGTGGAGCGATGCGCCGTTCCGCGGCAGCGAGGCCCCCGCCGTGGCGGTG
Source organism: uncultured Planctomycetia bacterium (assembly GCA_964419995.1). Lineage (GTDB taxonomy): Bacteria > Planctomycetota > CAYQRN01 > CAYQRN01. The sequence goes on from CAYQRN010000173.1 coordinate 8,921, forward strand.
GGGCGCGTCCATGCGCGAAACGCGACGCGGTTCAACATCATCGATCAGGCCACCGGACGGCGGCTCTTCGCGCGCGGCGCGCCGACGCCGGACTCGCCGGAGCAGTTCTTCGCCCCGGAGGCTCACGAAACCTGCGACCGCTTCCTCGCGGCCAATGCCCGGAGGACGTGGCTTCTCCGGGGTCCGAACACCGTGGTCGTCATGGAAACCGCCACGGGCACGATCGTCGGCGAGCGGGTCCTCACCGATTTCGACTGGTTCGTGACCAACACGGCCACCGGGTGCGTCGTCCTCGGCACCCGGGACGGCTTCTTCATCGCGTTCGAGTAGTCGCGGGGGCGCAGCGGCCGGCGCCAAGCCGGAGGCGCCGGCGCGTCTCCGGCCGGAGCTTCACGCGGTCGGCGATCCGGAGCCCCACGACCCATACGATCCCCTTCCGGTCCGCCAGCACCGGCGTGAAGGGGCGGAGCGCAGACGGCACTCGCTGGCCCTTCAGGAATCGCCGGAGCGACGTCTCCTTCGCTGCGCCGAGGGGCCGGAATCGGTCGCCGGGGCGCGGCAGGCGGACCTGGAGAGGCGGGCGGAGCGCGTCCCGATCCACGACCTCGGCGGCGTAGCAGCCGCGCGATCCACCGCGGCCCGCCGCACTCACGACGATCCCGGACTCGGGGATCGCGATTCGCCCCGGCACGTCGAGCCGGCGGGGGTGG
>CAYQRN010000174.1:0-9520 GCA_964419995.1 uncultured Planctomycetia bacterium
CTTCCGATCTGGATCGCGAGCCATCTGCTCGCCATCGGGACCTACGGCCTCGACGTCGGGGCCATCACGCCGTTCCTCTACTGTTTCCGCGACCGCGAGAAGATCCTCGCGATCTTCGAGGCGATCTGCGGCCAGCGTCTCAACTACAACTACATCCGGCCGGGAGGCGTCGCCTACGACGTCGACGACAGCATGCTGGCGCGGATCCGGGACTTCTGCGCCGATTTCGAGCCGCGGGTCCGGGAATACCACGACCTGCTGTCCGACAACGAGATCTTCATCCGCCGCACGGCGAACATCGGCGTCATCCCGCCGGCCCTGGCCATCGACTATGGCTGCACGGGCCCCGTGCTCCGGGGCTCCGGCGTCCGGCGAGACCTGCGGAAGGATCGGCCGTACGGCATCTACGACCGGTTCGAGTTCGATGTCTGTACGGGGGACGGGTCGGTCGGCGTCACGGGCGACTGCTTCAACCGGTACATCGTGCGCGCCCGCGAGATGATCGAGAGCCTCCGGATCGTGCGCCAGGCCGTCGACCGGTTTCCGGGGGCGGGCCCCGTCATGGCTCCCGAGATCAAGGGCAAGATCCGCCCGCCGAAGGGCGAGGCCTACGCCGCCGTGGAGAATTCGCGGGGCGAGCTCGGCTTCTACGTCGTCTCCGACGGCTCCGAATCGGCGTACCGCGTGAAGTGCCGCGCGCCGAGCTTCCACAACATCTCGATCCTGCCCGAGATCGCGAAGGGGTGCATGGTGGCCGACATGGTCGCCATCATCGGAAGCCTCGACATCGTCATGGGCGAGGTGGATCGATAGGAAATCTCCCGTGCCCGTATTCCTCACAGGCTACGACATCGTCACCGGTCTCTTCGGGGCCGAGCACCCGCTTCTGCGCGCGGCGCTCCTCGTCGCGGTCTGGGCCGTGCCCATCACGGCCTGGGTCTCGGTCGTGGGCCTCTTCTCGATCTGGCTCGAGCGCAAGGTCGCGGCCCACATCCAGTGCCGTGTCGGCCCCATGGAAGTGGGGCCCCACGGGGCTCTCCAGACCCTTGCCGACGGGCTCAAGCTCCTCACGAAGGAGGACCTGGTCCCCGCGGCAGCGGATCGGTCCCTCTTCGCCCTGGCTCCGATGCTGGCGTTCGCCGGCGTCATCGTGTCCTTCGCCGTCGTGCCTTTCAGCGAGCGCCTCATCCTCGCGGATCTCAACATCGGCCTCTTCTTCCTGGTGGCCGTGGGCTCCCTCGAGGCCATCGGGATCATCATGGCCGGGTGGGCGAGCAACAACAAATGGTCCCTCTTCGGGGCCATGCGCGCCGCGACGCAGGTCGTGTCGTACGAGATTCCCCTGGCGATCGCCCTCGTGACTGTCGCGGTCCTGGCCGGGTCCCTCTCCCTCGTGGACATGGTCCACGCGCAGAAGGGCTGGGTGTTCGACTGGTTCCTCTTCCGCAATCCCTTCGTGTGGGTGGCCTTCCTCACGTACTTCACGGCCTCCCTCGCCGAGTGCAAGCGGGCGCCCTTCGACCTTCCCGAGGCGGAATCCGAGCTCGTGTCGGGATTCCACACCGAGTACTCGGGGATGCGCTTCGCGATCTTCTTCCTCGCCGAGTACGCGCAGATGTACGTCGTGTCCGCGGTGGCCGTCGTCGCTTTCCTCGGCGGCTGGTACACCGGCATCCGGCCCCTGGACACCATGGGCGGCACGCTCGGGGATCTCATCGGGGCCGCGACGATGATCCTGAAGTCCTTCGCCCTCATCTTCGTCCAGATGTGGCTGCGGTGGACCTTCCCGCGCATCCGCCTCGACCAGGTCATGTTCCTCTGCCTCAAGGTCCTGCTCCCGTTCTCCATCGCGGTCCTGCTCCTCTCGTCCCTCTGGGAGGGGATCTTCCCGTCGGCCGAATGGCAGCGGATCTTCGGACCCGCGTTCTTCGCCCTCGGCATCGGCGCGCTCGTGGTCGTCGTGCGGCGCGCCCTGCGGGGCGCGCGCCGGCTCACGGAGGCCTCCTGAGATGAGCGGGATGCGGCAGTACTTCGGGACTCTCTCGCGGGCGGGGAAGTCGCTCATCATCGGCCTCGGCCTCACGTGGCGCTATCTCGTGAACCCGAAGGAGATCGTCACGATCCAGTACGGATCGCGGCGCCACGCGCCCAAGGATCGCTACATCCCGGACCGCCACCGCGGGGTGCACTATCTCGAGACCGAGAAGTGCATCATGTGCAACATCTGCGCCCGGGCCTGCCCCGTCGACTGCATCGCGATGGACGGGAGCCGCGACGGCGCCGTGGCAGATTCGTGGGAAGCGAGCAAGGTGTGGCTCACGAGCTTCACCCTCGACTTCAACAAGTGCATTTTCTGCAACCTCTGCTGCGAGCCCTGCCCCAAGGACTGCATCCACATGGGACAGGAGTTCGACCTCGCCGCGTACACCCGCGCGAACGGCGTCAAGAACCTCCTCACGGACCGGCCGTGGACCGAGGAGGATCGAAGCCGCGAGGCTGCGGCGCACGCGGAGATCGAGAAGCTCGCGGCGGAGGTCAAGGCCCGCAAGGCGGCGGAGGCGGCGGCCCGCAAGGCCGCGGCCCCGAAGCCCGCGGCGCCGCCGGCCCCGGGGCCGGCGAAGCCTCCGGAACCGCCGAAGGCCTGAGGCCGGCGGAAAGAGAGCATGGGAGTCCGGCTGTCGTGAAGATCGAGGACATGGCCTTCTACGCCCTGGCGGCCGCCGCCGCCGTGCCCGGGCTGTTCATCCTGCTCTCGCGGGACATCGTCCGCGTGGCGTTCTGGCTCCTCCTGTCCCTCTCGGGCGTGGCGGGCCTCTACGTCCTCCTCGGCGCCGATTTCCTCGGCTTCACGCAGGTCCTCGTGTACATCGGTGGCATCATGATCCTCATCCTCTTCGGCGTCATGCTGACGAACCGGGACCCGGTCCTCGTCCGCAGGACGGCGCGGCGGACGGGGTGGGCGCCGGCGCTCCTCCTCGCGGCGCTCCTCGGGGCCGGGCTCCTCGGCGTCGTCGCCGGCACGGGCTGGCGGGAGGAGGCGGGGAGCCGCGGTCCGACGGTGGCGGCCGTGGGTACGGAACTCATGAGCCGATACATCCTGCCGTTCGAGATGATCTCGGTCCTGCTGCTCGTCGTCCTGGTGGGCGCCGCCATGATCGCGCGGCGGAGAGGGGACAGCTGATGCCGTTCCTCGCGCACGTGGGCCTCACGCACTATCTCGTCGTGTCGGCGGTCCTCTTCGCGCTGGGCGCGGCCGTGGTCATGGTCCGCCGCAACGCGATCGCCGTGCTCATCGGCATCGAGCTCATGCTCAACGCCGCGGGGCTCAACTTCGTCGCCTTCAACAGGTTCTCGGCGCCGGAGCGACTCGACGGCCAGATCGTGACGCTCTTCATCATCATCCTGGCAGCGGCCGAAGCGGCCGCTGCGCTGGCGCTCGTCCTCAACATCTACCACAACACGAACACGATCCGGATCGACGAAGCCCGGGAACTCCGGGAGTAGGCCGGACGTACCGTTTCCCGCCCGGGAGCGGGGAGCGGTGGGGAAGAAAGGGTTATGGACACGGTCGCGACACTCGCGCTCCTCGTCACGTGCCTGCCGCTTCTGGCCTTCACGGTCCAGATCTTCGCGGGCGCGCGGCTTCCGCGGAAGGGGGACTTCATCCCTCTGGCCGCCGTCGGGGCGGGGCTCCTCATCTCCGCGTGGCTGCTCGTGACGAAGGTCCTCGCAGCGCCCCACGGGATGGAACCCGTCAGCGTCACGGCGACCTGGATCGAGCTCTCGCCTTCTTTCCGTATATCCGCCGGGATCCTCGTCGACAACCTCACCGTGGTCATGCTCTTCGTCGTGACCCTCGTGAGCTTCCTCGTTCACCTCTACTCGACGGGGTACATGCACGACGACCCCCGCTATCCGCGGTTCTTCGCGTACCTCGCCCTGTTCACCTTCTCGATGCTCGGGCTCGTCATCACGAACAACATGCTCCTGCTCTACATGTTCTGGGAGCTCGTGGGACTGTGTTCGTACTTCCTCATCGGATTCTGGTTCGAGAAGGCGTCGGCGGCGTCCGCCGCGAAGAAGGCGTTCCTCACGAACCGCATCGGCGACACGGGCTTCTTCATCGGGCTCATGGCCGTGTTCACCGTGACGGGGTCCTTCGCCTTCACGGACATCTTCGAGTCCGTCCGCAACGCGGGAGGCGTCTGGGGCGATCTCCTGCCCTTCGCGGGGATCATGATCTTCCTCGGGTGCGTCTCGAAGTCCGCCCAGTTCCCGCTGCACGTGTGGCTCCCGGACGCGATGGAGGGCCCGACGCCCGTGTCGGCCCTCATCCATGCCGCGACGATGGTGGCCGCCGGCGTCTACATGATCGTGCGAATGTTCCCCCTGCTCGCCGGCGCGGGCTACATGGAAGGAAACTACTTCGACAGCCCGGCGCTCTGGGTCGTGGCGGGGACCGGGGCCTTCACGGCGCTCTTCGCGGCGACCATCGCCCTCGCGCAGACGGACATCAAGAAGGTCCTCGCCTACTCGACGGTTTCCCAGCTCGGCTACATGGTCATGGCCGTGGGCGTCGGGAGCCTCACGGCGGCGATGTACCACCTGTTCACCCACGCCATGTTCAAGGCGTGCCTCTTCCTCGGGTCGGGCTCGGTCATCCACGCCGTGCACACCCAGGAGATGCCGGAGATGGGGGGTCTCCGCCGGAAGATGCCCATCACCTTCTGGACCTTCCTCCTCTCGACGCTGGCCATCGCGGGCGTCCCGCTGTTCTCCGGTTTCGTGAGCAAGGAGGCGGTGCTCACGCAGGCTCTCGCCTTCTGGAACCACCACGGGACGGCTGCGTCTTCGGTCCCGTTCCTGCTCTGCGCCGCGGCGGCCTTCCTCACGGCGTTCTACATGTTCCGGATCATCTTCCTCACCTTCACGGGGAAGCCTCGGGACCACCACCGCTTCGACCACGCGCACGAGTCTCCGCCTGCCATGACGATCCCGCTCATCGTCCTGGCGGTGCTGGGTGTCCTCGGCGCGGGCATCGCCCTTCCGGGGGGGCCGGGGACCGGCTGGTTCCCCGCCCGGGTCAACAACGAAGTGCTCGTGGGCGGCCTCATGACGGCTCCGTCGACGGGAGACGCCGCGACGCGGCGGATCTGGTCGGAGACGGCGTCGTGGCACGCGCTCGAGTCCGGCGGGCACGGCGAAGCCAGGACGGCGGTCGTTGAGCACTTCGCCGAGGCCCACCACGCGGCGCACGTCCCGACGATGGCGGTGTCCATCGCCGTGGCCGGGCTCGGGATCCTGTTCTCCTGGTGGGTGTTCTCGAAGAACGTCGGACGTGACTTCGTGGGGCGGGCCGGTTTCCTCGCCGCATGGCGGCGGGTTCTCCTGAACCTCTACTACGTGGACTGGTTCTACCTGAACGGTCCGGTGCGCCTCGTGCGGATCCTCATGGGCGCGATGCGCGCCTTCGACCGGCATGTCATCGATGCCTTCGTGAACCTCTGGGGCGTCGTGACACGGGGGGTCGCCTTCCTGGCGGGCCGGGCGGACGCTGAAGGCGTGGACGGCGCCGTGCGTGGCACCGGCGAGACGGTGCTGCTGGCCGGCGAGGCCATGCGCCGGGTCCAGACCGGCCGGATCCAGGACTACGTGCGCCTCACCGTCTTCTCGATGGCGCTCATTGCGGTCATCGCTCTGGCCGCGGCGCGCTGGCTCTGATGACGAGGATGACACGGTGACGCCCGCAGACCATCACGTCGAGTCGCGACGAAGGGACAGCGGCGAGTGCCGCGTCGAGACCCCCGGCCAGCGGGCCGGGGATGCCGCCGGGGAAGGCACCGCATGAGCGGCGCCGCACAGACAACTCATCGCGCGGGGACGGGGCGCGGGACGCGCTGCCGGCCCATGGAATCGGAGACCCGTTCCCCGGCCTGCCGGGGCGGGACGGAGACCTGCGAATCATGCTCCTGACATTGTCGATCTTCATTCCCCTCATCGGGGCGGTCCTCGTGCTCCTGGTTCCGGACCGGAACCGGGCGGCCGTGCGGTGGATCTCGCTCCTGAGCACCGTGGCCGCCTTCGCCGTGATCCTCGCGATCACCCTGGGCTACCGGAAGGACGGAGGGGAGGGAGTGGCCGAGAAGCTCTCCGCCGTGCGGGCGGAGCGGCTGGCGACGCTCGGAGCCGAGGATCGGGCCTTCGTGGAGTCCCTCGGAGCGCGCGCCCCCGCCGAGGCTAGAACGGCCATCGCGCAACGCTTCGCTCCGCTGCGGAACACGCCGGACGGCGCCGGGCGCGAAAGCCGGTCCGTGGCCGTGTGGCAGGAGTGCTGGGAGCTCGCCGCAGCGTCGCGCAGCGCTCTCACGCGCAATCTGCGCTACGCCGAGTACGTCTCCTGGATCGACGCCTTCAACATCCGGTACTTCCTCGCGGTGGACGGGCTCTCCCTCCCGATGCTCTTCCTGACGGGGCTTCTCGGCGTCATCTGCATCATCTACTCCTGGAAGATCGACAAGGGGACGAAGGGGTACATGGCCCTGTTCCTGCTCCTGCAGACGGGGCTCACGGGCGTGTTCCTCGCCCTCGACTTCTTCCTCTTCTACGTCTTCTGGGAGATCGTGCTGCTGCCGATGTACTTCCTGATCGGCATCTGGGGCGGGCCGAACCGGATCTACGCCGCGATCAAGTTCTTCATCTACACGCTCGTCGGCTCGGTCGTGATGCTCATCGCCATGCTCGCCCTCTACTTCCACGGCGACATGCACAGCTTCAACGTGCTCGCTCTCGTGGAGGCGGCCGGGACGGGTCAGTTCGATCCGGGCTTCCAGAAGTGGATCTTCCTCGCGCTCTTCCTCGGGTTCGCCATCAAGGTGCCCGTGTTCCCCTTCCATACGTGGCTCCCTGATGCGCACGTCGAGGCGCCCACGGCGGCGTCCGTGATCCTGGCCGGCGTGCTCCTGAAGATGGGCGGCTACGGCTTCTTCCGCTTCAGCTATCCCATGGCGCCGGAGATCGCGCGCAGCGAGACGTTCGTGCTGTTCATCGGCGTGCTCGGCCTCATCAACATCATCTACGGGGCCCTCTGCGCCATGGCGCAGAAGGACTTCAAGAAGCTCGTCGCCTACTCGTCCATCAGCCACATGGGCTATGTCCTCCTCGGGCTCGCGGCCCTGACGCCGGCCGGCGTGAACGGAGCGGCGCTCCAGATGTTCAACCACGGACTGTCGTCGGCGATGATGTTCCTCCTCGTCGGCGTCATCTACGACCGCGCGCATCACCGCGAGATCGACAGGTTCGGGGGAATCTGGGTCGCGATGCCGAAGTACACGGGACTCGCCATCGTGGGGTTCTTCGCGTCGCTCGGACTCCCGGGACTCAATGGGTTCATCTCCGAGGCGCTCGTGTTCCTCGGGGCGTGGCAGTCAGACACGCTCCACGCGGCGACACCGGCGGTTTTCGGGCTGCCGCGGTGGATCGTGTATGCGGCGATCCCCGGCATCGTCCTCACGGCGGCCTACATCCTCTGGACGGTCCAGCGCGTGTACATGGGCAAGCTGGATGCGCGCTACGCGGAGTTCCCGGACGCCGACCGCCGGGAGTGGCTCTCGCTCGCGCCGCTCGGAGCGCTCTGCATCCTCTTCGGGGTCTTCCCGAGCCTCATCCTGAAGGTCATGGACGGGTCGCTTCAGTCGATGCTGCTCTCCGTGACGGGGGCGCGGTAGGCCATGGGCTTCCTGGCGACAGCGGCGCCCGACGCCGAGGGCTTCCGGGCCTTCGTCTCGGAGATCGCCGCGGATCTCGGCTGGATCGTACCCGAACTCATCCTCGTCGCGGGGATCTGTCTCCTCGTCCTCGCGGACCTGTTCATCCGGAAGGAGCGTTCGCCGCGCCTCGCGTGGCCCGCCTTCGGCACGGTGGTGGCCGCTGCGGTGGCCCTGTTCGCGTCGGGGCGGATGGGGGAGAAGAAGACGCTGTTCGCGGGGATGATCGAGAACGACGCCTTCGGAAGCTGGTTCAAGGCCTTCTTTCTCGCTGGCACGGCGGCCGCCATCCCCATCGTGGCCTTCTATGACGGATTCCGGGGGCGTCGGATGGGCGAGTTCTACGCCCTGCTCCTCGGATCGGTGCTCGGCATGTTTCTCATGGCCTCGGCGCGGAACGCGCTGATGATCGTGCTCGGCATCGAGTTCTCGAGCCTCTGCTGCTACCTCCTCGCGGGGTACCGGAAATCGGATCGGCGGAGCGCGGAGGCCGGCCTCAAGTACGTCATCTACGGCTCCGTCGCCGCGGGGCTCATGCTCTACGGACTGTCGCTCTTCTACGGACTCGTGGGATCGCTCGACATCGGCGCCCTCGCGGGAACGCTCCGAGCCTCGCGACTCACGGACACGACCCTCCTCGTCGCGTGCCTCCTCACGTTCGCGGGCTTTGCCTACAAGGTGGCGGCGTTCCCGATGCACTTCTGGTGTCCCGACGTGTACGAAGGGGCTCCGACTCCCTTCACGGCGTTCCTCTCGGTGACGAGCAAGGGCGCCGGATTCGCCGTCATGATCCGGTTCCTGTGGGCGTTTCCGGAGTCGGGGCGACTCCAGCTTGCCGGGGGAACATTCGCCTCGGTGGACTGGGGCCTCATCGTCGCCGTGATCTCGGTGCTGACGATGACGGTCGGGAACCTGGCCGCGCTCTTCCAGAGGAATCTGAAGCGCATGCTGGCCTGGTCGAGCATCGCCCACGCCGGCTACCTCCTCATGGGCGTGGCGGCCCTGCACCGGAAGGGCGCGGGACCCGCCGGCTACGAGGTCGTGGCCTTCTACATGCTCGTCTACCTCTTCATGAACCTCGGGGCCTTCTTCGTCGTGACGGTCGTGGCTTCGCGACCGGGCGGTTCGGAGGACGTGGAGGCCTACCGGGGCCTCGGCCGCCGGAGCCCGTTCCTGGCCTTCGGGATGGCCGTCTTCCTCTTCTCGCTCATCGGCGTCCCGCCGACCGGAGGGTTCACCGGTAAGCTCCAGCTCTTCATGGTGGCCGTGCAGCAGGATCTCGTGTGGCTGGCCCTGGCCGCCGCCGTCAACACGGCGATCTCGGTGTACTACTATGCGCGGGTGCTCCGGAACATGTATCTCGAGCCCGGCGGCGATGAAGTCCTGGCGTTGCCCCGGAGGGGCATCCTGCTTCTCGGGGCCTTCGTCGTGCCCACGCTCGGGCTCGGCGTGATCCCCGGGGCCATCGTGCGGCTCACCCAGACGCTGGCGCTCTGAGGGATGGCCATGGAACCGACCCTCCTCGCGGATCTCGACCTCGTCCTGAGCCTCGAGAACCGATCGATCCTGTCCTACATCACGGATGTCTCGACGCCTCTGGCCTTGGACGGGACGGATCGGGCGGTCCTCGAGATGTTCCGGACGTTCCAGGGGGACGCGGAGGGTTTCGCCGAGGCTCTGGTGGACCTCATCCTTCGGGCCGGCGGCGAGCCGTCGGGACGGCGCGCGGTCGGGACGCTGAGCGTGAGGCGCGACGC
>CAYQRN010000175.1:0-9486 GCA_964419995.1 uncultured Planctomycetia bacterium
CGCTCCGCTGCGCGTCGCTTCTCTGTTCTGGTGCGCCTGGGGCCCCTTCCCCAGGGCTGAATCCCGCCTCCGCCCCAAAGGTCGGCCTCGCAGGGGCTTGACGCCGTGCGGGGTGTCGGGCCGCCGCACGCCGGAAAAAAATGCGGGGGACCTCCGCGGATTCCGCGTAGACATTCGGCAGGGACTTAGTTAAACAGCTAACATAGTGCCGGCCGCGGCGCCCGCCGGGCCTTTCGGCCTCCTTCATAACCTGACGAGTCATCGTGGCCTCGGACACCCGCAATCGGATCCTCGCGGCAGCCACAAGTCTCATTGCGAGACATGGTTACCGGGGAACAAGCCTCGAACGGGTGTCCCGAACGGGCGGCGTCAACCGGGGTTCCCTGTACTGGTTCTTCAAGTCCAAGCGGGCCCTCGGCGTCGCCGTTCTCGACGAGATCCACGACCGCCTCCGCCGCGAGTTCCTGGCGAAGACCCTGGACCTTCCGGGGACAGCCCGGGCGCGCATCCGGAGGTTCCTCAAGGATCTCGAGGCTTCCGCCGGCCGCGGCGACGGCCTCGAGCGACACCCTCTCGGCAGCCTCGTCATCGGGTTCTCCGACGGCGAACCCGACCTCCGGCGGAAGTTCGCCGAGGTCTGGACGGACCTCCGGCGGCGCGTCGCGCGGATCTTCGCGCTCGCGCGGACGGAGGCATCCCTCCCGCCCTCGGCCGACCCCGATGAGCTGGCCGTGGCGCTGCTCTGCATCGTGCAGGGCGGCATGCTCCTCTGCAGGGCCACAGGCGATCCGGCCCTGTTCGCCCGGGCCTGCACCGTGGCGGCCCGGCAGATTCCATGGACCGAACGGAACGCGGCCCTGTGCCGCTAGTGTCCTGATGAAGACGAAGACGCAGAAAGCCAAGGTCGCCCCGCGGCGCGTGAAGCCGAACTCGAAGGTCGCGGTCCGGAGCCACGGGAAGCCGCGGCGCCCGACGACACCGCCACCCCCTCCCGCGCCCCGGGTCCCCCGGATCGGCGGCCTCGCGTGCACGCGGCTCGGCTCCGGCGCGCCGGGTCTCGTCTTCGTCCCCGGGCTCGGCCTCTCGCGCCACGCCTTCGACGCCCAGATCCAGTACTTCGGGAGGACGCGCACCGTCATCGCCCTCGACCCGAGAGGCTGCGGCGACACGCCGCGCCCCCCGGCTGCCCGCATTCCGTGGAACCCCCGGGAGCTCATCGAACCGCTCCGGCAGGCGATCCGGGAATCCGGCATCCAGAAGCCCGTCGTCGTCGCCGCTTCGAGCTCCGCTGCCGCCGCGCTGCTCCTCGCAGCCGAGGAGCCCGACCTCATCGGCGGACTCGTGACAGTGGGAGGCGCTGCACGCTACACCCAGACGGGAAGCTACAAGGTGGGCTGGACGCCGGACGAGCGCGACCGCTTCCTCCGGATGCCCGACGAGAAGCTCATCCCCGAACTCGCGGCCCGCACGCTCCCGGACGATCCGGCCCAGGTCGTGTTCCGACTCATCCGCTCCATGCACCGGTCCCTCAAGGGGCAGATGCTTCGCGCCGTCCTGCGCGAGACGCTCAAGATGGACGTCCGGAACATCCTCAAGGATGTCCGGGTGCCGACCCTGGTCGTCGTGGGGGACGCCGACCGCTTCGCCCACGTGGACGAGGCCCGCGAGATGGCGAAGCGCATCAAGGGCGCGGAGGTGCTCGTGCTCGACGAGGGCGTAGGTCACTTCCCGTACCTCACCGCCGCGAGCCGGTTCAACCAGGCTCTAGAGAGCTTCATCGCCCGAGTGACCCACCTCATCGTGCCGGTGGAACTCGACATGGAGAACTGGGCCGAGGCCCTGAAGAAGGAGTAGCGGCGGCCCGGAGCGGCCGCCCGCTCCGACTCACTTTCGAGGCACCGCGACCGCGATCCTCCGCGGCACCTCTCGACTCCCCAGCGTCCCGAACCAGCCGTCCGTCCATCGATGATCGGGGCGAGAAAGTACAAAATGTACAAAGTGGACTAAATAACCATCCGATCCAATCCGATATGGATGGTGTGAAGGACGGACTCCTCGGAGGAGCCTCCTCGAGTGAAATGAAAACGATCACCACGGGTTCCGGACGGCAAGACGACCGTCAAGTCGAGCCGGACGGAATCTCGAGACCGGGCGCGTCCCAAGGGGGCGCTGTGCGGGCGCGCCCGGTTTCGGTGGTCGGACGACGTGGGCCCGCGGGAGCTTGCTTCCGCGGGCTTGTCGCTTTTTCTGCCGATCAGCCCCGGCGTGCGGCGATGAAACCGAAGCTCCGGAGGATGGCCGCCCCGAGGGCGATCTTGATCGCGTCGCCGGGCAGGAACGGAAGGACCCCGAGGTCGATCGCTTCGGCGGGGCTCGCTCCGAGAACGACACCGAGGCCCGCTGCGCCGAGTCCGAGGATCAGGATCGACCCGAGCGCCATGGCCCCGGCAGCGCGGACGAGGCTGGTGCCGGCGCCGCGCTCGAAGAGGCAGCCGACCACCGCTGCGGCGGCGACGAACCCGATCTGGTAGCCGAAGGTGAGTCCTCCGGAGGCCACGGCCAGCACGGGGAGGCCGGCCAGTCCGGCCCCGGCGTAGACGGCTGCCGCAAGGGCGCCGCCGCGGGCTCCGAGCAGGGCGCCCGCAAGGCACACGACGAGGGTCTGGGCCGTGATGGGTACGGGACTCAGGGGCGTCGTGATGCGCGCCATGGCCCCGAGAGCGATCAAGGCCGCCACCGTCAGGATCGCGAGCGACCGGGCGGCGCCCCCTTCGAACTCCAGCACTCTCCGCTGAGCCATCGACGCGTGCACGGTCATCGTGTTCCTCCAGGCTCCATCGGTCCCGCGGGAGCCCCCCATGATACGCCCGGGTCCTCCCCAGCAAAGGCGCTCGGGGGGGGCTCAAAGTCCGGCGAGCGCCCGCCGATAGGCTTCGCGGAAGGGCAGGCCCTCGTCGCGGACGAGCCGGTAGGCCGTTTCGACGGCCCGCAGGGACGGGTCCATGGCCGCCGCGAGACGTTCGCCGACGAACCGGACGCCGGGAATCACGTGGGCGAGAACCCGGGCCGTGTCGGCGACGCCGTCGAGGCCGCGGAAGAGAGGACCCTTCAGGCGCTGCAGATCGCGGTGGTAGCCCGACGGCAGTCGGCCGATGAGGGCGAGGATCTCGGCGAGGGCGGCGGGCGCCTCCGTGGACCGCGCCCGAGCCAGCTCGAGGACGTCGGGATTGCGCTTCTGGGGCAGCATCGACGATCCCGTCGTGAAGGCCGCCGGCAGCCGCACGAACCCGAACTCGGCCGTGGCGAAGAGGCAGAGATCCGCGGCGAGGCGGCCGAGGTCGTTTCCGAGGAGGGTCGCCTCGAAGAGGGCGGAGGCCTCGGCCTTGCCCCGGGAGAGCTGGACGGCCGTCACCGGTTCATGGACGCTCCCGAAGCCGAGGCTCTTCTGGGTGTGGCGGCGGTCGAGGGCGAGGAGCGGCACGCCGAATCCGGCGGCGGAGCCGAGGGGAGAGCGATCCGCGCGCCGGGTGGCGCCGCGAAGGCCCTCGGAGTCGTCCCGGAGTTCCGACGCGAAGCCCAGCGCCCAGAGGCTCACCGTGCTCGGCATGGCGCGTTGCATGTGCGTATAGCCCGGCATCGGCAGCTCTCCCTGCTCCCGCGCCAGGGTCTCCAGCGCCCCCGCGACATCGTCCGCGAGCTGAGCGAGATCCGCCGTCGCATCCTTGAGGTAGAGGCGGATGGCCGCCAGGACCTGGTCGTTGCGCGAACGGCCGAGGTGGATCCGGAGCCCGGCCTCCCCCGCCAGGGCCACGAGGCGGTTCTCGATGGCCGTGTGGCAGTCCTCCTCCTCGAGCCGGATCGTCCATTCGCCCGCGGCGTGGGACCGGCCGATCTCCGCGAGGGCTCCCGTAATGGCCGCGAGATCCGCCTTCGACAGGAATCCCGCGGCCTCGAGCATGGCCGCGTGGGCCGCCGAGGCGCGGAGGTCATGAGGCACGAGACGCTCGTCGAGGTGGTGATCCTCGCCGGCCGTGTAGCGGAGCACGAGATCGTCGAGGGGCTCCCCGCGATCCCAGAGACGTCGCGAACGCGTGGTCATGACCCATCCTCCGGCCCCGCGAACGCGGCGCCCGTGCCCGATCCGCGGCGCAGGTCCGCATAGGCCCGGACCGTGGCCTCGTAGAAGTGCGCCCCGTCCAGGATCTCCTCCTCGAGAACGAACTCGTCCGGAGCGTGGGAGCGTTCGGACCGGCCGGGGCCGACCTTGATGGCCGGCACGGGGCCGAGGTGGACCCAGTCCGAGAGCGTGGGCGACCCGAAGAGCCGAGCCGCCGGGCGAGCGCGGCGCGCGGCCGCCACCAAGGGATGGGAGGGATCCACGGCGCGGGGTTCGAGGCGGCGGCTCGCGACGCGCACATCGCCGGCCACGGCCGCGCGCACGCGAGCGATGAGCACGTCGTGATCCTCGCGCGGGTTCGAGCGGATGTCGAGGGTCACGGCGGCCTCGGCGGGCGTCCGGTTCCGCTCCGATCCCCCCGCGATGACTGTGGGCTCGACGGTCACGGGGCCGAGCAGCGAATCCTCCGGGAAACCGAGGGACTCGAGCGCGAGGACGTCCCGGCAGAGCTCCCGGATGGCGTTGGCGGCGCCGAGCCGCCGGGCATGGGCCGCATGGACGGGCCGCCCCGCCGCCCGGATCTCGAGGATCAGCAGTCCCTTCTGGGCCACGGCGATGTCGAGATTCGTGGGCTCGCCGACGATGGCGGCCTCGGGCGTGAGCCCCTGCTCCGCGAGCCAGGGCATCACGGTCTCGGTTCCCTCGCCGCCGGTCTCCTCGTCGCACACGAGCGCCAGCACGATGCGGAGCGGCGGCGGCTCCCTCCGAAGCCTCAGGAACGCCCCGACCAGGGCCGCCACCGGCCCCTTCGCGTCATTGGCCCCGAGCCCGGTGACGCGTCCGGACTCCACGACGGCCGGCAGGGGCGGCCGGCTCCACCCCGGACCCGCAGGCACCGTGTCGATGTGCGAATCGAGAAGGAGCACGGGACCGCTGCCCGCCATGGCGCACACGTTGCGTCCGATCCGCCGTACCTCCGCGCCGGCAGTCGAGAGCCGGGCCGCCAGGAAGGCCGCGGCCTTCTCCTCCCCGCCCGACGGCGAGGGGATCGACACGAGATCCCGGTGCAGGTCGAGGATCGCGCCGTCGTTCATCGCAGAGGGCGCTCCGCCCGCCCGCAGAGGGCGTCGAGGCGCGACGGGCTTCCGTGCTCCTCCGGACGGACCTCGCTTCCCTCCATGACGAGGAGAGTCCCCGCGCCCTCGTTCGTGAAGATCTCGAGGAGGAGCGCGTCCTGTCCCCTGCCGATCATGTGCACCCGCTTCACGCCGCCGTAGAGAGCGTCCTTGGCCGCCTGGATCTTGGGCAGCATCCCCCCCGTGACGACGCCCCGGTCGAGCATGGCGTTGAGATCGCGCATCTCGATGTAGGAGACGAGCGTCGAGGGATCCGCGACGTTCTCGAGGAGGCCCGGCGTCTCCGAGAGGAAGATGAGCTTGTCCGCGCGCATCTCGCGGGCGATGGTGGCGGCCACCGTGTCGGCGTTGATGTTGAGGATGTGGCCGTCGGGATCGCAGGAGAGGGGACTCACGACCGGCGTGAATCCGGCGTCGAGAAGGCGCGTGAGCACGCTGGCGTCGATGCCGAGGATGTCGCCGACCTCGCCGAAGTCCAGCGTCTCCGTCCCCGACTCCGTCATCCGGGTGCGCACGGGACGTCGCCGCGCGTCCACGAGTCCCGCGTCGATGCCTGAGAGCCCCACGGCGGCGAGGCCCGCGGCGCGGCAGGCGGCCAGGATCTCCGAGTTGACGGAGCCGCTGATGGCCATGACGGCGGCCTCCAGCGTCCGCGCGCAGGTCACGCGACGCCCGTCGATGAAGCGCGGCTCGATGCCGAGCGTCTTCTGGAGGGCGGTCGTCCGCGGCCCGCCGCCGTGGACGACGACGACACGGACGCCGAGCTCGGACAGGATCGAGACCTGTTCCGCGACGTGGCGGAGCAGCGGACCATCGCCGCAGATGGCGCCGCCGAGCTTCACGACGAAGATGCGCCCCTTGTAGAGCCGGATGTAGGGCAGGGCCGCCCGGAGAGCCCGCATGGCGAGATCGCGATCCGTCGCACCGGTCATGACACGGTCTCCTTCGCTCCGAGAAGATGGAGCAAGAGCGCTTTCTGGACATGGAGGCGGTTCCCCGCCTGGCGGACCACGACGCTCCGCGGTCCGTCGAGCACCTCGTCGGCCACCACGACGTTGCGCCGCACGGGGAGGCAGTGCATGAAGCGAGCGCCGCGTGCCGCGCCGCGGAACCAGGCCTCGGAGACGCACCAGTCCCCCTGCCTCCGGCGGTGCTCGCGCTCCTCGGCGGGGCGCCCGTAGAACGCGGGCGCCGTCCACGACTTGGCGTAGAGGACATGGCAGCCCTCGAGGGCCTCCTCGCGGTCTTTCGTCTCGCGCACGGACCCTCCGGCCGCCGCCGCGAGCCGGGCCGCCCCCGCCATGACGGGCGCGGGCAGGCCGAAGCCGTCGGGGCGGAGCACCGTGACGTCCATGCCGCGCCGTGCGGCCATGAGGAGCGTCGAGACGGGCACGGCGAGGGGCAGGGCCTTAGGATGGCCGGCCCAGCT
Source organism: uncultured Planctomycetia bacterium (assembly GCA_964419995.1). Classification (GTDB taxonomy): domain Bacteria; phylum Planctomycetota; family CAYQRN01; genus CAYQRN01. The sequence continues at coordinate 6,683 of CAYQRN010000175.1, forward strand.
CAGCACGAACCGCCCTCCGTTGGCGGGGACTCCGAGATCGTCCAGCGTCTTCCAGTCGGCGAGCGACTGGCAGGGGTGCGCCATGGAGGACTCGAGGTTGAGGAGCGGCACGGGACAGAGTGCGGCAACCTCGGCGATCACGGGATCGGCAAGGTCCTGGTCGAGATCCCGGCCCGCGGCGAAGCAGCGGACGCCGAGGACGTCGCAGTACCGCGACAGCACGGGGATGGCCTCCCGGATATGCTCGGCGGCATCCCCGTCCATGACGACGCCGCGCCGCGTCTCGAGCTGCCAGGACCCCTGCCCCGCGGTGACGACGAAGGCCGAGCCGCCGAGTTGGGCCATGGCCGCCTGCATGGACGCGAGGGTCCGCAGGGATGGATTGAGGAAGAGGAGACCGAGGACTCGCCCGGCCAGGGCCCGCGACCTCGGCGCCATCTCGAACTGCCGCGCGGCCGCGAGGAGCCCGGCGAGGACCCGGTCGTCAAGGTCATCGAGCGTGAGGACGCGCGTCATGCGGGGATCTCCCGCAGGACATCGAGGAACTGCGTCACATGGGCGTCCTCGAGGACGAGGGGCGGGAGGAGGCGCACGACCCGCGGATCGTGGCTGCCGCCGGCGAGGATACCCCGCTCCTGGAGGTCCCGCAGCACGTCGCGGGCCGGCCGCGTCACGCGCAACCCGAGGAGGAAGCCGAGTCCCTGCACGGCCTCCACGGGACCGAGACCCGCCGCGCCCATGAGACGGGAGGACAGGGCCCTCACGCGGGGCAGGATCCCCTCCTCCCCGATGACCTGCACGACGGTCTCGACGAGGGCCATGGCCAGGGGCCCTCCGCCGAAGGTCGTGCCGAGGTCGCCTCGCCGCACCGCCGCGGCGAGGCTTTCGGGGAGGAGCACGGCTCCCACCGGGAAGCCTCCTGCGAGCCCCTTGGCCGTCGTGAGGATGTCCGGCACGACGTCGAAAGCCCGGAAGGCGAAGGGATACCCGCTCCGGCCCATCCCGCACTGCACTTCATCGAAGATGAGGACCGCCCCGGACCGGGTGGCGAGGTCCCTCGCCGCCGCGAGGAAGGTCCGCGAGAGGGGGCGTGCGCCGGCGATCCCCTGGACGGGCTCGACGATGACCGCGGCCACGTCGTTCTCCATGGCGGCTTCGAGGGCCGCCGCGTCGTCGAAGGGGACGTGGGTCGTCGTGAAGGGCCGCGAGGGAAAGGCGTACCACCGTTCGCTCCCGTGCGTGAGGGCGGCGGCCGCGGCCGTGCGCCCGTGGAAAGCCCCCTCCACGGCCACGACGCGGCTCCGCCGCGTCTTCAGGAACGCCACGCGAAGGGCGTTCTCGTTGGCTTCGGCCCCCGAGTTCACGAAGAAGACGCGGGACCAGGGTCCGCCGGCGAAGCGGAGAAGGGCCTCCGCGGCCCGCCGGCGCACGTCCACGGCGACGGCGTTGCTCTGGAAGAAAAGCCGCCGCGCCTGAGCGTCGAGGGCGGCCACGAGCCGCGGATGCCCGTAGCCGAGCAGGGCCACCGCGTGCCCCCCGTAGAAATCGAGGTAGCGCCGCCCCTCCCTGTCGATGACGTGGACGCCCTCCCCCCGCGCCGATTCCATCGTCGCCGGTTCGAAGACGTCGAGGAGCGGTTCCGGCTGCGCCGCCGGGCCGGCCGTCTCTCCGGTCGCCATGCGTTCGATCTCCATGCCCGGCCTCAGATCCAGCCGAATCCCGGCGTGTCGAGCCCCGTCGCGTCGGGCAGTCCGGCGAGGCGGTTCATCCACTGGACGCCGCCGCCGGCGGCGCCCTTCACGAGATTGTCGATCACCGACATCACCACGAGAGTCCGGTCGCGCACGGCCACCCCGAGGCGGCAGCGGTTGGTGCCCGTGACCTCCGTGAGCCGGGGCGGCGCCTCCGTCGCGTGCAGGAACGGACCGGCGGCGGGACTGCGGTTCACGAGGTCGACGAGGTCCGCCGCCCGCGCGGGTGCCCGGAGCACGAAACGCAGCGTGGCGTGGATCCCCCGCACGAAGGGGCCCGAGTGGGGCACGAACTCGACGTCGGGCTCCCGGCCCCCGCAGGCGGAGGCGAGGAGCATCCGCATCTCCGCCTCGTGGCGGTGCGCGAGGGGCGCGTAAGCGTAGAGGTTGCCGTCGCGTTCGGGGTGGTGGGTGTTGGCCGCGGGCGTGCGGCCGGAACCCGAGCTGCCGGTCACGGCGGCCGCGAACACGCTTTCCTCCACGAGACCGGCTTCGAGGAACGGCCGGGCGCCCATGACCACGGCGGTCGTGAAGCAGCCTGGCTGGGCCGCGTGCGCCGCCGGGACCCCCGCGAAGTGCTCGGGCACGGCCGCCACGAAATCAGCGAGGCGCGCCGGAGCGCCGTGGGGGCGCCCGTAGATGCGCTGGAAGGTGGCGGGATCGCGGAAGCGGAAGTCCGCCGAGAGGTCCACGACGCGGACGACCGCGTCGCGCCGGGCGGCCGCGTCGAGGAGGCGATCCACGATCTCCGCGGCGGTCCCGTGGGGCGTGGCCGTGAAGACGCCGAGAGGTCGGCCGGGCGTCACGGCGTCGAGGAGCGCTTCGAGGCCGGCGAAGCGGAGTTCGGAGACTCGCGTCCCACGGAGGTGCGGGAAGGCCTCCGTCACGGCCCCCCCCGCCTGGGTCGTGGACGCCGCGCAACGGACGGAGAAGACGGGGTGGCCCGCGAGGAGTCTCAGGAGCTCGCCGGCCACGTAGCCGGTCCCGCCGACGATGGCCACGTCGCGGAGGTCAGCGGCCATCGGCAGAGGTTCCTTCCGTGGCTCGGACCCC
>CAYQRN010000176.1:0-9406 GCA_964419995.1 uncultured Planctomycetia bacterium
GAAGCCCCTCATCGCGCGCCACGCGGCGGCTCAGGGTCGTCGAGTCCGACGGGATCCGACCGAGGCTCTCCGGATCCTCTCCGCCGCCGGGACGGAATCCGCGCCGCGCACCCCGGGCCGCACCGGCGAGGGCTTCCCTGAGCACGTTCTTCGCGATGCCGAAGAACCAGCCCCGCGGGGAGCCGCGCTCCGGATCGAAACGCCGGAAGGCCGTCATGGCGCGGCAGCACACCTCCTGGAGGACGTCCTCGGGATCGAGGCGCGGCCGGACCTCCGGCGGGATGCGAAGCCGGACGAAGGCGTAGAGGGCGGGAGCGACGCGCGCCCAGAGATCTCCGAAGCTCCCGGCGCGACCCTCCTGCGCGGCGCGGGCGAGGTTCCCCGTGGCGCCATCGCCCTCCGGCGCCGGATCGACGGGTTTCCCACGTCCGGGTACCATGGCGGCATTGTACGGGCGGCGCCGGAGGCCGTCCACGCGCGAGGCCGCTCTCGGAGCCGCACGGTCCTGAACCCGAGCACCGATCCTTCGACGCCGTCCGGTGAGCCCGAGGACGTGGTCCTCGACTTCCTCGCCGAGCTCGCCGCCGACCGTGCGGCGGGGCGCCGCGTGGACCTCGCCGAATACCTCCGCCGCTACCCCGGCGCGGAGGAGGCCGTGGCCCGGGAGTACCTCCGCGCCACGGACGTCAACGAGGATGGCTCCGCCGCCTCGGGACAGCGGACCCTTGGAGGCTACGAGCTCATCGCCGAACTCGGGCGCGGGGGCCAGGGCGTTGTCTACGAAGCCAGGGATCCCCGTCTCGATCGCCGCGTGGCTCTCAAGGTCCTCGAGCACGCCGGAGGTCTCCCCGCCGACGCCCTCGCCCGGTTTCAGCGGGAGGCGCGCGCCGCATCGCAGCTCCATCATCCGGGAATCTGCACGGTCCACGACACGGGCCGCGAGGGCGGAACGGCCTGGATCGCTCTCCGCCTCGTGGAAGGCGCGACACTGGAAACGCGACTCGCCGCGCTCCCGGACCACCGGCTTCCGCCCGCCGAGGCCGCCCTCCTCGTGGCCAGGGCGGCGGAGGCGGTCCACGCGGCTCACGAGGCAGGGGTCATCCACCGGGACCTGAAGCCCGCCAACATCATGGTCACGCCCGGGGGCGATCCGGTCATCCTCGACTTCGGCCTCGCACGGCTCGATGTGCCGGGAGCGGTCACCCTCACGGCTCCCGGCGATGTCTTCGGGACGCCAGCGTACATGGCGCCCGAGCAGATCGAAGGGCCGGTCCATCGCGTGGACCGGCGCGCCGACGTCTGGGCGCTGGGCGCGACGCTCTACCGCGCCGTCACGGGCAGGCTGCCGTTCCAGGGCCCCACGCGGTCCGCCCTGCTCCGGGCCATCCGCGACGAGGAGCCCGTGGCGCCGGGCCGGCTCGTCTCGGGACTCCCACGAGATCTCGCCGTGATCCTCGCGACGGCCCTCGAGAAGGACCTGGCCCGCCGCTACGCCTCGGCGGACGCCCTCGCCGGAGACCTCCGGCGCTTCCTCGACTCCCGGCCGATCCTCGCCCGAAAGACGGGCGCCGCGTACCGCCTGCGCCGATTCTGCCGCCGCAATCCGGCTGTGGCCGCAAGCCTCGGCGTCATCTTCCTCCTGCTTCTCGGCGGTCTCGGGCTCACACTCCGGTTCCTTGCCCGGGAGTCGGAGCTCCGCGAACGGGCCGAGGCGCGACTCCGCGAGGTCACCCAGATGGCGGACGCGCGAGACTTCCGAATCCTCCTCGAGACCGAACGGCAGCTTCCGGGAACGCATCCGGACCAGGTCGACCGCCTCGCGGCCTGGATCGACACGGCGGAGCGCCTCCTGCGCAACCGAAGCGCCCATGAGGCAGCGCTCCGCGCCCTTCGCGCGCGCCGGGCGGGCGGCGCCCCGCCGCGGTACGAGGATCCGCGGGACGAGTGGTTCGATGGCGTGCTCTCGGAGCTCCACGAGAACTGGAACCACCTCGAGAAGCTCGTCGCAACCCTGCGGCTACGGCTCTCCCGGGCCGCGACGATCTACCGGAGGTCGGTGACGGACCACCATGATGCGTGGACGACCTGTCTCGAAGCCATCGCAGCGGCGCCGGCCTTTCGCGGTCTTTGCCTCGAGCCCATCACGGGGCTCGTGCCTCTCGGACGCAATCCGGAGAGCGGCCTCTTCGAGTTCTGGCATGTCGAGAGCGGCGAGCGGCCGCTGCGCGATGAGGAGGCGGGGCGCCGTGTCATCCGGGGCGACACGGGACTCGTCCTCGCGCTCCTGCCTCCGGGACGCTTTCTCATGGGCGCGCCCCAGCGGTCGGGGGTCTCGGAGAAGGACGAGCTGCCGGTCCACGAGGTGACGCTCGACGCGTTCCTGATCGCCACCCACGAGACGACTCAGGGCCAGTGGGAGCGCGCGCTTGCCCTGGCCAATCCCTCCTTCTTCCGGCCGGGGACGCGGCCGGGCCGTCACGCGGGAACTCCGGTCGATCTCTCCTATCCCGTGGATCAGGTGACCTGGCTCGAGTGCGTCCGGGTGGCGGAGCTCTATGGACTCGCGCTCCCGACGGAGGCCCAGTGGGAGTATGCCTGCCGGGCCGGCACCGAGACGGTCTTCCACGGCGGCGACGGGCGGGAAGCTCTGGCCGGGTCCGCCAACACCTACGACGTGCGCGTTCCCACCCCCGGCATGCCGCCCGGCAGCGGGCCGTACAAGGGACCGCTGCCCGTGGGGTCCCTCGACTCCAACCTCTTCGGACTCCATGACATGCACGGGAACCTGTGGGAATGGTGTCGCGACGTCTACGTGGACTACGACGTCAGCCTGCCGCGCCACGGCGACGGTCTGCGCGAACCGCCCGCCGGGTCCGCCGAAAGCCGCCGCGTGTTCCGCGGAGGCTCCTGGCGTTTCGACTGCGCGCAGGCCCGGTCCGCCAATCGCAATTCCGAGACTCCGGATCGGCGCATCCCCGAGATGGGCGTGCGGTTCGCGTGCCCCCTGCCACGCCGGGATTCCGGCGCGGAGAGCCGATGACCGGCCCAAGACCATAGAATCGCCAGCGGAGGAGACCGCCATGAAGCCGTCTCAAGGGTTCCTCTCGACCCTCTTCACCGTCCTCTTCACCCTGCCGCTCGGCGCTCAATCGGTTACCGAATCCTACTCGCCCGGGAGCCCGATTCCGCCACCCTACGACGCCGCCGACATCGTCGTCGCCGGCTCGAATCGCATCGCCGGAGGGATCGCCGGCTCCGGTGATGGAGTCCTCTATTCGCGCACGGCGCTCGGGATCCCCCCGGGCGGCAACATCGACGCCTTCGCCGACGGACTCGATGTGTTCCCGCCCCTCCCTCCCACGGGTGGCGCCGTGGGATGCCGCTGGCTCGTGATCGAATACACGGTCACGCCAGGCACGATCGGGATCCCCGGGACGCCGATCAACCTCCAGGCTCTCGGCAACGGGGCGGCGAGCGACACGTTCGCCGTGACCGCCACGGCGCCGGGGGGGTTTGCGGGTCCGTTCCTCCGGACCGACGCCCTCGGCGTTCCCCAGAACGTGGACCTCGACGCCCTTATCTGGCACAACAACCGCTCGCGGCCAGTCTATCCCGTCTGGTACTCGGTGGACGCTCCGACGGCCACCCTCCTCTCGGCCGCCTGGGCCCCGGCCGTCTTCAGCGAGGGCGACATCATCATGCAGACGATGCCGGGAGGCACGCCCATCGTCTTCCTGTCCCGAGCCGTTCTGGGTCTCGTTCCGGGCGACGACATCGACGCCCTTGCGGTGATGGTCTTCCCCTTCGCCGTCGTGCTTTCGCTCTCTCGGACTTCACCTACAGCCAACGGTGGCATGGCCATTTCCGGCGCCACCATGGTGCCGGTGCGGCCGGGCGGCCTCTACCTGAACGTCGGGCCCGCCCCGCTCACGCTCTACGCCTCCGACGTGACCCTCGGACTCGGCGGACCCACAGGCGGACCCGACGACGATCTCAACGGCGTACGCATCACGGATCCCTTCGGAGACCCGCCGGGCCCGGGCATGCCCGGAGCGGGCGGCTACCAGGGCCTGCCGCCGGGCTCGCATTCGTCGATCCTCGTCGACAACGTCGACGGCGGCGACCGGCGGATCGTGGACCTCGGGGTCGGTCAGACGCTCCATGTCGCCATCACGCCGCCGCCCTACGTCCTTGCCGGCACGCCCGCGACCGTGATGGCGACCCTCGGCATCCCCTGCCTGAGCGCGGTCCAGGCGACGCCCTTCGGCAATCTCGCGTTCCTCGATCTCTCGAATCTCGTCACCGTCCCCACTCCCTTCGCCGCAACGATCCCCGCCGGGTTCCCGCTTCCCATAACTGTCACCCTCCAGGGCGCCATGGCGGACCCGGTGGCTCCGGGAGGTTTCGGGATCACCAACGCCCTCGCCATCTGCGTCTTCTGAGCCGTTGCCGGCCGCCGAAACGCAAGGCGCTGTCCGGCCAAGGCTTCGCGCAGGCGAGGGGCATCGGACGCCATCGCCTGCGACCGCGCCGCCCCCTCTCCCGGCCTTTCGCTCAAGCCTAAACCCTTGCCATTTCGAAGCTCGTAGCGGATGCAGTGGAACGAGGATCCGTCGAGATCGACCTTGCGGCGGGCTTCCGCCGGGGACTATACTCGGTCCGCTGATGTCGATTTTTCTGCACATGCCGCCGGGTCGTCCGTCCACACCCTGCGACGGCGTCGTCACCGAGTCCTTCGCTGGATCTCAGTCGTGACTCCGCTCCGTGCGATCCTGCTTCTCGACGGAACGGACGTCTGGTCGCGGCGGCTCGGTGGCCGGATCGAGACGATCCGCGCAGCAGATGCGGCCGAGGTCATTCGCCTCCATGGGACGGAGATCCGTGACGCCGTGGTGGATCTCCGGCGCGATGCCTTCGGCGAGGGACACGACGCGATCCGTTCCCGATGCCCCGGCCTCGTCATCGCCTTCGTGCTCGCCGCCGAGAATCCCCATCCGGGAACCCGGGGCTCTCTCGTGGCGCTGCCCGAAGATGCTCGCCTGTGGCCGGGCATCCTCGCCGCCGAGTCGGCCCTCCGGCGTGCCGAAGGGAACATCCTGCTCCTCGAAGCCCGCCTCGCCGAAAGCGACAAGCTCGCCATCATGGGACGCCTTCTCGCCGGCGTGCTCCATGAGCTCAACAACCCCGTCGATGCGGTGCGCCGCTTCGTCCGCCAGGCCCGGACGCACTCCGGCGAGGGGTCGCCCCTGCGGGACGACCTCGACGCCGCCCTCCTCGGACTCGACCGCATGATCGAGGTCCTCCGCGGCGCCCTCGGATTCGCGCGGGACACGGCGGTCCGGGAGCCGGCACGGACCCTGGCCGCCGTGGTCGAGGAATGCCGCATGGAAGCGGAGGATCTCCGCGGAAGCGCCCGCATCATCCTCGACCTCGAGGACCCCGCGGAGGCGGTCCCGTCGCCCCTCGGCGGAGCCCTCCTGAACCTCCTCCGCAACGCCTGCGCGGCCTCCGGTGGGAGCGGCACCATCGTGATCCGGTCGCGGCACCGGGCCGGGATGCTCGAGATCGAGGTCGAGGACAGCGGCCGCGGGTTCGAGCCCGCCGACGCAGATCGCATCTTCGAGCCCTTCCACACCACGCGCCGCGGCGGGACGGGGCTCGGGCTCCCGCTGGCGCGGCGACTCGTCGAACGCGACGGCGGCCGCCTCACGGCCGCCTCGGATGGCCCCGGCACGGGTGCTCGCTTCACGATCTCGTATCCCCGCCCATCGCGCAACGAGACTCCGGCCGGAGACAGCGCATGACCGCCCGGGAGAACATGGCGCGGCCGTCCCTCGTCGCCATCGTCGATGATGATGACCTTGTGAGGAGCTCCCTCGCAGCCCTCTTCCGGGACGCGGGCTTCCCCGTCGCGGAGTTCGCGACGGCGGAGGAGGCGCTCGCCGGCTTCCGCCGGCGGCTTCCCGGGCTTGTGATCGCCGACCTCCACCTCCCCGGGGCCGGCGGACTCCACCTCCTCGCCGAGATCCGGAGGATGGCCCCGCGGCTCCCGGTCATCGTCATTACGGGCTACGGGTCCATCGAAACGGCCGTCGAGGCCATGAAGCTCGGCGCGAGGGACTTCGTCCTGAAGCCCGTCGATGACGCCGAGCTGCTCCGGCGCGCGCAGCGCGCCCTCGAGACAGGCCGCTCCGGCGACGGCCGGCCCGGCGGCGCGGACATCCTCGGCCGCTTCCAGCTCGATTCCCTCGTCGGGCAGGACCCGGCGATGCGCCGGATCTTCGAGATGATCGAGATCGTGGCGCCCACCCGGGCCACCGTCATCATCCACGGAGAGTCGGGCACGGGGAAGACGCGTCTCGCCAGGGCGATCCACCACCGCTCGGAGCGGCGCGACGGCCCCTTCGTCGAGGTGAGCTGCGGCAGCCTCCCCGACACGCTTCTCGAGAGCGAGCTCTTCGGATACACGAAGGGCGCGTTCACGGGCGCCCTTTCGGACCGCGTCGGCAAGTTCGAGGCGGCGGAGGGAGGCACGATCCTCCTCGACGAGATCGGCAATGCGAGCCCCGCCCTCCAGGTGAAGCTCCTTCGCGTCCTCCAGGACCGCGAGTTCGAGCGGCTCGGATCCCAGGAGACCCGGAGGGCGGACGTCCGGGTGATCCTCGCCACCAACGCGGATCTGGAGGCGGCCGTTCGCGAGGGCCGCTTCCGCCAGGATCTCTTCTACCGCATCCACGTCGTCGTCATCGACGTCCCGCCGCTCCGCGATCGCGTCGCCGACATCCCCCACCTCGCGCGGGCGTTCCTCGAACGACACGCGCTCCAGCACCGCAAGGCCGTGCGTCAGATCGACGACGAGGCGCTGGCGCTTCTCTGCCGCTACGGCTGGCCCGGCAACGTCCGGGAGCTCGAGAACGCCATCGAACGCGCCGTCGTGCTCGCCGTCACGGACACGATCGGCCGGGCGGATCTCCCGCCGAAGGTCACCGGCGACGCCGCAGGCGTCCCGCCGGAAGGCGCGATCTGCTCCCTCAAATCGGCGCTGGCACTCCCCGAGCGCGAGCTCATCCTCCGCTGCCTCCGGCAGCATGAAGGACATCGCGCCCGCACGGCCCGGGCTCTCGGGATCAACCGCAGCACGCTCTTCAACAAGATGCGCAAGTACGGACTCTTCCAGGAAGCGGAGGAATCCTCCGCTTCCTCCTCCTGACGGACATGGAACGCGAGGCCGACGTGAACGGAATCCCCCGACCGCGCTCCGCGACGATGGCCGCGGCGCTCACACTCCTCCTCGCCCTCACGGCCTGCCGCGAAGGCGATCCGCTGGCGGAGGGCCGCCGGAGGATCGAGGCGCACGCCTGGCGCGAGGCCGTGCCCCTCCTCGCCCGCGCCGTGGAGCAGGGCACCGCCCTGCCCGCCGACATCGCGGCGCTCTGCCGCGCCCGCCTCGACCTCCGCGACATCGATGGCGCGCTCCGGGACGCCCGGCGGCTCAGGGACGTCCCCGACTGGAGCGACCGAGCCCTGGCCCTCGAAGCCGACATCCTCGTCGCCGGAGGACGCTTCGACGGCGCTCTCGAGCTCATCGGGGGCGCCGCCCGCGAGCGACCTGAGTCGGCCGTCATCGCCGAGACGGCGGGCAGCGTCAACCGGGTTGCCGCCGAGGTCCGGCGGGGTCTTGCCCTCGACCTCCTCGAGGACACGGTTTCCTCCGAGGCAGCGCGGTCCGAGCGGGCAGCGATCCTCCGCGCCACGACGTCCCGGGACTCGGACTGGCCCGCGGCCCGGGACGGATGGCTCGACAGCGTGGCAAGCCGCTGGTCCTTCGAGCACCGGGCGGAGATCGCTCCGCTTCTCGAGTCCGCACACGCCGCGATCACGGCGGCCTTCGGACACTTCGATCGCGCGATCCGGCTCGCCCCCGAGCGCTCCCGCCCCCGCCTCGAGCGGGCCCGCCTCGCCTTCGCGCGCGGCGACGCCGATGCCGCGGCCTCCGATCTCGAGGCCCTTCTCGCCACACGCCCGCCCTCCGGAGAGTCCGCGGGCGATCACGCCGCGGATCTCGAGCAGGGTGCGCTCCTCCTCGCCGAGATCCACGAGCGCGCCGGCCGCTTCGATGCCGCCGCCACCACGCTCCGCGACATCCGCCCCCGGGCCCGGAATCCCCTCGAGGCGGACATGCGCCTCTGCCAGATCCTCGACGCGACGGGCCAGCTCGCCACCATGGAGCCCGTCCTCGACGCGCTTCTCGAGGCGCAGACGTACGAGGCCGGCCGGCCGCCGTACTTCAAGGCCCGCATCCTCCTCGCCCGGGGGCAGGCGCGGGACGCCCACGAGCTCTTCGTGCGCGCCTACACGCTGAACCGCGGAAACCACCTCTTCGCCGCGGGCGTGGCCGCCTGTCTCGAGGCCCTCGGAGACCTGGACAAGGCGGCGGTCTACCACGACATCGCCCGCGACCTCGCGCCATGGCGCTCCCAGATCCACGTGGACCGCGCGCTCTGCATGCACCGTCTCGGATGGACGGAGACGGCAACGCGCGACCTCCTCGACGCCCTCTCGACACGCTTCACGAACCGGAATTCCCAGGACTACAAGCGGATCCGCGACACGCTCATCGGGCTCTACCGCGCGCAGGGTACGGGGATCTCCTCCCTCGAGGAGGCCCGCGTCGAGTATCAGAGGAACCGCAGCAACATCCCGGTGGCTCTCTCCTATGCCCGATTCCTGCTGGCGGAGAACCGGCTCCTCGAGGCCGAGGATGTGCTCCGGGATCCGCGCCGCCGGTTCCCCGACATGACGGAGGTCCAGGTCCTCACGGGACTCCTCGCCCTCCGCCAGAAGCGTTGGACGGAGGCCGTGCGTATCCTCGAGGCGGCGGGGAAGGAGGAACCCGGCAACGCCGAGATCCCCGCCTTCCTCGGCGAGGCGGCTCTCGGCCTCAACGACCTCGCTTCCGCCCGCCGCCACTTCGAGCGCGTCCTTGCCGTGGACGCGGCCCATGCGCCGTCCCGCAAGGCGCTCCTCGAAATCGCGGTCCGCGAGCGCCGTGACGACGCCGTCATCGACGCGGGGCGCCAGCTCCTCAGCGACTGGCCCGACGACGTGGATGTCTTCGCAGCCGTGGCCGGTGCCCTGCGCCGTACCGGACGCCTCGGAGAAGCGGCAGCTCTCCTCGGGCGGCGCCCCGTGATCCCCGAGTCCCGCACGGACGACCACGTCCGCCTGGCCCGGGCCCTTCTCGAGCTCAATCGCCCCACGGAGGCGGAGGAAGTCCTCGTGGCCGTCGCCCTCCGAGACCCCCGCCGAACGGAGCGGCTCGTCGAGCTCGGCCGGATCCTCCTGCGCGCAGGGAGGCCGGAGGGCGCCTGGCGCGTGGGCGAGGCCGGACTCGCAGGAGGTGCGG